>NZ_LATD01000140.1 GCF_000981895.1 Streptomyces odonnellii | reverse complement strand
GGCGGGGGCACGGTGTGGCGGGAGCCCTCGACGGTGGTCCTGCACGCCAAGCCGGAGACGGAGTACGCGATCGACGGCGCGATGATCGAACCCGTACCGATGTTCGAGGAGACTCCGGGGTATCCCGTCTGGCTCCTCAACGGCGTCGGCTCCGACGACCGCTTCGACCTCGATCCCGGCTGGAGCACCGCCGAACTCCCCGCCGCGCGGGCCGAGTCGGCCGGGGTGCGGCTGGCGGAGGTCCAGGGCCCCGGCGACTTCGCCATGTTCTCCTGGGACTGGGCGAACGGTGCCCAGGCCGAACCGCTGCTGGTGGAACGGCTGCCGGAGTACGCGTCGTTCACCCTCCCCGACTCCGAACGCTTCACACCCATGTGGGGTTTCACGGCGGAGGGGGTCTACCGGCTGACCTTCGAGATCTCCGTCGACATCGGGGGCGGCGAGCGCGGTGTCGACAGGGAGACCGTCTCCGTCGTGGTCGGTGACGACATCGATCCCGGACAAGTGCTGCCCGGCGACGGGTCCACCCCATCACCCACACCCACACCGACCACCCCTGCACCCACGTCCTCCGGCTCCGGCCCGGGGCCCGATCCGACCGTGTCGCCGACACCGACGCCGACGCCGCCGAGGGGGTATGTCATCGACGACGGGCATATCGACCTGGCGACCCGGCTGGTCGGCGGCGAGCTACGGTTCCAGATCAAGGACGGCGCGTACGAGACCCTGGTGTGGCGCGAGCCGGAGAGCGTTGTCATCCATGTGAAGCCGCAGGCCAAACGGAAGATCGGCGCGGGCTACGAGTTCCTGGGGACGGTCGGCGACCCGGTGTGGTGGCTGCCCGACCAGCAGGCGCCAGGGCTGGTCTGGCCGGGCTGGGGCTCGACGGAGCTGGATCCGGCGGATTTCCGCGGGGATCTGACGTACGAACTGACCGCGGTACGCGGACCGGGGCGGCTGGCCGCATTCCAGAACAGCGGTCTCGGCGGGCTCACCAACGTACTCAACAGCGGCGACGGGCTGCCGGACAGCTTCTCGTTCGCCACCCACACCCATGCCCACCCGGTATGGGCGTTCACCGAGGAGGGCGTGTACCGGGCGACCTTCACCATGAGCGGCACCCTCGCGAACGGTACGAAGGTGGGCGACAGCGAGACCCTCGCCTTCGCGGTGGGGGACATCGATCCGTCGACGGTCGTCCCGGGGGACGGAGACGAAGGCGGGGGCGAGGACGGGGGAGGAGACG
>NZ_LATD01000014.1 GCF_000981895.1 Streptomyces odonnellii | reverse complement strand
CCTCTGGCAGGACGGCAAACCCCTCGACGACTGGGCGAAGAAACTCAAAGAAGCCTGGGCTGCCCTCGCCGCACAAGCAGAACTCCACGGAGACCCCATCCAGCGCCTCGCCGCCCACCTCGCCTCCCGCGCCGTCCGTGCCCTCCTCCTCTACGGCATCGGCGCCTTCGCCCAACGCCCCCGCATGGTCACCGGAACCACCCCCCGCACCCACGAACGCGACGTCCCCCCGGACGCCGAGATCATCGGCTTCGACAAGGACACCATCACCTGGCAGCGTCCCACCGGCTTCGCCCGCGATCCCAACGCCCATCCCGAATGGGCCGCCGGAATCTGGTCCTCCGCCCGCGCCGCCCTGCTTACCCAGCGCCACCGCGCCGACAGCACCCACGTCGGCGCCCTCCACGTACCCGCCGGCACCGTCGTCGCCTTCCGCACCGACGCCCTGTACCTCACCGCCCCCCAGTACTGGCCCTATCACGGCCAGCCCGGCGACTACCTCCACAAAGGCCACCTCACCGGCCCCCTCCCCGCACCCGCCACCGAAGACGACCTCCTGGCCCTGCGCGACGCAGGCCGCACCGCCCTCCAGCACCCACACCGCCACCAAGGCCGCGCCTGATGCCCCCGCGCACCCGCCGCACCAGCGGCCCCCAACCGAACGAAGCCGCCCGCCTCGCCGACCAGTTCCAGGCCGCAGGCTTCACCAAACGCGACATCGCCCGCATCATCAACCGCGACCCCTCCCTCGTCTCCCAGTTCTACACACGAGGAAAAGGTGCCGTCTTCGTCCCCGCCCTCACCCACGTCCTGAGCGCCGTCCGGACCGCCGGCATCACCGACCTCAGCGAACTCGCCGCCCTCGCCGCCCCCCACATCACCCGCCGCACCACCGCCACCGGCGCCCGCGCCCGAGTCCGCACCAAGGCCGTCCTCATCACCCCCACCGGCACCGGCACCGGCCGCGCCGGATCCCAGGCCATCGCCTCCGGCTCCGCTCGCCTGCGCCCCCTCATCGCCGAAGCCGCCCGCCAGCGC
This sequence comes from Streptomyces odonnellii, assembly GCF_000981895.1. GTDB lineage: Bacteria > Actinomycetota > Actinomycetes > Streptomycetales > Streptomycetaceae > Streptomyces > Streptomyces odonnellii. The sequence goes on along the minus strand of NZ_LATD01000014.1, from coordinate 26,453 downwards.
CTGCGCCTCGCCTTCACCGTCCGCATGCCAAAGACCGGCTACACCCTCGCCTCCGGCAGCCGCACCGACTCACCCGGCATCCGCCGCGACGTCATCCAACGCGCCGACCACACCGAAGAACGCTCCTACGGCTCCGCCAGCACCGGAGGCTTCGATGCGGCAGACTTCGCCCGCCGCGTCGACGCAGCCGACGGTGACGTCACTGCCGCCGTCCGACAATGGCTTCTCGAAACCGGCCGGATCCACGAGGACGCCCACATCGCACACCTCGAAATCCGCACCTGGCGCCCCCGGTGACCAAACTGCTGCGCTGCCCCGGCTCTCCCGCACGAGGCCCGTTCGCCGTCACTCTCTCTCACGCTTTCCCAGGACTAGCGGCGGGACGGAAGAGATTCCCGCTGGCCGGAGAAACCCAGTACCAGGCCATGGAACTGGAGCCAGTGTCCACGCCAGATTCTCCCGATCCAGGGGCGATCGGCCAGGTGACGATGAAACCGGTTTCTGAAGGCCGAGGTTGCTGATCGCCGACAGGCGAAGGATCCCGCTCCCAAAATCAGTCTGCCGACAGCCCTTAGGGGGTGTTGCTGAGGCTTGCCCAACTGGCCGTGTGAGAGGACAGCAGCGTGGCTGCTTCTGTCCTTTCACGCTGGGCCGCCAGCCGCCGCGGGTGAGGTGGCTGCTACGGCGAGCCTTTACCCGGCCGACTTGGCACCCGGAGGCGTGAGAGCAATAGCTACTCACCGTAGCATTTTTGTGGCCAGTCTCTCCTCGGCTCGCTGGTGTTGAGGACCTTGTGATCGGCTGTGTGTCCGCGGTGCCTGCCGTCTCCACTCCTCTCTGGATGCGTCCTGCATGGAGTTGGGATAGGGGTGCCGTTGAGAAGTCGCGTGACATGCATCACGGGTGACTGATCCCTTTTTCCTGCTTTCACACTCCATGTTTCACGTACTGTGCACGATTTGTGATGGACTCCTACATGCCTCACTCACACCATGCGCTCTTGCGTGTTTCTGTTCATGGGGTAGGACTGTCCCCGTTTGCTCCGGGGGATGGATGAGATGCCGGCCCCCTTGCCTGTGGGGGGTGTTGGAAGGTGTCAGCGAGCGCGCGTGTCGGCTTGTGGTCCTTGCGGTCACGTTGGGTGATCGTTTTGATCGGTGCTTTGGTGGTTGCTTTTGGGTTGTCGGTCACGCCTCCTGTGGCGTGGGCGGCAGCCGGTTCGCCGTACATCACCAGCTCTGGCGCGAAACTCGACGGTGCGACCGTCGCCTCGCCGTTCACTGCGGACCTGGCTGACGCCGGTGCGGTCACTGGTGATGTGACGTGGCTGCTGGATGACAAGTTCGCGGGCAGGGACGCGACGGCTCCGTACCAGTGGACGGTGACGACGACGGCCGGTGCGCACAAGCTGAAGGCGCGCTGGGTCACGGACACCGGCACGGGCCAGACCGCGGAGACGGTGGCGAACTTCACCGTGGGCACGGCGGCTCCTGTGCCGTTTCTGTCCACCGACGGTCTGAAGCTGGACGGAGCGAATGTCGCTTCGCCGTTCACCGCGGTCATCTCCGATGCCCAGGTGGTCAGCGGGGAAGTCACGTGGCTGCTGGACGACAGTTTCGCGGGCAAGGACAGCACCGCGCCGTATGAGTGGGCGGTGTCGACGACTCCCGGGGCGCACAAGCTGAAGGCGCGGTGGGTCAGCAACGCCACCACGGGTGCCACCTCGGAGATCACGGCGAACTTCACCGTCACCGAGACGCCCTACCTGACGTCGGACGGATTCCGTCTGCACGGCACGAGTGTGAAGTCGCCGTTCACCGCCGATCTGTCGAACGCGGACGCGGTGACTGGTGAAGTGACGTGGCTGCTTGACGACAAGTTCGCGGGCAAGGACGCTTCCGCGCCCTACCAGTGGACGGTCAACACCACCGACGGTTCCCACAAGCTGAAGGCGCGCTGGGTCACCAACGCCACCACTGGCGCTACGGCCGAGACCACGGCGGTCTTCACGGTCAACATGGGCGCGGACTGGACTCAGCCCGAGCCGGTCTACGAGGAGCCGGGGCCGGCGCTGAAGCGGCTGTGGACCACTGCCGACAACCGCCGTAAGCCGGTGGATGGTCTGTATGACTGGTCCAAGGCTGGTTTTGGCGGCGGAACGATTCTGCCCACGGACGACAACGTACGTCCGGAGGACAAGTGCCGGATCACCGCCGCCGAGATCCAGGCGGACTTCGGTGTGGTGCCCAATGACGACAAGGACGACACTGCCGGTCTGCAGAAGGCGATCGACCACATCAAGGCCGAGTGCTCCCCGGACGGTGACTACACCAAGTCCAGCCGCATCCTGCTGCCTGCCGGCACGCTGAACATCAACCGTGAGCTGAGCCTGGATGCCGACTATCTGATCCTTCGTGGTGCCGGTTCCGGGGCCAAGGGCACGCGTCTGGTGTACCGGCCGAACGCGGACACCCGATATGACACGATCACCAAGGACGGCACCCGCTGGGACCAGGACGCGATGAAGTCGGGGGATGCGGAGGGCGGCTGGATCTGGCCGGGCCGTGGCATGTTCCGTGTGCAGTCCCGGGCGGTGGCCGACAAGTACAAGGACCAGTACGCCGCCGCACCCGCCAACCGCAAGGACCTGTTCGAAGGCACGGTCAATGACCACTGGACCAACGGCCTGACCTTGCGTGGTAAGCCCGGTGACGCCAACTACGCGGCCCGCAAGGGCGACAAGACCGTCTATCTGGCTTCCGATGCCTCCTTCGACAACCTGAAGGTGGGTGGCCTGGTCAATGTGATGGCCGCCAACTCGCAGAAGTTCTACGAGCAGATGAAGGCGGTCCCCACGGAGTGGGACCTGCAGAACCTGCACATGCGCCAGCAGGTCTTCATGGTCACCGAAGGTGATCCGCTGGGGAAGACGATCACTCTGGACAAGCCGCTGGAGTACGACCTTCCCCTGAACTCCACCTCCGACGGGTCCGCCGCGATCGACGGCCAGGTCTTCGACTCCAAGGTCACCCCGCTGGTCGACGCCGTAGTGGGCGTCGGTATCGAGAACCTGTCCTTCACGCAGGACATGCCGAACCTCGACAGGGAGAAGGCCGCCAACAACTACGGGAACATGGACCCGTCGGCGGCGATGCACGGCATCGTCTTCAAGTGGGCCGCCAACTCCTGGGTCAAGGGTGTCCGGGCCGAGATGACCGGCTCGCATCCGATCGTCACCGAGGTCGCCTCGAACCTGTCCGTCGTCGACAACTACCTCGAAGGGTCCTGGAACAAGGGCAAGGGCGGCAACGGCTACTTCCGCGGCTCCCGGGTCTGGGACTCCCTCTACGCCGGCAACACCACCCGTAACCTGCGCCACTTCACGTTCCAGTGGTCGGCTTCCGGCAACGTCGCCATCGGCAACAGCTTCGACTCCGACCTCAACCTGCACGGCGGCTACGAGCGTAACAACCTCTTCGAGCTCAACGAGGTATCCACCCCGTACGCCCACCGGTCGGCCGCCTGCGCCACCAATTGCGGTGACGAGGGCGGCTCCGATCCGGATGACTCCGACTGGTACCCCATCTGGTGGGCTGCAGGCAAGAAGGCGGTGAAGTGGTCCGGCTCGTCGGGCCCGAACAACGTCTTCCACAACAACCACCTGCGCAAGCAGCTCGGTGACGACACCCAGCCCTATGCCGACTATGCGGCGTACAAGGACCGCAAGAAGATCTACCGGTTCGGATCCGACGGCGCCGACTTCCACCACCTCGACCAGGGCGGCACACCCATCGCCGACTGGGCCCACAACGAGGAGAAGGACTACACCGGCGGCCACGGCGTGGACGACTCCAAGTCCGACAGCCGCCGCTCGATCTTCCTTGAGTCGATCAGCCTGACCGGCTACGGCGGCCCGCACCCGCAACCGCTGCGCCGGACTTGGGGGTGCTCGTGCTGGGACGGCAAGGGCATGGTCAACACCCGGCTGGCCGCCGACCCCGTCAACACCGCCACCGGCACCCTGACAGAGAACTTCACCGACCTCTCCCTTGCGGGGCCCGGCAGCGCGCTGAGCTGGGAGCGTACTTACAACTCCCTCGACCCGATCGACGGGCCGCTGGGCCAGGGCTGGACCTTCGGCTACAACGCCGCCGTCACGCGCGACGGCGACTCCTACACCTTCCGCAACGGCACCGGCGGCCAGACGCTGTTCAAGAAGAACGCCAACGGCACCTACACCGCCGAAGACCCCGGCGTCTCCGCCACGATGGAGGACCGCTCAGGCGGCGGCTGGCGGCTGACCAACCTTGCCGGTGACCAGCTCGACTTCGATGACGCGGGCCGCCTGGTCAAGGACGTCAACGACCAAGGCCACGGCGTCACCCTCACCTACAGCGGCGGCGCACTGTCCAAGGTGACCGACACGCTCGGCCAGACGATGACCGTCACCTGGGGCAGCAGCGGTGCCGACGCCGGGCACATCACCACGGTGACCGCCTCCGACGGCCACAGCGTCGGCTACGGCTACACCAACACCGCAGGCAAGGACCGTCTGACTTCCGTGACCGGAGTCGACGGCAAGACGACCCGCTACACCTATGACGGGGCCACCGGCTACCTCAACTCCATCACCGACCCCGAGGGCAACGCCAGCGCCAAGACCAAGTACGACCCGGAGACCGGGCGCGTCATCGAGCAGACCGACGCGCTCGGCGGGGTGTGGAAGTTCGGCTGGGACGCGGCGAGCGAGACCGCGACGATCACCGATCCGGCCGGCACGGTCACCCAGGACATCTACCAGGGAAACGTCCTCGTCTCGCAGATCGACGCCGACGGACGTGCCAGTGACGTCTACTACGACTCCGACAACCACGTCATCGCCGAGAACTCCGCCGGTCAGGAGCTGACCAGGAACGAGTACGACGACCGCGGAAACCTCACCAAGCGCTACCTGCTGACGACCGCGAACGACGACGACCCCTCCTTCGAGACGTGGACGTACGACGACGCCAACCGTGTCACGTCCCACACGGACGCACTGGATGCGACGACCCGGTTCGACTACGACTCGAAGGGCCGGCTGGAGACCACCACCTACCCGGACGACTCCACCACCAAGCTGACCTACACCGACCTCGGTCAGGTGGAGACCAGCACGGACCAGTTGCTGCGCACCACCAGATTCGCCTACAGCGACGCCGGCGACCTGGTGAAGACCACCAGCCCGGCCGGTGCCGTCACCACGTTCACCTACGACGCGTCCCACAACAAGCTCAGCGAGACCAGCCCCAGGGGCAACGTCGAGGGTGCGAGTGAGGCGGAGAAGGAGAAGTACACCACCCACTGGACGTACGACGACTTCGGCAACGTCCTCACCGAGACCGACCCGCTGGACCGCACCACCCACCACACCTACGACGCCCTCAGCCAGCTGAAGAGCACCACCGCACCCGATGACGGCGTCACCTCCTACGAGTACGACGGCCAGGGCAACCTGACCAAGGAAACCGCTCCCGGCAACCGCGTCACCCGCTACGAATACGACGACGCCGGACGTGAGACGGCCGTTATCGGCCCGGATGGTGCGAAGACCACCAGCACCTACGACCCGGTCACCGGACAGCTCATCTCCACCACCGCCCCCGAGGGCAACGTGGACGGCGTCGACACCGAGACCAGGCGCCGCCACACCACCACGTACACCTACGACGCCGAGGGTCGCCAGACCCAGACCCGTCTCGTCGACCCCAACGCCCCGAACCGCTACCTGGCCACCAGCACCACGTACGACGCCCAGGGCCGCGTCGAAACCGTCACAGGCCCCGACGGGTCGGTCACGCGTACCGGTTACGACTCGCTCGGCCGCGTCACCAAGACCACCGACCCCACGGGCGCGGTCAGCGCCACCACTTACGACGTCCTGGGCCGGGTCAAGACCCAGACGGCAAGCGGGACCACGGTCACCAGTACTTACGACAGCGCCGGGCAGCTCAAGAGCACCACGACGGCCGGCGGAGCCGTCACCAGCTACACATACGACCAGGACGGCCGCCTCAAGACCGTCACCGACCCCCGCGGCAACGCGGAGGGCGCCGACCCGGCCGACTACACCACCACCTACACCTACGACCGGGACGGCAACCGCACCGACATCACCAACCCGCTCGGCGACACTGTCCACACCGACTACGACCCGGCCGGCCAGCCGACCAAGGTCACCGACGCCGACGGCCACTCCACCGACTACCGGCACGACGACGTCGGCAACGTCGACCAGGTCACCACCGCCACCGACGCGGTCACGAAGTACGACTACGACACCCTGGGCCAGCTCAAGAGCGTCACCACACCCAAGAACACCACCTACAGTTACACCTACGACGCTGCCGGCCGCATCAAGACCACCACCACTCCCGAGGGACGCACCACCAGCTACACCTACACCCCCGGCGGCAGGCCCGACACAGTCACCCTGCCCGACGAGGGCACCGCCCCCCTCGGTAAACGCAGCCTCGATGACCAGTGGAACAGCCCCGCACTGGCAGCCAGCGGAAACATCCATTACCGCTACGACACCCTCGGCCGCACGACAGCCATCGAGTACAGCGACGAGATCACCCCGGACCTCGCCTACTCCTACGACAAGGCCGGGCTCCCCAGCGAGGTGAGCAACGGCACCACGACGGCCAAGTTCGCCTACGACCCGGCCGGACGCGTTACCAAGATCAGCCGAGGCAGCGACGAGTTCGTCTACGACTGGGACACCCACGGCCGCCTGAAGAAGCGGACCCTGCCCGGCGGACGCACCCAGGCGTACACGTACAACGACGACGCCCGCCAGGCCACCGCCACCCTCCACGGCGGCAGTCTCAGCACCGACACCACCCTGACCTACAGCTACGACCCCGCCGGACAGCTCAAGACCACAACCCGGACCGGCGGACCCACCACCAGCCGCAGCTACGACGCGGCCGGGCGCCTCACCAGACTGACCCACGCTCTCGGCGGCAAAACCCTCACCGAGCAGACCGCCGCTTGGAACAACAGCGGCACCCCCGCCCGGATCACCACCACACGCGGCACCACCACCAGCACCGCCCTCTACACCTACGACGACGCTGGCGCCGTCACCGGCATCTGCCTCCCCGCCTCCGGCACCGAATGCACCGCCACCTCACCCACCACCAGCTATACCTACGACGACAACGGCAACCGCACCGAAACCAGGACGGCCAACACCGGCCACGACAAGACCACCACCTACACCTACGACCTGGACGACCGGGCAAAGACCGAGACGACCGGCGGCGCCACCACCACCTTCGCCTACGACGCCAACGGCAGCCTCGCCTCCCAGACCTCACCGGCCGGTACACGCGACTTCACCTACCGGCTCGACGGCAACCTCGCCGACGTCACCCTCGAAGACGGCCGCTCGGTCTCCTACACCTACGACGAGTCCGGCAACCGCACCCGCCGCGCCGTCAACGGCACCACCGACGCCACCTGGACCTGGGACACCCTCGACGGCCTCGCCGTCCGCCTCGACGAGAAGAACACCGCAGGCGAAACCACCCACCAGTGGTGGGCCGACCCCGCCGGGAACCTGGGCACCGCCACCCTCGACACCGCCACGGCCGACGATCCCCTCTGGTTGCTCGGCGACTACCAGGGCACCATCACCGACACCGCCGACAAAAACGGCCTGACCGGCAGCGCCGCCTTCGACCCCTTCGGCGAAGCCCTCGCCACGGCCACCGGCACCTTCGCCGACAACCCGCTGCGCTTCCACGGCCAGTACCTCGACACCGTCACCGGCCTGTACGACGTCCGCGCCCGCGACTACGACAGCGGCAGCGGCCGCTTCACCAGCCCCGACCCCCAACCGGCCAGCGCTGGAACTCCGTTCGCCAACACCTACCACTACGGCTACAACAGCCCCACCGTCCTGACCGACCCCACCGGCCAGTGCGCCATCCTCTGCGGCGCCATCGTCGGCGGCGTCATCGGCGGCATCGTCGGCGGCATCGACTACGCCTTCAACGGAGGCAGCTTCTGGGGCAAGGTCGGCACCGGCGCACTCGTCGGAGCAGCCGTCGGCGCAGGCGCCGGATGGATCGCCGGCGCCGGATGGGGTGCGGGCGCCGCCATCGTCGGCGGCGCCGCACTCGAAGGTGCCGGCAACCTCGCCTACAACTGGGGCACATCCACGATCGACGGCCGCAGCTACGGCGTACGGGACGGCGTCCGCGACTTCGCCATAGGTGCTGGGGTCGGTGGCGTCCTCGGGGTGGCGGCACACTTGGCAAGGCCATACATCAGCCCAGCCATCGCGCAAGCCCGGGCATGGATTGCCCGCAACAAACCCGGAGCCAAGCCAAAGGATCTGAGCACGGTAAAGTGCGTGGAACCTAATCGCACTGTCTATCGGGTTGAAGGTGCCGGTAACGAGCGCGTCAGGATCCAAGATGACGGCAGCATCCTCATACGCGGTGTTGGTAACAACAAGAAGAAGGGCAAGATGCTCTTCCTCAGTTTCGGAGACCACAAGCGGACGATGGAGTTCCTGGCGCAGAGGCTGGATGAGGGATTCCACGACTCGAAAGTCAAGAGCTTTGAGGTCCGTAGGGAATTTTTCGAATGGCTGGAAGAGAATGCAGTTCCGGAGAGTATGTCGAAACAGTTCCCGGATCGCCCCCTTCACGTGGATACGACCAAGACTCAGGAATCGTATGGGTTGAGGCCCGAGCACATTAAGAAGATGTTTGAATACATCGTCCCGAAGAGCGGTAGGGTAAGCGGGTGAACACTGAACACGAGTTGGTGAACCTAAGCCGCACGCAAATCTCCACTGCCGAGGCAGAGGGCGGTGTTGCGAAGGTGATCGTCACCTGCGCGGCCGGCGCTGTTGCACAGGAGACCAGGGACCGTGTCGTTGAGGCACTAACGGCAGTCCTGCAAAACAGCGCTCTTGGGGCGGATGACACACAGGAATGGCAAGAGACGCTCCCAACATGGCTCCTGGACAGATTCACATCTCCAAAAACACCTGAGCAAGCTAATGAATGGCTTGCTACGTGGAGAAGGCTGCCTCCCGCAGAACGCAAGCAATTTGAACTCGATTCCTGGGACTTGAATTCCTGGATCAACTGGTTCACGGAAGAAGACCGAGCGTGGCGCTGGGTCGGATCTCGAGTCGATTCAAAGACCAGTTTCACTGTATTCCTGGCTGCTGAAGGTTGGCCGTTTGCATGGCAAGCGTTGGAATGGCTGATCATCCAGGCGGGTGGTATGCCGGAACTTGTTGGTTGAAACAAAGCCTTAGGGGCGGGCGCAGACTGTCGCGAATCTAAAGGTCCTCCGAGGCGGGGCATTGATCGTTGCGTGCTGACGGCCATGGGAAAACCGCAACAAATTAGAACCGGCGGCGGTTGTCCTGTGCTGCTGGTCATGGGTGAATTCGGCTTAAGCTGAGGCCCCCACAGGATCCCCGGTTTTGCTAACCGGGGATCCTTGTTTATGTTGCCACTTGCGGTCGGCCGGCGTGCTTGTCCGGGCACGAGGCGGTACTGAGAGTTGATACGACGTAGGACCCTGGTGGCGACTCCTTCGAGAGTGCTCGGTTCAACCGGTGCTCCGTGCCGGAGCCGTGGGGCCGGATCTTGCGCTGGACTGACCGTCCGCCGTGGCTGATGTGGCAGGTAGGCACGGGCCTGACGGTCCCGCTCGCCAGCCTGATCACGGTCATCATGGACGCCATGCAGTTTTCGGTCTTCTCCGTTGCCTTGCTATTCCTTTGCGAACGCCAGGTTTGACGGGCGTTTTTGATATTTCTGGTTGGTATGTGCCAATTTTACTTGGGGGGTGTCGGTTGTCTGGGGTGTTCTTGACCTGGCGGTGTTTACGGGTGTGTACATCGGCGACTGATGCGAGGCAGTGGTCAATGCCCGTTGCCCGACCGGAACGGGGGAGTCTGGCCGGGGCGCCCTATGGGCGGGTCAGTGTCCACGTGAGGTCTGTTGAGCCCGGGTCGGATCTCCAGGTTGCGAGGAATCCTGCGGTGGTGAGCAGGTTGAGTACGTGGGGGAGTTTTTGCGACGGGAGGCCGCACATGCCGGTCAGCCGTCCTTGTTGGTCTTGGCCGTGGACGGTGCCGGCGTGTGTGTGGGCCCGGAGCGTAAGGGCGGCCAGGCCTTCGTCCGCGCCATGGTTGCGTAGCTGTTTGTTGTAGGAGGTGCGCAGGGCCCAGTCGGCGGCCCGTATTCGCTTGGTCCGGCTGAGAGACCGGGAAAGCACGGTCGGATCGAGGAGTCGCACACTGGTTCTGCGCGATGCCGCGTAGCTGGTGGCGGGCGGCCGGTGGAGCCAGTGGGCCTCTTCGAGGTCCTGCCAGGGTGACGGGTCTCGGTCGATGCGCATCGCGCGTAGGAGTCCGGCGGGCAGTTGGACGAAGCTGCGGCCGTTTGTGCGTAGGGCGCACTGCAGGGCGAGGAGGCGGGCTTTGGCGCTGATCTCTGAGGGTAGGGCGGCGGCCAGGTAGCCGAGCAGTTCCCGGACATATGTCTGCTCGGCAGGGCTGCTGTTCGTCCGTATCCTTCGCCTCCCGTCGTCGGGGCCGGGGCCGGACAGAGTGGAATGGGGCCCTGCTGGCGAGGTCGCGAGGACAGTGTCGGGTACGGCGGCGGTGTGTGGTGTTGCTTCCGTGCACGCTGCGCAGATATCGGCGAGCCGCCAGATCCGTCCGCTGTGTTCGCAGGTGAGGACGAGGAGGACGGGGCCGGTGCATCCGCGGTGGCGGTGGTGCCAGCGGCAGCCGTGCTCATGGCATTGGCAGATCCGTAGATAGGGCGGGAGGACGTCCGTGCGGGCGTGGCGGGCCAGGTGGGCGAGGGCTGCGGACCTGCCGGAGGCGCCGGGCGGTAGCAGTGAGTCTGCCGAGCACTGAGCACATACGAGCGCCAGCCCGCCGTGTTGGGGGCGTAGTTCGATGGTCCAGGCGCGTCGTGTCGGCGTGGGCGTGGTGTGCAGCCTCATGGGGCGCGTGTCCTCCTGTCTGAGCCGCGCCGGTCCCGGCCCCCGCTCCTGGTCCCGCGGAGGCGGGGGATCGAGAAGAGTGATGGCGGTACAACGTAGTGCAGACCCCTGCCCCCTCGCTCGGCCGGGCCGCCCGCGCAAATAGGGCAGAGGTCTGCACTGACGGGGCAGGGGTCTGCACCTTCGGATGGGAAGGTGACGATCTTCCCGCCCGACCCCAACCTCGACGCGCTGCGCCTGGAGCTGTCGCGCCTGCGGGGCGAGCGCGGATGGACCTACGACGAACTCGCCCGCCGCAGCGGCCTGTCCAGACGCACGCTGATCGAGATCGAGCAGGGTCGCACCATCGGATCCCTGCCCACCTGGCACGCCCTCGCCCACGCCCTCGGCGCCCCGCTCGACGAACTCTTCGGCACCCTCTGCAGCGGCCACACCCCACCCGGAAAACAGACCGACTGAACCGGCCCCAGGCGGCCGCAGCACCCATGGGCGGATCACCCTTACCAGCGACATAAACCGAACACAGCAACCGCTCATCGCACATCAGTAGCCGTCAATGAGGCCGTCCGGGGGACAGGCGCGGCCGTGACGCCCTGATGACGGCGCGGCTGCTGGCACGTTGCCCGTCATGCACTCCACACCCGCACCGGCTGGCCGTCACTGGGATGGCACCCGTACCCATGTGCGCCGGGCCCGTTCCCTGGGCATCGCGCCGGCCAGCCCCAGCCGCCTGCTGCGCACCGGCCAGAACGGGCGCTGCACGGCCTGCGGCAACCTGGTCGAGTGGTACGACCGCACCGGCCACCCGCCCATCGGACTTCACCCCCGCGAACTGGCCGTAACCGCGGTCCCCGTACCGTGCCGCTGGCACGTCAGTTCCGGCATCGCTCACCCCGTCGGCGACGGCACCCCCTGGTGCCGCATCCTGCACCGGCTGCTCTGCCCCGCCTGCAACCCTCCCGCAGCGCTGACACCCCAGTTGACGGAACTGCGGCGCCACCTTGCCCTGCGCACCCGGCGTCTCACTGACAGCGGCGCGTTTACCCTCGCCTCCGCCCGGACCAGGACGGCCGAACCCGCGTCCACACCCGACGTGTGCCGGCCAAACCGGCCTGTCGTGCAACTCCTCTACGGCCGCTACCTCGCTGCCCGTCCGGTCGAGGACATCCAGTGTGTCGCCCAGACCCGCAGGCGCCACCGCTGTATCCGCTCCGTCCTTGACCTCGCGAGGCCGGGAACCTGGATTCTCCTGCCCACCGGCCCGGCTACCGGACAACGAGCGTTGCCCGACGTGCTCATTGCCGTCTACGACCTCAGTCCGCTCCCCTACGCGGAGCAACTGCGCTGGCGCACCCAGCGCTGCCCCAGCCACGCCGCCACCCCAGCCGCCGCAGACCTGGCCCACGCGGACTGGGAGGTATTCGATCCGCTCCTGCATCACCAGTACATCGCGACCCGGTTCCCGGCCACCGGCTGGCGACGAACCCGGCGAGAGCACCAACCCTTGCTCCCACCGCAATCAGATGACAGCACGGGCCTCCTTCCGTACGGGGGAGTGTGACTGTGCCGCACTATGCCCTCGAGGTCACGCTGACCCGGGCCGTGACCCGAGCCGAACTGGACCGCGCTGTCGGCGTGTTCCAGCTGGCCGCCAGCCACGATCGCACCCGTCTCATGGCCGTGGTCAAAGCCAGAACCCCTCAGCGCGCCCTGCACCGGGCACGCCACGCGCTCGACAGCCTGCTGCCCATCGACATCCTCTGCACGCACTACCCCGACGGCGACGGCCGGATCCTGATCAACGTCAGCTTCACCCCCGCCGAATACACCTGGATCCGGCAAGCCGCAGCCCGGGCCGGACAATCACCGAACGCCTACCTCCGCTGCGCAGTCACCCAGACGCTCGAACGGACCGACCGTGAGGCAGCCGAACGGCTCGACACCGCGCTTGCCCAGCTGCTGACAAACACGACCCCCGAGCAGCTACTGACTGCCACCGCCCGCACCATCACCACCACACAGAGAGCCCACACGTGCTGAACCCCACCGATGAACAGGCCGCAGCGGTAGAGGTGTTCCGTGCTGGTGACCATCTGGCTCTTCAGGCGGGTGCCGGTACCGGCAAAACCAGCACCCTCGCCCTCCTCGCAGCCTCCACTCCATGCCGCGGCCGCTACATCGCCTTCGACCGGTCCATCGCCCGCAGCGCCGCCACCCGCTTCCCCAGCACCGTCATCTGCAAAACAGCCCATGCCCTGGCCTTTGCCGCCACCGGCCACCGCTACGCCCGCCGCCTGGGCGGCCCACGCCAGCCGGGCTGGAAAACCGGCCAGGCCCTCGGTATCACCAAACCCGTCCGCATCGGCCACCGGGAGATCTCCCACAGGGCCCTCTCCCACGCCGTCCTGCGCTCGGTGACCCGCTACTGCCACTCCGCCGACCACGCCCTAGCCCCCCACCACGTCCCGCGCCTGCGCGGCCTTGAAGGCGAGGCCGCGCACGTCGAACTGGCGCATGTGGCCCTGCCGTTCGCGCGCAAGGCCTGGGCCGATCTCCAGCACCCCGACGCGGGCGTCGTCCGCTTCGAGCACGACCACTACCTGAAGATCTGGGCCCTGACCGAACCCAGAATCGACGCCGACTTCCTCCTGCTCGACGAAGCACAGGACACCAACCCCGTCCTCGAACAGGTCCTCACCGCCCAGCGCACCCACGCCCAGCTCGTCATGGTCGGCGACTCCGCCCAGGCCATCTACGGATGGCGCGGCGCACGCGACATCATGACCGGCTTCGACGGCACCCACCTGACCCTGTCGCAGTCCTTCCGCTTCGGCCCCCGCCTCGCCAAGGAAGCCAACCGATGGCTGAGGATCGCGGATGCCCCGATCCGCCTCACCGGCACCGCCGCCGTCCCGACCGAACTCGGCACTGTCGCCCGGCCCGACGCCGTACTGTGCCGGACCAACATGGGCGCCATCACCGAAGTCATGAAACACCTCCAGGCCGGCCACCGCGTGGCCCTGACCGGCGGAGGCGAAAGCCTCCGCGCCCTCGCCCAAGCCGCCCGGGACCTCAAAGAAGGACGCCGCACCTGGCACCCGGAACTCACACTCTTCCCCACCTGGGGCGAACTACAGGACTACGCCGACCACGACCCCGCCGGACGCGACCTGAGACCCTTCGTCGACCTCATCGACCACCACGGCACCGACGCCCTCCTCGCCGCAGTCGACCAGCTCGCCCCCGAAGACCGGACCGACATCACCGTCTCCACCGCACACAAAGCAAAAGGCCGCGAATGGCCCAACGTGACGATCGCAGACGACTTCACCCCACCCAAAGACACCGACCAGCACGACGACACCGGCCGCCCCATCCCCGGACCCATCGACGACACCGAGGCACGCCTCGCCTACGTCGCCGTCACCCGCGCCCGCAGCTGTCTCGACATCGGCGGCCTCTCCTGGATCGACGACCATCCCGACGGCAGCCCTGACGCTTCATGACTCCCACGATGCTCAGCAGTCATGTGCTCCTCATCAAGGAGCTGGTGCCAGCATTCCCCGGCGCAGTCTCCTGCAGGCAGACATCGTGATGGGCGATCAGCCTGTCGATGGCCGTCCCGAGTCGGTGCCGTCGGACCGTCGGCGATGGCCGGACGTGGACGGCGAAGGCGAGGGGCGTGGGTCCGGCCTGGAGGTGTACCGCTGGAGCGTGGAGCGTGGAGCGATGGGAGGCGGGCAGGCGCACGCTCGAGTCCTGGGCGCGGGCTGCAGATCAGCCGGGTGCCGCGGCAGCGCGGTCTGCGGGTGCCGACTTACGGGGCCGGTGCCCGACCACAGCGGCACCGTCGTGCACGTACACGACTGCCCGGACAGGCAACGAGCAATTGTCAAAAGCTGTGGATCAGTCGCTATTCATACGGTCTCGTGGTTCAGGTGGATGAGCCCTTCGATGGAGCCCAGGCGGGCTTGTAGGACCGAGTCCGTGGTCGAGGTGGTGGTGAGCAACAGCACCTGGGCCTCAGGGTGTTCCAGAGTGTAGAGGTCGTCTTCGCCGTCGTCGCCGGGGATCGCGTTGGGCTGGATTTCAATCCGTCCGCTGGGGCTGCTGGCAAGGTGGTAGACGCCCCGGTAATCGCTGTCGCGCTCGGTGAAGACCAGCCCGAGGCGGTCACTGACGAGCCGGACCAGCTCGCCAGCGGTGTGGGTGCTGGTGCCGTAGGTGTGGTGGTCGGTCATGGTGCAGCAGACCCTATGCCGCGACAGTGGCAGGGCGCTCGACCAGTTGTCCGCGTTCGAAGCGGGCTCCGGCACGAACGAGGGCGACGAGGTAGGGTGCGTTCACGGCCCGCCACCACTGCTAGGCGGACTCGACGAGCTTGAAGACCATCGCCAGGGCGGCGGTGCGGGAGCCGGCCTCGCGAGTGAACTTGGTGCGCTGGCGGACGGTGGCGAATGTGGACTCGATGGGGTTGGTCGTCCGCAGACGGATCCAGTGCTCGGCGGGGAAGTCGTAGAAGGCCAGCAGCTCGGCCTCGTCATCGGTGATCTTATGGGCCGCCTTGGAGAACTTCGCGCCGTAGAGCTGGGCGAACGTCTTGATCGCCTTGGCCGCGGGGTGGCGGTCCTCAGCGTTGTAGATGTCCTGCAGCGCCGTGCGGGCGCCGGGCCGGGCCAACTTCGGCATGGCGTTAAGCACGTTGGCCGTTTTGTGAACCCAGCACGTTTGATGCCGGGAGGCGGGGAAGATCCCGGCCAGGGACTTCCAGAAGCCCAGAGCCCCGTCGCCGACGGCCAAGACCGGGGCACGCATGCCACGGCGGGCGCAGTCGCGCAGCAGGTCTGCCCAGGACTCGCCCGACTCGCGGTAGCCGTCCTTGAGGGCAACCAGTTGTCGCAGCGTCGCGTTCCTGGCCCACCGAAGCGACCCATCACGCGGCCCGGACGGCTCCCTGGGCGCGGGTCAGCTGCCGCAGTTCGGCGCGCGCTGCCGGCACCGAGGGGACGGTCTGCCAGTAGGGATGCCGCCACAGCCGTACGGACAGGACCAGCAGGCAGCGGCGCAGTGCGGTGGTGTCGCGGGGGCGGGGTGCGGCGAGCGCGGTGTAGGTGGCGTTCCAGGCGTGCTGCGTCTGCACCAGGTCGTCGGGGAAGTCGGTCACATCCATACCGGCATTAGATCGTGTGTTCGAATTATGTGTCACTTCAGGCGCGCACTGCTCCGGGGCCATGTGTGGTCGGGTAGCCGGAGACCATTGCTGATCCCCGGCCCCCTCAGAACCGGACGTGCGAGCTTTCCCCGCATCCGGCTCAAGCAAGCCCCTATGGGCTTCGCAGGTCAGCAGGGTTACGTGGTCCGTTTGCTGTCGCCAGCGTGGTGCTGGCGGTGGCATTCGGAGTGCACGAGGCGAAGGTTGTTCCGCTCGTCCGAGCCGCCGTCTCGCCGGTAGGTGAAGTGATGCTTGTGGAGCATCTTCTTCGAGGCCGCGAACCAGTTGATCCACTCGCGTGGACTGTCCGGCTCGTACTCGGCTCCGACGATCAGCGCCTGCTTGCAGAGGGGACATAGCCCCTGCTGCCGGACCGCCAGGAGAAGACTGGTCTTGTCCATCGGCGGTGGCGCTTTTCTGCGGCGGCGGTTCCGCCAGTACTCGGTCAGCGCGGGGTCGTCCGGGGACGCTCCGCCCTTGACGAGCTGGTGGCGGACGATGCCGGTCCAGGCGAACTTGATGAGGAAGGCGCCGCTGTCGCGGTCGCCGAACACCCACCGGTCACGCCGGGACGGGTGGAACCTGCCGAAGTACCGGGTCACGACCCAGTGACTCGACTTGTTGCGGTGACGCCGCCTGGCCCATTTGAAGGTCAGCCGCCACATGTAGTGATCCAGCGACGAGAACGTCGTCGTGGATGCCACCGCCCGGTAGTAAGCCGCCCAACCGCGAACGATCGGGATCAGCCTGCGCAACACAGCCTCGGCATTGGACCCGTGCAGGGTCCTCACCTCGGTCCGTAAGCGCGCCCGGAGCCTCTTGCAGGCCGTTGTGCTCGGGGTGATGATCAGTTTCTTCCGGTTCTTCCGGCGGACGGTGAAACCGAGGAAGTCGAACCCGCTATCGAGGTGGACGACCTTGGTCTTCTCCTCGTTGAAGCGAAGACCCCTCGGCGCCAGCCAGTCCTCCAGCCGGGCCTTGACCTGGTGTGCCTCCGATTCGTCGTGGCAGAGCGCGACAAGATCGTCGGCGTACCTCACCAGCACCGGGGTACCCGGCATGGCGCCGGGCTCGCGCCCGGCCCGCACCGTGTATTGGCACCCTGCGGCCTGTTCCATTCCATGCAGAGCGACGTTCAGCAACAGCGGGCTGATCACACCGCCTTGAGGAGTACCCTCCTCGGTCGGTGCGAACCGGCCGCGGTCGATCGCGCCCGCCTTCAACCAGCCGCGGATCAGGTCCCTGGCGGGGAACTGGCCGAGCATGGTCATCAGGTGGTCGTGGTCGATGCGGTCGAACGCCGCCGACAGGTCCGCGTCCAGGACCCACAGACGCTTCGGGTTCTTGCCCTTCACCGTCCAGAAGATCGCGGATATCGCGTCCTGACAGCTGCGGCCGGGCCGGAAGCCATAAGACCTCGGCTCGAACCGCGCTTCCCACTCGGGCTCCAGCGCGTTCTTCACGCGGGCCTGGAGGACCCGGTCACGGATGACCGGGATGCCGAGCGGTCGCTGTTTCCCGTTGCTCTTCGGGATGAACACTCGCTTGACCGGCCTGGCCTTCCAGGGATTCGACGACCGATGGATCTCAGCCGCCAACAGTCCTCTCGCCTTCGGCGTGAGGGCCCGTTCCCCATCGATGCCAGCGGTCATGCGACCACTGCTCTGTTGCGTCACCCGCTTCACGCTGACCAGCGTGTTGCTGCGGCTTCGCAGCATGAGCTTCTGCAAGTTGCGGACCTTCTTGAGGTCCCCGTCCTGCGTTGCCTTGAAGATCCTCTGCCTCAGCCGCCGTACGTTCTCCTCGCAGGTGGCCCAGTCGATGCCGTGCCAGTCGAGTAAGTCGCCTTCGGGTCCGTTCACCGCAGGCGAGGACGTCACGGCAGGTGTCGTGATCTCCATGTTCGCCTCCGGTGTCTAACTTGTCCCTTGGTTCGAGCGTCCTTGCAGTGGTGACTTCAAAGGCTCACCTGATCCACGTGGGCGCCCTTTCGGGCCGAGCCACCAGGACCCGTATCCGGCGAGTTATGCGAGAGTGGGTGAAGGTCCCGACTCCCGGTTTCCCCTGGCCTTTCGGCCTGCCGGCCTTCGCTTCTTGGATCTTCCTTCTCCCGCCGGGGAATTCAGCCTTCCTCACGGTCGGCCTACCAAGCCGAGGCTTGGACCCCGTCGGGGTTTCCACGTTCCGCACCAGTAAGACGCGGCTGGGGTGGGCGCCCCCTCTACCCCGGAACCAGCGGTGTCCGCCCTCCGGGCTCAGTTACCCGAAGGTCGCTTGGCGCCTTTCAGCACCGGGTCCTGTGACCGCCGCCAACACGCCATCGACGCGGTCTTAAAGTCACGAGGCATCATCGAGGGTTCACTTGCGTTCGCCCGTCCAGCCATCCCCTCACCTGTCGCACCCCGATGGCCGGGACGCTCTTGGGCTTGAACACTCCGCTTCACACCCCGCCGTTACCAGCGGCGCATGGGAGCGCGGGGACGGGCCCTGGACACTGGCCCGAAGTTCAGCCGATCGATACCTCCTTCACGTGGCTGTCCTTACTTACCTGGAGCGACTTCGTGTCGCACACTAAGCGCTTCAGTCGGCGGATGAGCACGCTAGTTGGCGGAGCTGAGCGCTTGAGTTGGCGGACGGGGTGCGGCCTAGCTAGGGGGTGCTCACGAGTGCCGATGGCCTGCGCAGTCGTCGGTCAGTGGGCGTCGACCCACGGCCGCGCGGGCGGACGCTAGGGTCGTGAACGTGTTGAGCTCATCGGTGAGTGGGGACTTGGTCGTCGTCGGCTCCGGCATTGTCGGCGCATCGGTGGCCTATCACGCCGCCCGGGCGGGCGCCGCGGTGACGTTGGTCGACGCCGGGCGGCCAGGCGCCGGCGTGGCGGGCGGACTCGTTCGCCTGGGTCGGAGCGTCTGGCGTGCGTAAAGGTCCGGCCGCCGGGCTGAGGGCCACCGCAACGGCGGAGTACCACCGACTCGGGACCGAGTTGCCGGGACTCCCCGTTACCTGGTCTGGCTCGCTGAGCTGGACCAGGGAGGACAGTGCGCCGGACGCCGGGCCCGGGCAGACGATCGTGGACGCGACCACCGTGGCGACGCTCGAACCCAACCTTCGGCAGCCTCCGGAGTGGGCTGTCTGGGCGCCGGGGGACGGCACTGTTGGCCATGGGTGCGAGCGGCCGCGACCAGCCGCTCGGTCACGCCCACCGAGCTGTGCCGCTATGCATCCGAATGGACGGCGACGAAGCTCCGCTGGAGCCTTGCCGTCGACGAAGCCGAAAAGGACCGGCTCCTTCTCCCGGCGACGGGCTGCACGGGAGTCACGGTGTCCTACGAGCCCGCCCCATAGACCAACAGCCGGGGACGGCCCGAATGGTTCACCAGTGACCTGTGCCTGCGCGCTTGGGGTGGGCGGCGACCCGTCCTGGCCGTTTCGAGAAGCCGTTCCTCGCTGCCCTTACACGACGTCGCTGCCTATTGTGCTGTGCTGACCGCTCGTCTGGAGATCCGGCCAAGGACGATGCGACCAGTCCCGCGCTGGCCGGCCGGCGCGCGGACGGTCCACGGCGCGGAGTGACTGCAAGCGGACGGCCAGCAGCCGCCAGCCACTCCTGGACGCAAACCCCGCCGAGACGCCGCCTTCGCTGTCGGTGCGGCCCTCTAGGCTCTGTGTGTGGAGAGAACAGCAGTTTCTGCCAGGGTGATCTACCCCTGGGCGCGCCAGGTTGTGCCGCTGGGAGACGCGGCGCGTAGACGGGACTGGTCCAGCACCTTTCTTCCTGACGGGGAAGAGCATGGCCGAAGGCTGGAGGAACTACGGGACGTGCCGGTGCTGGCGTTGTTCGGTGAGCGCGGCGCCGGTAAGTCGGTGACCTTGTTGCAGGAGCGCCAGGCCCTCAGATCGATGCGGCAGGAGCCGCAGTGGGTCAACCTGGGGCGGCACCAGACGGAAGCACAGGCCACTTCGGCTCTGACGGTTGCATTCACGGCACCGGAGACGGGGGAGTGGTGGGTGATCCTGGACAGCCTGGACGAGGGCCTCAACGTACTTCCCGCCCTGGGCAGCCTGATCGCCGATCGCATTGATTCTCTCGCCGCGGATAAGCGGGGTCGTCTGCGGCTGCGGATCAGCTGTCGCACCGGCCGCTGGCCCGACACCCTGCAGGACACACTCGTGCAGTACTGGGGGCCGTCGGAGATACAGCACGCGGTCCTCACCCCGCTCAGCGCCCCGGATATCGCCGTGGCCGCCGAGGGGACCGGCCTGGACGCCGGGGAGTTTGTCAGGGAACTTCGCCAGCGGGGGCTGACCCAGCTGGCCAAGGCACCAGTAACGCTGATGCAGTTGCTGGAATACCGCAGCCTCCACGGGGCGTTGCCCGCCAGCGCGGCTGACGCCTACCTGCAGGCATGTGTGCAGCTGTGCTCCGAGACGCGGCGCCCTGCCGACATACATGAACGGCGCGTGCAGCCCCCAGGCGAACGCCTGTTGCCGGTTGCCGCCCGCGTCGCGGCTGTCATGCAGTTCGGAGCACATGTCGTCCTGTACGACGACTGGCAGCGCGGTGCTGATGGTGAGATCAGCCTCGCTGAGCTGGAAGGCGGACACGAGCCCGGCCCGCTGGGCAGTCTGGTGCCCTGCACGACGGACGAACTGCGCCGCCTGACCGAGTCCCACCTGTTCGAGCCCGTCGGCCTGTTCCGATGGTCCTTCACCCATCGCAGCTACCAGGAGTTCCTGGCCGCCCATTACCTGAGCGCCCATCAGACCGATCCGCAGGCCCAGGCCGGCCTCTTGTGGGTTGGCGAAGGCACTGCTCGGCACGTCTACCCCGCCCATCGCGAAGTGGCCGCCTGGCGCAGCAGCAACGACCCCACACTCTTTGAAGACCTGCTGCGCGATGATCCTGAAGTCCTGCTCCTGGCCGACCTGCCCGCCCGGTCCGCCGACGACCGCGCCCGCGTTGTTGAAGCCGTCTTCGACTTGGTGCAGCACGACGACACCATCGACATCGACCACACCTCACTGCACCGTCTGGACCGCCCCAGGCTGTCGGAACAACTCGTGCCCCGCCTCCGACCGGACGTCGACGGCATCGTTTTGTACACCGCACTCGGAATAGCCCGCCGCTGCCCCCATCCGGAGCTGACCGATGCCCTGCTACAGGTCGCCGAGACCACCGACCTGCCCGAAGAACTACGTGCAATCGCCCTGCGCTCCATTGCCTCCCTTGAACAAACGGGTGATCAGACCGTCGACCGGATCAGACAACTGGCGACCGGCGACCCCTCGCCCGAAGTCGTCGCTGCAGCGCTCAACCGCCTGTGGCCCATTCACCTGACCGTGAGGGAACTGCTCGACCTCTTCCGCGACTCAGCACCCGACTACATCGGCCGGGCCTGGGCGCTACGTTCCGACATACCTGCTCAGCTGACCGCCGCCCAGACCACTCAGGCGCTGCTGTGGGCCCGCGACATGCTGCAGCAACCGCCGTCACAGCGCAGCATCGTCCTGGCCATCAGCTTGATCACCAGAGCCATCAACCTCGCCAGCACTACCGGCCTCCCCGGCCTTGAGCGCCCCGAGACCTTTATCGGCCAGGCTCTGATCGCGCTGGGCGCTCACAGCGAGACCCTACACAGCCTCGACGGTCATACCGAGCACCAGGCCTTGGGGGATGCACTGCGTGCGCAGCACAGCCTGCGCCGCGCCCTCACGCTCTACCTGCTCACGCACACGACGGAGGACGAGTTCGTCCGCGTGCTGATCGCTGCCCCGCGTGGCTGCCTGACGACGTATGATGACGCCTTCCACTGGATGGATCACTGGGAAGAACTCGCCGACGTGCCCCTTTCGCTGGCACGGATGATCGTGTCCATCACTCCACCGACCGATCCGGAACTGCGTGCCCACGCAGCCGTGGCGCGCGCCGCCCACCCCACCCTGCGGCAGGCCACCACGGACCAGTGGGACGAAGAACCTGCCCCTGAATTCGAGCAAGAACCCGATAACACCCCCGCTGACAGCCGTATCTACAGCGAGACAGGGTTGCGCGAAGCGCTCGCCGCCGTCCACATGGCAGATCCCGACACCATCCGCCGTGCCTGGGGCACCGTCATCGAGCAGATGAGACGCACCCGCGACGGGTCCCCGCCCCCTCACCTGCTTGCGGAGCCCCTGCTCACCTGGGCCCACCATGCTCCCTCCCGCCCGGCCAAGAGCAGTGACCTTGACAGTGCACTGCAGGCAGCCGCCCTCCACGTCCTGGCCACAGTGCCGCCGCCGACAGCGCAACTACTCGCCCACGGACGGCGCGCCAATCCGTGGCGCCTGCCAGAACTGAGCGCCTTCGCCGTTCTGCACACACCGGCCGCGCTGCCCCGGGCCACCCCCGCCCACTGGGCCAGCTGGACCCTCGCTCTGGCCACTATCCCCGCCTACACCTCACCCGCCCAAGCCGTCCGGGAGGCCTTCCTTCCCCACTGCGCGGAACAAGCCGGCCCCGCACTCGCCCCCCTGCTCTCCGACATCCTCCAGGACGCCAACACCGACACCATCACCACACACCACATCACCCGTGCCCTCACCGCCCACGCCCTCCCGGAGGTCCTCGACACCCTCATCGCCTGGGCAGACCATTCGGACCGCGACCTCGACCAATGGCACAGCGTGATCAGCGCCCTGGCCTTTGACGAACATCCCGGCGCCGTAGGCCGCCTGAGAGCGGCGCTAGAAACCGACGCTTCCGCCCTGACCTCCCCCTCCGATGCCCAGGCACGCTGGCTTCTTGCTGCACACACCCTCCTGTTCTGCCCGGCACTGCCCAGCCTGTGGCCGTTTGTGCACACCCGCTTGCAGAACGACGTGCTCGCCGAGGCGTACCTTGACCGGCTCGACCAACGTCCGCCCCATCACGAGGGCCGACCGCACCATCTGGCTGCCCTGGCAGAGGAAGCCCTCGCCGATCTCTACCTCCTGTTCGCCGATCACGCCGGTCCGGAGGTTCTCGACCCGCCCCTGCGGACCGGTTGGACAGGTGACGCTCACGCCGGTGACCTGGCGCGTTCCATCCCGGCACTGCTGCAGGCGAAGAACACCGCCCACGCCGCCCATCAGTTGCGCCGCATGGCTGCCTGGACTGGCCTTCGACTCCTGCGTCGCCTTGCGCGCCTGACCGCCGCCTCCGCCGCTGAGACGTCGCACATTTCGACGACTCCCAGTCAGCTCATTGCGCTGGCAAGCCAATCGAAACAGCGCCGCTGGGTCACCGACGAAGGCCACCTCCTGGCACTCGTCATCGAGGCACTGGATCGATTCCAGGATGTCCTGCGTCGCCCCAACGGACTCGCCGTCTCGCTGTGGAATCGATCGCACGCGGATATAGCCAAAGCCGAATGGTGGCCATGCTGGGAGGATGACCTCAGCGACATTCTTGCCATCTTCCTCCTGCAGGACATCGGAGGGGAGCGCGTGGTGGTCAACCGTGAAGTCCAGCTTGACCGCCCGGGCCTGTCCGGCCGGCGCACCGACATCCAAATCGAGGCATTCGCCCCACCCGGCAGCGGACACGATCCGGTAAAGGTAGTGATCGAGTGCAAGGGCTGTTGGAACAGGACTCTCCCCACGGCCCTGGAACAACAACTTGTCGACCGCTACCTGAACACCCCACACACGGCAGGCATCCTGCTGACCGGCTACTTTCACTGCGATCACTGGACGACCCAAAAACGATCGTGCCCTGTGAGCGGCCACACGCTCGACAGCGTTCACAAGTACCAGCAGGAGCAGGCACAGACACAGCGAGCTCTTAAGGGCGTCTCCGTGGCAGCCTTCACCCTCGACTGCACCCTCCCTTCTGCGATCTCTCGATTGGCGCCTGGCGGTGGTGAGAATCAGGAATGCTGACCAGGAGTCTGGTAGTTGGGTCGCTTACGAGTTGGAGCGTGAATCCTCCACGCCACCACCCGGGCTCGAACGGTCCGTGTAACAGCGGCACAGGCCGGGCTCCTTCAGCCGCCAGGTGAGCAGGTGAGCAGAACACAGGCTGCGGCTGGATGGAAAGCCAGCTGCGTTGGCGAGCCGTACATGGAGTTCGACGAGCACTGCGTGTTGGGTTTCGTTGGCATGGTCCTGGTGCCATGGGCGGTGATCCCAGCTTCCATTTGAATGGAAGTGCTAAACGAGGGCTCCGGATTACGCCGACTCTCCCTGCCACTGCGCTCCGAGGGGGGACCGACCCCGCAGTTCGGAGCCACGTCCGTTCTCCGGCGAGGTGCGCGGGGGCATGGCCTCCCGGACCTCCCGGGGGGATCATCGAGCTGAATCCTCCGCATTTCCTGACCGCCTGATCGTGAGGAGACCTGGTGTTAGAGGAAGCGATGACGGCTCTGGCTCTGACGGGAGCGACAACTGTGGTGGCGGCGATGGCCACCGATGCCTGGCAGACCACCCGCACCGGTATGGCCGTCCTGTTCCGCCGGAGCGGCCGGACCCAGCAGGCGGCCGTTGAAACCCAGTTGGAGGGCAATGCCGCCCTGGTGGCGCAGGCCGAGGACCCGGAGCGCGCCCGTCAGGCCCTGATTCCGGTCTGGCAGTTGCAGATGGAAGCGCTCCTGCGCCGGTACCCGGACGCCACGGACGACCTGCGGGCCCTGGTGGAGGAAGTCCGGGCCGAACTGCCCCGAGCTGAGCAGCACTGGGTACAGACCAACATCGCCCGGGACAACGGTCGGATATTCGCCTCCCAGCTGGGCGACGTCATCGTGCATGAGCATCCCGACACCAGCCAACTGAGGCCGCCCACGCCTGCCTCCGCTCCGGGCACGGGCTCCGGGCAGACCTCGTGAGCGAGACCGTCACCGGAGTCGGTGAACCGCCCGGCTCCCGCCAGACGGTGCGCGCGGAGGGCGGCTTCGCCTACGGGGTGATCGGCGCGGACATCCACGTTTTTGGCGACGGCATCCCCCTGTACGTGCTGGAGAACTGGAGCCCCCCACCGCAGACTGACCCGCAGTGGTTGCGGGAGCTGCCCAGCCGCATGCTCAACGCCCGCCACGCAGTGGTCGACTTCACCGGCCGCGAGGCCGAACTCACCGACCTGTGTCACTGGCGCGACAACGGGCCGCGGCTGGGCGCCCGCTGGCTGCACGGCCCGGGCGGCCAGGGCAAGACCCGGCTGGCCGACCAGTTCGCCGCACAGTCCGGTGCCGTCGGCTGGAAGGTCGTCACCGCCACCCACGGACCCGGAACCGTCCTGCCCCCACCCGGCAGCCAGGACCTGCGCCTGGACGGCGCCCTCGGCCTGCTGCTGGTCGTCGACTACGCCGACCGCTGGCCCCTGACCCACCTGACTTGGCTGCTCAGCAATGCCCTGCTCCACCGGGCCGCCGTGAGAACCCGCATCCTGCTGCTGGCGCGGACCGCCGACGCCTGGCCGGCGGTCCGCGCCGGGCTGGCCAACCACCAGGCTGGAGCCTCCGCCCAGTTCCTGGAACCCCTGCCCTCCCGGGAGGCCGGGCCGCGCGCAGAAATGTTCCACGCTGCCCGCGACAGCTTCGCCGCACGCTACGGCCTGACCGCCCCGGTCGGCGTCGCGGCGCCCGGCCCGCTGGGGCACCCGGATTTCGGGCTCACTTTGGCCGTGCACATTGCCGCCCTGGTCGCAGTCGACGCTTATGCCACCGGCTGTCGTCCCCCGTCCGACACGGCCGGCCTGACCATCTACCTCCTGGACCGCGAACACCTGCACTGGGCCCGCCTATACGGCGACGCCGGCCACGAACTCCACCCCGCCGAGCGCACTTACTCCACCCCGCCGCAGGTGATGAACCGGACAGTGTTCACCGCTGCCCTCACCGGCAGCCTGGAACCTTCCGCAGGCGCCACTGTCCTTGGCACCCTGCACCCCCGGCCCGCCCCGGAGAGAGTCCTCGCCGACCACGCCATCTGCTATCCGCCCGCGGACCCCAGCCGGGACACCGTCCTGGAACCGCTCTACCCCGACCGCCTCGCCGAGGACTTCCTCGCCCTCACCCTCCCCGGCCATCAGGCCGACTACCCCGCCCAGTCCTGGGCGGCCCCCACCATCACCTCTCTGCTCAGCCGGCAGGGCGCCGAACGGTCCGCACCCAGCTGGACGCCACGAGCGATCACGTTCCTCGCCACCGCCGCTCAACGATGGCCCCACCTCGGCCCCCGCCACCTCTACCCC
>NZ_LATD01000139.1 GCF_000981895.1 Streptomyces odonnellii | reverse complement strand
CCCCGGGGGCGGGGTAGCCATAGCCGGGGGCCGGTGTCGGCGTCGGTGTCGCGCCCGGCGGGCCGTCGATGAGCGTCGGATTGGGGAAGTCGTACTCCGGCTTGCCCGGTGCCGGCGTCGCGCCCGCGCCGGGACCCGGCTGCTGCGGCGGCCCCCATTGGTACTCCCCGTCCGCGTACGGATTCGGCTCGCTCATCTCTCCCCGCTTCCCGTGGTCCCTGATGCGCCTCCGATCCTGGCACACGAAGGGCCCGCTTCTGTATGGACTTGCCTACAGAAGCGGGCCCGCCGGGCTTACGGTCCTACGGTCAGAAGCGGCGCGTGATCAGCGCCCGCTTGACCTCCTGGATCGCCTTGGTCACCTCGATGCCGCGCGGACACGCGTCCGTGCAGTTGAACGTCGTACGGCAACGCCACACGCCGTCCTTGTCGTTGAGGATCTCCAGCCGCTGCTCCGCCGCCTCGTCGCGCGAGTCGAAGATGAAGCGGTGCGCGTTCACGATCGCCGCCGGGCCGAAGTACTGGCCGTCGTTCCAGAAGACCGGGCAGGACGAGGTGCACGCCGCGCACAGAATGCACTTGGTGGTGTCGTCGAAGCGCTCACGGTCCTCGGCGGACTGGAGGCGCTCCCGCGTCGGCTCGTTGCCGCTGGTGACCAGGAACGGCATCACATCGCGGTACGCCTGGAAGAACGGCTCCATGTCCACGATCAGGTCCTTCTGGACCGTGAGCCCCTTTATGGGCTCGACCGTGATCGGCTTCGACGGATTGATGTCCTTGATCAGCGTCTTGCACGCCAGCCGGTTGCGCCCGTTGATCCGCATCGCGTCCGAGCCGCAGATGCCGTGCGCGCAGGAGCGCCGGAAGGTCAGCGAGCCGTCCAGCTCCCACTTGATCTTGTGGAGGCCGTCGAGCACCCGCTCCTTGGGGTCGATGTCGATCCGGAAGTCCTGCCACTGGGCCTCGTCCGAGACCTCGGGGTTGAAGCGGCGGATCCGGAACGTGACCGTGATGTACGGGGAGGCGGCGGACTCCGCCTCGACCTTGTCCAGTACGGGGGTAGCCATCAGTACTTACGCTCCATCGGCTGGTAGCGGGTCTGGACGACCGGCTTGTAGTCGAGACGGATGGACTCGTTGCCGTCGTCGCCGACCTCGCGGTACGCCATGGTGTGGCGCATGAAGTTCACGTCGTCACGGTTGGGGTAGTCCTCGCGGTAGTGACCGCCGCGGGACTCCTTGCGGGCGAGCGCGGACACGGCCATCACCTCGGCCAGATCGAGCAGATTGCCCAGCTCGATCGCCTCCAGCAGATCCGTGTTGAAGCGCCGGCCCTTGTCCTGGACGGACACGTTCAGATAGCGCTCGCGCAGCTCGCCGATCTTCTCGACCGCGGTCTTGATCGTCTGCTCCGTGCGGAACACCATCACATTGGCGTCCATGCACTCCTGGAGCTCCAGGCGCAGCGCGGCGACCCGCTCCTTGCCGGTGGACGCGCGCAGCCGCTCGACCTGGGCCTCGACCCGCTCGGCCGGGTTCTCGGGCAGCTCGACGAAGTCGTGCTTCGCGGCGTACTCGGCGGCGGCGATACCGGACCTGCGGCCGAACACATTGATGTCCAGCAGCGAGTTGGTGCCCAGCCGGTTGGCGCCGTGCACCGATACGCAGGCCACCTCGCCGGCCGCGTACAGCCCCGGCACGACCGTCGTGTTGTCGGCGAGGACCTCGCCCTCGACATTGGTCGGGATGCCGCCCATGGCGTAGTGCGCGGTCGGCTGGATCGGGATCGGGTCGGTGTACGGCTCGATGCCCAGATAGGTCCGCGCGAACTCGGTGATGTCGGGCAGCTTGGCGTCGAGCTGCTCCGGCGGCAGGTGGGTGAGGTCCAGATAGACGTGGTCGCCCTCGGGACCGCAGCCGCGGCCCTCGCGGATCTCCGTGTAGATGGACCGGGAGACGACATCGCGCGAGGCGAGGTCCTTCATGACGGGCGCGTACTTCTCCATGAAGCGCTCGCCGTTCTTGTTGCGGAGGATGCCGCCCTCGCCGCGGGCGCCCTCGGTGAGCAGGATGCCCATGCGCCAGATGCCCGTCGGGTGGAACTGGAAGAACTCCATGTCCTCCAGCGGCAGTCCGCGCCGGAAGCAGGCGGCCTGCCCGTCACCGGTCAGCGTGTGCGCGTTCGAGGTCACCTTGAAGAACTTGCCGGTGCCGCCGGAGGCGTAGATCACCGACTTCGCCTGGAACACATGGATCTCGCCGGTGGCCAGCTCGTACGCGACCACGCCCGCGGACTTCTTGACGCCGTCCACTTCGGTGATGAGCTGGTCGAGGACGTAGAACTCGTTGAAGAACTCCACGCCCTCCTTCACGCAGTTCTGGTACAGCGTCTGGAGGATCATGTGGCCGGTACGGTCCGCCGCGTAGCAGGACCGGCGGACCGGGGCCTCGCCGTGGTTGCGGGAGTGGCCGCCGAAGCGGCGCTGGTCGATGGTGCCGTCCGGGGTCCGGTTGAACGGCAGGCCCATCTTCTCCAGGTCGAGGACCGCGTCGATGGCCTCCTTCGCCAGGATCTCGGCGGCGTCCTGGTCGACCAGGTAGTCACCGCCCTTGACCGTGTCGAAGGTGTGCCACTCCCAGTTGTCCTCCTCCACGTTGGCGAGCGCGGCGGCCATGCCGCCCTGCGCGGCGCCCGTGTGGGACCGGGTCGGGTAGAGCTTGGTCAGCACCGCGGTACGGCTGCGCTTGGTCGACTCGATGGCCGCGCGCATACCGGCGCCACCGGCGCCGACGATGACGGTGTCGTACTTGTGGATCTTCATGAGAGTCTCGTCAGCCCCGGCTTTAGCGGATGTTCGGGTCGAAGGTGAAGATCACCAGCGAGCCGAGAAGGATGGTGAACACCGTGGCGGTGTACAGCAGGCCCTTGAGCCACAGGCGTGTCGTGGCACGCTCCGCGTAGTCGTTGATGACCGTACGGAGACCGTTGCCGCCGTGCAGCATCGCCAGCCACAGCATCAGCAGATCCCACACCTGCCAGAACGGCGAGGCCCAGCGGCCGGCCACAAAGGCGAAGCCGATCTTGGAAACCCCGCCGTCCAGTACGAGCTGGATGATCAGGTGGCCGATGACCAGCACGACCAGTACGACACCGGAGAGCCGCATGAAGAGCCAGGCGGCCATCTCGAAGTTGCCGCGGGTCGACTTCGGGGTCTTGGCGGTCCGCTTGCGCGGGGCCTCGATGAGGGGCGCCGGGAAATCGGCGTCGTACAGGCTCTCGCCCTCGACCGGACCGATCGCGGTCGTCTCTTCGGCGACGGTGTTGTTCGTAGACATGGGCGGACTCTCAGCTCCCGAAGACTTGGCGCGCGGCGTGGCCGAGCACGGGGTAGAGGGCGCCCACCATCAGGACGATCCAGATACCCACGGCGGTCCAGAGCATCTGCTTCTGGTAGCGCGGGCCCTTGGACCAGAAGTCCACGGCGATGACACGCAGGCCGTTGAGCGCGTGGAAGAGGATGGCGGCCACAAGGCCGTACTCGAGCAGCGCGACGACCGGGTTCTTGTAGGTCGCTACGACATCGTCGTAGGCCTCGGGGGAAACACGGACGAGAGCTGTGTCCAGCACGTGTACGAACAGGAAGAAGAAGATGAGGACGCCGGTGACTCGATGAGCCACCCAGGACCACATTCCTTCCCGGCCGCGGTACAGCGTTCCAGCCGGCACGGAAAAACCCTCCGGGAGCGGTGATCGGGGAGCCGGCCGCCATCTTCTACTCAATAAGCACAGTGGTGTCGGTCGCGCCCGGCCGGGTACGGTCCACCGGCCCCGGCCATGTTAGCCACGAGCGGCGGGTTCCTCCGCCCGGGGGCCCATAGGTGTGATCAAACAGGCAATCAAACAGCCACGGACGGGCTATCGGGCCTGTCCGGATGCCCGGAGCCCCAGGGCCCGCACCCCGAGCGGCCCACGGGGCGGGTGTCCCTGAGTCCGTTATGGCTGGTTTCATGATATCTGGGGGCGTCCGCCTCGTATTCATACGGGGCGACGAGCCGGGCGAGCCGGGCACGCGCGAGGCGGCGCAGCTCGTCGGCGGCGACGGCCCGCTCGTGGTCGGGCTCGTGGGAGAGCCGGGCGTGGATGTCCGCGAGCACCTCGTCGAGATGCTCCTCGGGCCGGTGCCCGTCCAGGCTGATCACGAAGGCGTGCCCGAAGCTGCTCTCGTACGCGGCGTGCGCGGCGCGCAGGGCGGTACGGGCGGCGGGCGGGGCGCTGAGCGGCGGGCCCGAGGACGACTCGTCGGCGAGTGCCTCGGTGAGGTCGGACTGCGAGAGGTCGTAGCTGGCCTCGTCGGCGGCGGCGAGCAGGGCGTCGAGATCGGGGTACGGGCGG
This sequence comes from Streptomyces odonnellii, assembly GCF_000981895.1. Taxonomy (GTDB): domain Bacteria; phylum Actinomycetota; class Actinomycetes; order Streptomycetales; family Streptomycetaceae; genus Streptomyces; species Streptomyces odonnellii. The sequence continues at coordinate 183 of NZ_LATD01000139.1, read as the reverse complement.
TGCGCGGCGACCCGCTGCGCCCAGCGGCGGCTGCCGCAGCAGGTGAGCAGCGCGGCTTCGGCGGCGAGCGGCGCGGCGGTGTTGAAACGGTGGAGGCCGTTCGGGTGGCCGGCGTGGGATGCGCTGGACAGCGTGGGCTCCTCGAACGCGGCGGGGCGGCGGGACGGCGGCGGTGCGGTGCGG
>NZ_LATD01000138.1 GCF_000981895.1 Streptomyces odonnellii | reverse complement strand
GCTCGCCGTTCTCCGCCTGCCGGTCTCGTTCGCCCGCCCCATGGAATCCCCCGCACGGCTGACGTGTCCCAAAACACCACGCGGGCTCCGTTACGCGGCCGTAAGCTCACGTACATGCAGGTCATCCAGTCGACGAAGCTCGCAAACGTCTGTTACGAGATCCGGGGCCCCGTCCTCGACGAGGCGACGCGGATGGAGGCGGCGGGCCAGCGTATCCTCAAGCTCAACACCGGCAATCCGGCCGCCTTCGGCTTCGAGTGCCCGCCCGAGATCCTCGAAGACGTCCTGCGCAACCTCGGCGACGCACACGGCTACGGCGACGCGAAGGGGCTGCTCTCCGCCCGGCGCGCGGTGATGCAGCACTACCAGACCAAGGGCATCGAGCTGGACGTCGAGGACGTCTATCTCGGCAACGGTGTCTCCGAGCTGATCCAGATGTCGATGCAGGCGCTGCTCGACGACGGCGACGAGGTGCTCGTACCGGCCCCCGACTACCCCCTCTGGACCGCCTCCGTCTCCCTCGCCGGAGGCACGGCCGTGCACTACCGCTGCGACGAGCAGGCCGACTGGATGCCGGACCTCGCCGACATCGAGCGGAAGATCACCGACCGCACCAAGGCGCTCGTGATCATCAATCCGAACAACCCCACCGGCGCGGTGTACGGCGACGAGATGCTCACCGCCCTCACCGAGATCGCCCGCCGCCACCATCTCGTCGTCTGCTCCGACGAGATCTACGACCGGATCCTGTACGACGGCGCCACCCACACCCCCACCGCCGCCGTCGCCCCCGATCTGCTGACCCTCACCTTCAACGGGCTCTCGAAAAACTACCGGGTGGCCGGTTTCCGCTCCGGCTGGCTGGCGGTCTGCGGCCCCAAGGCGCATGCCGCCTCGTACATCGAGGGGCTGACGATCCTGGCGAACATGCGGCTGTGCGCCAATATGCCGTCCCAGCACGCGGTCGCCACCGCGCTCGGCGGCCGGCAGTCGATCCAGGAACTGGTGCTGCCCGGGGGCAGGATCCTGGAGCAGCGGAACACCGCGTACGAGCTGCTCACCCGGATCCCCGGCGTGACCTGCGTGAAGCCCAAGGGCGCGCTGTATCTCTTCCCGCGGCTCGATCCGAAGGTCTTCAAGATCAAGGACGACCGGCAGATGGTGCTCGATCTGCTGCGGGCCGAGCGGATCATGGTGGTGCACGGTACGGGGTTCAACTGGCCGGAGCCGGACCACTTCCGGATCGTCACCCTGCCCGCCGTCCAGGACCTCACGGACGCGGTGACCCGGATCGGGAACTTCCTGGACGGGTACGCGCAGCCGTAGCGCCGGCGCGTACGGGCGTACGCCACCGGCCCGTACAGCGCGTACGGCCGTACCCCTGTCCGCATACCGGAAGCTTCCGGACCGCGCTCAACTTTAGACTGAATCCAAGGTAGGATGGTCTCCTGACGATGCCAGGAGGCCATCCTCATGTACGAGCCGATCCGCGCGAAGTCGGTCCACACGATGGCCGATCGCGCCGACTTCCCACACCGCAGCCGCGAGGAAGAGCTGAACATCCAGCTCGCGGGACATCTCTCCGCGCTGCTCACCGTCACCGACGAGCTGGGTCTCGAAGAGCCCGCCGAGTGCATCGCCCGGCAGATCGTACGGCTGCGCGGCACCCCGCCGGCCCGCCATGCCGCGCTCACCGACGCCGACCCGGTCGCGCTGCACCGTCGCGCCCTCGCCCTCGCGGGCCGTGCGCTGGTGGTGGCCGCCTCGCGCGCCGACACCGCGGCGGCGATCCTCTCGGCCGAGCGCATGGACGCGCACACGGCCGCGCTCAACGAGGCACCGCCCGCCGGCGAGCCCCCGGCCGCCGCCCGGGACCAGCGCCTGCTCGCCGCCCGCTGACGGCGGCGCCCCCGCGATCGGCCGGGGCGCGAGCGGCACCCACGGACCCGACACGAACCCCGCTCGTCCGCGTCATGAACGGTTGCCTCCGGTTCCTTTCCGGGATGGGCACTTCACCCTCCGTACACGCAACTCACCCCGGAATGTGGGTCTCCGCGAGCACCCTTTGGGCGTGAAACGCATCGTGGGAATCATCCTGGCGGTGCTGCTGATCGGCGGCGTGATAACAGCCGTCGTGGCAGGCCGAGAGAGCCAGGTATCAGACACGGCAACGAAGACCGTGCGGGGAGTCATCGGTTCGGAGAAGGCGGAGTTCTTCGCCGACCCCGATGTGATCAAGGCGCTGGACGAGCACGGTTTCACCGTGAAGACGGAGACCTCCGGCTCCTGGGCCATGGAGGAACAGCTCACACTCGAAGAAACCGACTTCGCCTTCCCCTCCTCCACGGCCCCGGCCGACGAACTGGCCAAGAAGTTCAAGGTCCCGGGCACGCCCCTGCGGCCCTTCTACTCGCCGCTGGTGGTCGTCGCCCATCGCGCCGCCGCCCAGGTCCTCGCCGACAACGGCCTCGCCACCCTGGACGGCAAGTCCCGCGGCACCCTGCGGATGGGCCCATATCTCGACGCCGCCGCCGAGCAGCGCACCTGGCAGCAGCTCAAGGGCACGGCCGGCCACGCCGAGCTGACCGGGACGGTCTTCATCACCAGCACCGACCCCATGACCTCCAACTCGGGCGCGCTCTATCTCGCCGCCGCGTCCTTCGTCGCCAACGGCGGCAAGGTCGTCGGCGACAAGAAAGCGGTCGACCAGACGGCTCCGCTGCTCAAGCAGCTCACCGTGGTGCAGGGGTCCCAGCAGCCCAGTTCCGACGCGCCGTTCCGCGATTTCATCAGCGGCGTCGGGAATCCGCTCGTGCTGGTCTACGAGTCGCAGGTCGCCTCGGTGCTGCTGCAGAAGCAGGAGGTCGGCGATCTGGTGGTGCTCTACCCGGACACCACCGTCAACAGCGACCACACGCTCGTACCGTTCAACGAGAACGGCCGGGCGCTCGGCGATCTGCTCACCACCGACAAGCGGCTGCGCGAGCTGGCGGTACGGCACGGCTTCCGCCCGCAGGGGGCCGCGGCCGAGTTCACCGCGGCCACCGCGCCGTACCAGGACTTCCTCAACCAGACGCTGACCGGGGTCCGTCAGGCGCCCGTGCCCACCACCGAGTGGCTGCACGCGATGGCGCAACGGGCCCGGTCGTAGCGGCCGGCCGGCCCGGTCACAGCAGTTGATCTCGTCAAAGCCTCAGGGGGAAACCGAATGTCCACAGAGCAGAGCCCCGGCCCGGCCGGCTCGGAGCTGATCCTCACGCCACCGGAACCCGTCGCCCCGGTCCGAACCGAGCAGGCCGCCGGACTGGTGCCGCTCGACGACTCCGTACGCGAGGAGATGACGCGGCGCGCCACGGAGTACGTCGGCTCGCTCGCCGCGATCGACTCCCGTTCGCCCGAATTCACCACCCGTATCGGCGAGATCGCCAACCTGGGATCGGGTGAGATCCGCAACGCGGCCCAGCAGTCCAACCGGATGCTGGACCGTACGATCCACTCACTGTCCTCCGGCGGCGAGGACGCCCAGTCCCGGGTCTCCAACTCGCTGGTCGAGCTGCGCCGTACGGTCGAGGACCTGGACCCGCGCGACACGCCGGGCAAGGGGGCCCGCCGGTTCCTGTCGAAGCTGCCCGGCGGCAACAAGCTGCGCGATCACGCCGCCAAGTACGCCTCCTCGCAGGGCACCTTGAACAAGATCGTGAGTTCGCTCAGGGGCGGGCAGGACGAACTCCGGCGCGACAACGCCGCGCTGCACACCGAGCGGACGCGCCTGTGGGAGACCATGGGCAAGCTCCAGGAGTACGCGGTGCTCACCTCGGCACTGGACACGGCGGTCGAGGAGCGCATCACCTCGCTCGGGCTCACCGACCCCGCGCAGGCGGACGCGCTCCGCGCCGATGTGCTCTTCCCGGTCCGGCAGAAGCATCAGGACCTGCTCACCCAGCTCGCGGTGTGCGCGCAGGGCTATCTCGCGATGGATGTCGTACGGCGCAACAACGAGGAGCTGATCAAGGGCGTCGACCGCGCCGCGACAACCACGGTCTCGGCACTGCGGATCGCGGTGATGCTCTCGTCGGCGCTGGAGAACCAGCGCAGGGTGACCGAGCAGGTGAATGTGCTGCGCTCGACGACCGAGGACCTGATCCGCGGCAACGCGGAGATGCTCGCCACCCAGAGCGGCGAGATCCAGCGCATAGCGGCGGATCCGGCGGTGGGGGCGGAGACGCTGCGGTCGGCGTTCCAGCAGATCTACCGGACGCTGGACGCGATCGACACGTACAAGATCCAGGCGACGGAGTCGATGGCGTCGACGGTGGAGTCGCTGACGGCTGAACTCCAGAGCGCCAGCACGTATTTGGAGCGGACCCGGTCGGCGGGCGCGCTCGAAGGGGGCCTTCGGTGAGACGGAAACTGACCGGGACGGCCATGGCGGTGGCTCTGCTGGCCGTCGCGGCGTGTACGGGCGGGTCGGGGGGTGACGATGCCGCGAAGGACCCCGGTCCCGGTGCGGACACCTCGTACCACAAGGGCACCCTGCGTGTGCTCGCCTCCAGTGAACTCTCCGACATGCAGGGCGTGCTGGACCAGGCCGAGCAGAAGACCGGGGTGAAGGTACGGCCCACCTGGACCGGCACCCTGGACGCCGCCGAGCTGATCGCGTCCGGCAAGGCCGACGGCAAGTACGACGCGGTGTGGCTGTCCTCCAACGACTATCTGCGGCTCGACCCCGGTGCCGGTGAGCGCATCACCAACGAGACCCCGATCATGTCCTCGCCGGTCGCGCTCGGGGTGAAGGCCGCGACCGTGCAGCGGCTGGGCTGGCAGCCGGACCAGGTCACCTGGTCGCAGGTGCACCAGGCGGTGGTGGCCGGGAAGCTGACGTACGGGATGACCGACCCCGTACGCTCCAACTCCGGTTTCTCCGCGCTGATCTCGGTCGCCTCGGGTCTCTCGGGCGCGCAGTCCGCGCTCACGGACGCCGATGTGAACCGGGCGAAGGGGAAGCTGAAGGAATTTTTCACCGGGCAGAAGCTCACCTCCGGTTCGTCCGGGTGGCTGGCCACGGCGTACACCCGGCGCGGCAGCGTCGACGCGCTCGTGAACTACGAGTCGGTGCTGCTGTCCATGAACCGGGACAGCAATACCGGGCTGACCGTGATCCGCCCCAAGGACGGGGTGGTGACCGCGGACTATCCGTTCACGCTGCTGACCTCGGCGCCGCAGGACGCGCGGGAGTCGGGCCAGGCGCTCACCTCGTATCTGCGTAGCCCGGAGGCGCAGCAGGCGCTCACCGAGCAGACGTTCCGGCGCCCTGTCGTCCCGTCGGTGCGCCCGGCCGCCGGTCTGGCCACGGACAAGCGGCGCGAACTGCCCTTCCCCGGCTCGCGGTCGGTCGCGGACGGGCTGCTCAACTCGTACGAGAACCAGCTCCGGCGTCCGTCCCGCACCGTGTACGTGCTGGACACCTCGGGCTCGATGAAGGGCGAGCGGCTGGCGCGGCTGAAGGACGCGCTGGCAGGGCTGACCGGTACGGACGAGTCGGCGACCGGGGAGCGCTTCCGGGACCGGGAGGAGGTGACGCTGATGCCGTTCGGCTCCGATGTGAAGCAGGTCCGCACGCATACGGTGGATCCGGGGAACCGGGCGGCGGCGCTGGACGGGATACGGGCGGACGCGAAGGGGCTGTCGGCGTCGGGGAACACGGCGATCTACAGCAGCCTGCGGGAGGCGTACTCGCATCTCGGCGGGGGCGGCTCGGACGCGTTCACCTCCATCGTGCTGATGACGGACGGCGAGAACACGGCCGGCTCGAAGGCCGTCGAGTTCGACAGCTTCTACGCGGGGCTGCCCGAGGACGGTCGGGCGACCCCGGTCTTCCCCATCCTGTTCGGTGACTCGGACCGCGCGGAACTGGAACACATCGCGCAGATCACGGGCGGCCGGCTGTTCGACGCGACGGGCGGCCCGGAGTCGCTCGACGGGGCTTTCGAGGAGATCCGTGGCTACCAGTAGGAGCGGCAGATCATTCGGAGCCAGGGCTCTGGGGTACGTCGAGTCCCGCAAGAACCTGGTGGGCAGCGCGGCGGGCGTGGGCGGCCTGGCCCTCACCTTCACCGGGGTGGCGGGCCCGTACTGGCCGGTGGTGGTGGTCGGACTGTACGGCGCGGGCGCGCTGATCGCCCCGCCGGAACGCCCGGACGCCCCGGCCTTCACCAACCCCGCCGAGCAACTGGACGAGCTGCGCGGCGACTTCACCAAGCTCCGCGCCTATCTGGCCGAGGTCGACCTGCCCCCGGCCGCCGCCGGCCGGCTCACCGAGCTGACCGAGGTCCTGGACGCGCTGCTGGAGCCCGGCTGGGTCGCGGACGCGCTGGCGATGGACGCGGAGGGGGTGCACACCCTGTCGCGGGCGATCCGCCAGGATGTCCCGGAGTCGGTGGACACCTTCGTCCGCACCCGCTGGTGGACGCGCCTCCAGCCGGGCACGGAGCCCCCGGAGCGCCATCTCGAACGCCAGCTCACGGTGCTGTACGACGAGGCGCGTGCGCTGGCGACGTCGCTGCGGGAGGCGGAGTCGCGGAGGCAGGAGACGCACACGAGGTATCTGGAGGACCGGCACCGCCCGCAGGGGTCGTGAGGGACAGCGGCACGGGCCCGGGGAGTCGCGGGAGACTTCCCGGGCCCGTGTGCGTGGCCGGCAGACGTCCTTCCGTCTCCACACCGCCTCGCGGGGTTCATTTAACCGTCGGACCGATGCCACTTCCGGCCCCTACGGAGCGGCTCTGACCTGCGGAAACTGGGCCCCTCAAGTGGGCCCAGGGGCCCTGCGGGTGGGCCCGCCACCGTGCCTAGGCTGCTGTCGCTCGGGGGATCGTGGCGCGTGGGCGAGGAGGAGCGATGAGGGGTGCCGACCGGTTTGCTGAGTGGCATGGGCATGCTCAGCACTATGCCCGGAGGCGCGGCGGTCTTCGACGGAGCGACCGGGGGCAGAGCGGGGCCGAGTACGCCGCCATGGTCGGGGTCGTGTCGCTGGTCGTCGCCGCGATCGTCGGACTGAGCGTGCCCAGCGACACCGCGACCGGGCTCAAGACCCAGGTCTGCCGAATACTCCACCCGCTCAGCGGCGCCGACGCCTGCGCCTCCGGCGACTACGCGGGCGGCGGGGACGGAGACGGCGGAGGCGCGGGAGGCGGGGACGACACCTTCACCCCCGACGGCGACGACCCGTTCGAGCCCGCGAGGTGTCTGCTGTCGCAGGACCAGACCAAGGACTCGGTCGTCATCCAGATCGTCTTCATCAAGATCAGCAGCTCGGAGACGGTCAAGCTCCAGCAGTGGTCGGACGGTACGGTCACCCTGGAGCGGGTGCACGACAACGCGGGCGGGGTCTCGGCGAGCATCTCCGCGGGCATTCCGGGCCTCAAGGACTGGGGCGGCAGCGCCAAGCTGAGCGGTACGTACATGGCGGGCAGCGGCAACGGCGGCCAGTGGCTCTTCAACGGGAACAAGACCGGCGACCCCCAGGCGGACCTGGAGGCCAACCTCAAGGACGCGCAGGCGTTCGCCGCGTACCTCAGACAGAACGACGGCTGCCGCTACCAGAGCGGCTACAACCCCGGGGCGAACATGGGGGCTTGCCAACAGGACGCGGCCTCCAAGAAACCCGATCTCGAACCGGAACTGGCGCCGGACGTCGACATCACCAAGACCACCGTCGAGGCATCCGGCAGCGCCAGCTTCGGCGGGAAGTTCAAGGGCAACGGCAAGAGCGGCAAGGACTCCGGGAAGAGCGACGGCCCCAAGGATCTGGGCAAGATCTCGGGCGAGGTCGTCTCCGGCACCATGACCGAGGATGTCGTCGTCATGCGCCACAACTCCGGTATGAACGCCGGGAAGATCACCTTCATCTACACGTTCACCGTGAAGGGCATCGCCGGCGTGGCTGGCCAGGCCACCGGCGAGAGGATGCAGCAGGTGGCCGTCACGTACGACGCCGCCGCCTACGACCAGGAAGAAGCCGACGGGGCCGCACATCACCCGGAAAAACTGGTCATCACCACCAGCCAGGAATCCGGGGGCGGCGGCGGATTCAAGGGCGAGGTGGGCGCCAACGCCGGACCCGTCACCATCGACGTCGGTGGCGGCGGCGGAAGCTACGACACGGAGATTCACACCGAAACCGCCGAGTTGATCCTCGACAACGACGCCGACAGCACCACCGTCGAGGACTGGCTGCGCGGCCGGGGCGGCGACCCCGCGAAGAACCCGCTGCCCTCGCCGTCCGACGCCGCCGAGGCACCGGACGACGACGCCAGCCCCCTGGAACGTCTCCTCCACGACAAGGGAAAGCTCAGCAAGCTCGACTACAAGGCCAACACCGACTGGTGGAACGCCTCACTCGGCATCGGATACGGCGTCTCCGCCGGGCAGTTCTCCCTCGGTTTCAAGCTCTTCGGCATCGAGATCACCCACGAGAACAAGAACCAGACCATCACCGGCGACCCCACCTACGCCACCGGCCCCACCAGCGGCGGCACCCGCCCCTGGGTCGAATGGAAGAACTGCACCCAGACCAAGCCCATCCCCACCTGATCAGCGCTCAGCCGGTCCGCGGGCGGGTTCTCAGAGCGTGGTCGAGCGTCTCCAGGGTCCAGGCCCAGGAGGCCTCGGCCTCGCGCGGAGTGTGGCTGAAGCCGCCCGCGGTCTCCAGGCTCACATAGCCGTGGAAGGTGCTGTGCAGGAAGCGGACCGCGTCCGTCTCGTCGGGTTCCGGCAGGTCGTAGCCGCGCAGGATCGCGCGGGTCATCCGGGAGTGTCTGGGCGCGGCGCTGTTGAGGGCCGCCTCGGCGTCCAGTTCGAACTGGCCCGCAGCGTAGCGCCCGGGGTGCTTCTTGGCGTAGTCGCGGTACGCGTTGGCGAACGCCACCAGGGCGTCCTTGCCCGAGCGGCCGGCCAGGGCGGTGGCCGCCGCGTCGGCCAGTTCCTCCAGGGCCAGCAGGGCCACCCGTACCTTCAGCTCCCGCGCGTTGCGGATGTGCGCGTACAGGCTCGGGTCCTTGACGCCGAGCCTGCGCGCGACCGCGGACACCGTCAGGTTGTCGAAGCCGATCTCGTCGGCCAGCTCCGCCGCGGTCCGGGTGAGCAGTTCCGGGGTGATGCCCGTGCGCGCCATGTCCTGCCTAATTGAATAAGTCGTTTGCCTAAATATATTAGTCTAGCTAGCCTCGGGAGGCATGAGACACCTTACTGAGACCGATATCCGCACGTCGTTCGTCAACTGCTCCAAGGGCGAGGCCGGCCGGCTGGGCCTGCCCAGGGGCCTGGAGGAGTGCCCATGGGACGATCTCGACTTTCTGGGCTGGCGGGATCCGGGGGCTCCTGAGCGGGCCTATCTGGTCGCCGAGCACGATGGTCGCCTGCTGGGCCTCGCGCTGCGGGCGGCGAGCGGGGCCGCGCGCGGCTTCACCGCGCGCAGCATGTGTTCGGTGTGCGTGACGACCCACACCGGCGGCGGGGTGGCGCTCATGACCGCCCGCCGCACCGGCGAGGCGGGCCGCCAGGGCAACACCGTCGGCCAGTACCTCTGCGCCGATCTGGCCTGCTCCCTCTATGTCCGGGGCAAGCAGAGGACGGCCGCCGGAAGGGGCTTCGACGAGACCCTGACCCTGGACGAGAAGATCGCCCGCACCCGCAGAAATCTGACGGCCTTCATCACCATGGTCACCGCCCCGATCTAGGTTTGGTGGGGACGCCGATGCCCGCGGGCACGAGCGCGTGGGTGACGGGCGTCCTTTCGCGAGGGGGTTGGGTATGAAGCGCCGGTTCCGAAGAACGATGCTTCGAATAATGGGGATGAGCCTGTTCGTATCCATGGGCCTGGCGGCTCCGGTGGCGACGGCGGCGGAGAGCGGAGCGGCAGGGCACGCGGTACGGGGAGTGAGCGCGGTCGCGGCCCCTGCCGGGGCGGTCGCGGCTCCTGTCGGCGCGGTCGCCGAAACGGGCTCGTTCGCCGAGTCCGAGCTGTGGGACTCGACCGATGCCGACGCGTACGCCAGTTTCCATGTGCAGGGTCTGGCGGTCGTCCCCGCCGGGCTCGTGCCGCCCGCGGGGAACGGCCAGGCGCTGCCCGACGACGTGGTGCTCACGTTCACCGAGGGCCGGTTCGTCGTCGGCGACGGCGGGGAGAAGGATCTCCTGGTACGCCGCAGCACGGACGGCGGGCGCACCTGGTCGGCGAGCGTGCCCGTGGTTCCGAGGCAGACGGGCCAGAGCTGGGGCAATCCGACGCCGGTGGTGGACGAGCGGACGGGCCGGGTCTGTCTCTTCTACAAGGGATCCGGCGGAACCGTCTTCGTCAGACGAAGCGACGACGCCGGGGCCAGTTGGTCGGCCCCCGAGGATCTGACCCCGTTGTTCGCCTCCAACCCGCACGGCTGGACGCTCAACAGCCCGGTCCCCGGCCATGGAATACAGCTACGGAACGGCCGGCTGCTGATGCCCGTCCAGCACCGCGCCCCCGACCCCGACCGCAATTACGGGGTCGAGATGCTGTACAGCGACGCCCATGGCGATCCCGGTTCCTGGCGGCGGAGCGCCGGGATACCGATGTCCGTCGCGTACCCGGTCAATGAGAGCCGCGTCTTCGAACGCGGCGACGGCGCGGTCGTCCTCAGCGGCCGGTGGGGCTCGGGCGGCACCCGCTACCGCATCACCGCGACCAGCACGGACGGTGGCACGAGCTGGTCCGCGCCCGCGATCGACGGCTCGACCGGGCAGTTCGTCTCGGTGGACGCCAGTGTGCTCCAGTACAGTCGCGGCCCGGTCGACCGGGTGCTGTTCAGCGGGCCCGACGCCTCGGCCCGGGAGAACATGACCGTCTCGGTCTCGTACGACGGAGGGGCGAGCTACCGGTACAGCCGGGTGATCAACCCGGGCACGTCCTACTACTCCGACCTCGCCCGGCTGTCCGACGGCACGATCCTGTTGGTCTACGGCCGTGACGGCGACGACGCCGGCTTTCCCGAGCGCGTCTCGATCGCCCGGTTCGACCTGGAATGGCTGACCCAGGGGCGGGACAGCCTGGCCACCGGTCCCGGGCTCTCCCTCCAGACGTACGAACTGGCCACCGCGGAAGCCCGTACCGGGACGGGTGCGGCGGCGCCGGTCGTGTCCGACGCCAACGCGCGGGGCGGCAGGACGCTGCGCTACCCGGCTCCTGCGGCGGGCGGCCATGTCGACGTCCCGTTCGACGTGGCGGCGGCGGGCGGCTACGAGGTGGCCGTCCGGCTGCACCGCGGGGCCGACCGGGGACGGATACGCGCGAGTGTCGACGGCACAGCACTCGATCAGGGACTGGTCGATCCGACGATGACGGTGGGTGACGGCTATCAGCTCTACCGGCTGGGAACGGTCCCGCTGGCGGCCGGACGGCACTCGATCCGGTTCGCCCTGGCCGGCCAGGGGCGCGGCGGCGGCAGCGTCATCGCCGCCGACCAGCTCTTCCTGACCTCGGGCGGGAGCCCCGCGGACCCCCCTAAGGCCGTCGCGGACAATGACTTCGTCGCCGGTTTCGAGGTGGTGTCGGGGAGCTGGACCCGGGTGGAGAAGGCCGCCGGGGAGTACGGGCAGAGCCACCGCACACATGCCGCGGGGACCGGCACCGCCACCGCGCGGTTCCGGCCGGATGTGCCGATGAGCGGCGTGTACGAGGTCTCCGCCTGGTACCCGCCCGGGACGGGCCGGGCGTCCAACGCCTCCTATGTGATCCGCCATGCCGAAGGCCAGGAGACGGTCGAGGTGGATCAGCGGTCCGGCGGTGGACGGTGGGTACGGCTCGGTGAGTACGCGTTCACCGCCGGCGGCGGGGGCACGATCGAGCTCTCGGACGCCGCAGACGGGCAGGTCGCCGCCGACGCGATCCGCCTCGCCCACCGGGGCACCGTCGCGGACAACGACTCGGCCGCGTACGAAACCGTGTCCGGGGAGTGGAACAACGCGAGCGGGACCCCCGGGTACTACGGCTCGAACTACCGGACCAGTCCCTCGGGTACCGGAAGCGCTGTCGTGCGCTGGCGGCTGGACGTAACGGCCGACGGAACGTACGACGTGGCCGTCTGGTACACGGCACACACCAACCGCGCCTCCAACGCGCCCTACGTCGTCAACCATGCCCAGGGCTCCACCACCGTGCGCGTCGACCAGCGCGAGCGTGGAGGCCAGTGGGTCTCACTGGGCAGCTACCCGTTCACCGCCGGCCGGCCGGCCACCGTCGAACTCTCCGACGCCGCCGACGGTTATGTCGTCGCCGACGCCGTACGCACGACCTACCACGGTCTCGTCGCCGACAACGACGATGCCTCGCACTACGAAGTGGTGTCGGGCACATGGAACAACGCGACGGGGACCGCCGGGTATTACGGTCCGAACTACCGGACCAGTCCCTCGGGTACCGGAAGCGCGGTCGTGCGTTGGCTGCTGGACGTACCGGTGAGCGGAAGGTACGACGTGGCCGTCTGGTACACGGCACACACCAACCGCGCCTCCAACGCGCCGTACGTCATCAGCCATGCCGCCGAGGACCCCACCACCGTGCGCGTCGACCAGCGTCGGCGTGGCGGGCAGTGGGTGTCGCTGGGCACCTTCTCGTTCACGGCGGGCAGGCCGGCCACCGTCGAACTCTCCGACGCCGCCGACGGATATGTCGTCGCCGACGCCGTACGGCTCATCCGATAGCGGACCGGCGAAACGGTGCGGCCGTCCTGCCGGAAAGAATCCGGCAGGACGGCCGTTTCTCCCAGGAACCGCCCCGTCAGTTCTCCACCCACATCGCGCGTCTGAAGCTGTCGTGGTCCTCCAGGAGGCCCGCTTCGCGCTCCGGAGTGCGGACGATCGTGCCGCCGCCGTTCTCCAGCATCACGATCGAGGAAATCAGCAGCCCCTTGATCAGGCCGAGCAGCACGAGATGACGGGTGGAGCAGTACCTGTCGTACAGGCCCTGGGTGAACGTCTGAAACGTCGCCATGTCGACGTCGCAGCCGCCGCGCTCGTTGGGCGTCAGGCCCGTGGGAAGTCCCAGCAGCTCACCGGCGCCCTGCGCGAGCGACACATACAGCTTCCCCACTTTGAGCGCCGGATCCCAGATGGTCCTGGTTCTGCCGGCCGTCTCGAATTCGTAGCTCAGTGGTCCCACCTCACTCTGATGTCCTCGTCCGGGTACTTCTCTCGCAGTTTCTGCACCCGGGCCTCGACCGCTCCCCTGAACCGCGGCTCGATGTTCTCGTGCGTATAGCGGAATCCGATCGGGGCGTTCGCGTAACAGCACTGTGGGAGGTGCTGACGAGCCCGCAGATATTTCTCGAACTTGCCGTCGATGTTCTTGATGATCCAGTCGTCGTCCGCGTAGAACGTGTCCTTCAGCTCCCAGAGCACATCGTCCTCGAACAGGTCGATGTCGGTTATCTTATTGCCGGTCACGGGGTCGTAGACATCGAATTGCTCCACCCCTTCCAGGCAGCCCCTTCCGACCATGGCCGCCTTCTGGGTGACCGTCCTGGACGTCGTGCCGGAGAGGGCTTTGCAGCCGCGCTTGAGCAGCTTCAGGGCGTCGAAGGCCCTGTCCAGGGACTTGAGCTTGGCTCCGATGAGGACGTCCACCGCGAGGCTGCTGCAGTGCTCGAAGTCCTTCTCCTCAAGGCACGCTTCGAGCTGGCCGAGGCCCGTGAGCTCCGCGGTGATGCCCCAGAGCTGCTCCATGGCGTCACCGAACTCGTCGCCCATCGAGAGGATGTCGCACTTGACCTCGTTGTGCTGGCACCAGCGGACAAAGCCCTGGGGATCGCAGGGGATGAATGCCTGGCCGCAGCGGTACATGGCACGGGCGCGGGCGCCGGGGTCGTTCATCGCCTTCTCCTTCGCCGCGACCGCCGCCCTGCGCCGTGCCTCTTCCTCCTCCCGCTGCTTGGTGACCGCGATGGTGAACGCCTCGGTGGCCGCCTTGAGGGCGTCCTCCGCGTCCTTGCCCGCGGCGATGGCCGATCGCCGCGCCTGCTCGGCGGAGACCCACGCGCCGGCCGCCGACACCTGGGCCGTCTCCGAGGAGAGGGTGGCGTCGGCCGCCGACCTGGCCGCGTCCTCGGCGGAGACATTGGCCCGGTTCGCCGCGTCGCGTGCGGTCGCGGCGGAAGCGGCGGCGCTGGCTGCCGACGCCTCGGCGTCCTTGGCGTGCTGGGCCGCCTGGTCGGCGTAGCCCTCGGCCTCGGCCGCCGAGGCGTTGGCCTTCTGTGCCCACGCGTCGGCTTCGGCCGCCGCCTTGCGGGCGGTGGCGGCGACCTTCTGCGCGGTCGCGGCGTTCTGCTGCGCGGTGGCCGCGACCTTCGCCGCGTCCGCGATCAGCTTCTGCACCTGCGCCACATGGGTGGCGGCGAGCTGGTCCTTGCGCTGTGCCGTGTACTGGCCGGAGGCTATGAAGGCGTGCAGCGTCTGCGGGGAACCCTCCAGAGCGATCCGGGCCGCGGACTTCACCTCGGGCCCGCCGGTGGAGACCAGTTGGGCCGCCCTGACCCGCTCGTCCTGCGTCCGCGCGGTGAACTGGGTCCTGACCAGGAACTCGCTGTACTTCTTGGGATCACCGGTGTTCAGGGCATTCCTGCCCGCCTCGGTGAGGATCGGCCCGGCGCCGGAGACGGCCTGTGCGATGGCGACCCGCATGCTCTCGGACGCGACCTGGTACTGGCCGTTGTCGACGAACCCGGTGATGGTGGCGGCGTCACCGTCGAGGGCGGCCTCGGCGGCGTCGCGTACCTCCTTGACCTCGCTCTCCTCGGCGAGGCGCTCGACATAGGAGCGGTCGTCCTGCTCCTCGGCCGTCCGCCAGCCGTTGCGCAGGTAGTCGACGACGACCTCGTCGGGGCCGCCCAGGGCGGCCTCGGCAGCGGCGCGCCCCCATGCCGTGCCGTTCTTCATCGCCAGTACGGCCAGCTCGCGGCCCTGGCCGGCGACGGCCCCGAGGTCTGCACCTGGCTCGGCGGCCTCGGCCACCAGCCGGTTCCGCTCGGCGTCCCGGTCCCTGACCGCCTGCTCCAGCTCGGCCAGCCCGGCCGTCCTGGCGGTGTCGGCCGCCTTCTGGTCCTTGGCACGCTCGATACCGGCGTTGGTACGGCCCAGCAGTTCCTCGGCCTCCACCTCGCGGGCGAGCGTATGGATCCGCTGCGCCTCGGTCACGGCGCTGGTCGCCGCGTTCGCGGCCTCGGTGGCCGCGTTGGCGTGCGCGGTGGATCTGGCGGCGGCCGTGGCGGCGTCGCCCGCGTGCTCGGCCGCCTCGTCGGCCGCGTCGGCGGCGTTGTTCGCGTGCGTCGCGGCGGAGCGCGCCGCGTCCCTCGCTTCGCCCGCCGCCGTCGCGGCTTTGCGGGCCAGTGCCTCGGCGGCCGACGCGGCGCGGTCGGCCTCCTGGGCGTGACGCTTGGTGGCCGCGGCGGCGGCACGGGCCTCGGCGGCGGCGGCGCTGGACTGGCCCGCGTAGTCGCTCGCCTCGATCGCGGCATCGGCGGCGAGGATCGAGTTGGCTCCCGCCCCGGCGGCCGAGCGTGCCGCGTCCCCGGCGGCGGTGGCCGCCTTGGACGCCTGGTCCGCGGCATCGGCGGCGAGGTTGGCACCCTTGGCGGCGTTACGGGCGTTCACCGCGGCCGTACGGGCGGCATCCGCGTTCCCCGCGTCCACTGCCGCGTCGGCGGCCGCGTTGCGAGCGCGGGACGCCGCCTGGGCGGCACCGGCCGCGGCGGCGGCGGCCTGCGAGGCGGCGTTCGCGGCGACGCGCGCCGAGTTGTTGGCCGCCTGGGCGGCGCTGATCGCCTGCTGCGCGGCGGCGGCGGCCTGGGACGCTGCCGTGGCGGCGCGGCCCGCGGCGCGCGCGGCCGTGGCGGTGTCGTCCTTGGCGGCCTCGGCCTCGGAAGCGGCCCTCAGCGCGGCTTCCTTGGCGAGCTTCGCCGCCTCGACCGCCTTGGCCGACTCCGCCTTGGCGGACTCGGTCTCCTTGGCGGCCTGCCGGCCCGCCTCCTTCGCCTGCTCCGCGAGCTGGGCGACGGTGGCGTGCTCCTGGTCCTTGTCGCGCGCGACGAACTGGCCGACCTCCAGGAACTCCCGGATGTCCACGGCACCGCCGTTCAGCGCGATGCGCCCGGCCGCCCTCACATTGGGTCCGCCCACGCTGATGACCTGGACGAGCTGGACCCGCTCGTCCCGCTCACGCTCGATGTACTGGCCCTCGCGGAGGAACTTCCGTACGTCCTCCGCCGTGCCGTTGAGCGCGGCCCGCCCGGCGTCCTGGACGACGGGGCCGCCCGCGTCGACGATCTGGGCCACCCGGACGCGGTTGTCCTGCTCCAGCGGCTCCTCCCAGCCGTCGTCCAGGAAGTCCGCCAACGCGTACGGAGTCCCGGCCAGCGCCTCCCGGGCCGCCGCCATCAGCTCCGTACCGCCGACACTGGCGAGCTGGGCGGCGCTCACCCGCTCGTCCTGGAAGGACAGGTCGTCCACGGTCGCGAGGAACACCTGCACATCGGCGTCGCTGCCGGTCAGGGCCGCCTCGGCGGCCGCCTTGACGCCGGGACCGCCCTCCGCCCAGTAGTCGACGACCAGGCCGCGGTCCGTGGGGGCCGCGTCCGCCAGGGCGGCGATCGGCCCGGCGTCCGACGGGAGTTCCCCGGCCGCGGCGGCGGTCGCGGGTCCTCCCAGCAGCCCCACCAGAAGGGCCAGGGGCAACAGGCCCACGGACAGGCCCCGTATCACGCGAGAGGGCCTTCCGGCCCTGCCTCTCCCATGCAGAAGACTTCTCAAAACGCAACCTATTCGCTGAAGTGTCGCATCGCTGGATTATCTCGATGTCATCGGCCGCGGGCTCAAAGCGGATCGGCGCGGATCGGCGCGCGAGGTCCACGCATTACACGCGGAAAGGCGTGCCCTCCGGAGCGCCTGATCCCACCTCAAGTCGAGGTGAGCCAGGTCACGTTGACTGTCGGCGGACGACGGGCTTAGCTTCCTCCGGTCTTTACGATCCCATCACATCGGCGGGGGGCCCAGTGATGTGCGGGTGCCACGCCTGGAAAGGAAATCTCAGGTGATTCTGCGCGCCCGTAAATTTCTTCTCACCGCGGCCGTGGGCGCCGTCGTCGCGCTGTTCGGAATTCCGCTCGCATTCGCCGTGGACGCGACGGGAGAGCAGGCCGACGACATCCCGCCGACCGCGGTCGAGTTCTTCGGATATCCGGGAGCCGAGAGGATTCTCGCGACCAAGGGCATCAAGCTGGTGAAGGGCGACGGTCACATCCTGCTGGCCGAGTGCGACCAGGCGCCGGGGCAGATCAAGGTGCTGACCGTCGGGGACGACAGCGTCGGCCGGGACGACACCTACTGCTTCGAGGCCACCGCCAGGACGGGCTATCTCACGCTGGAGCTGCCCCGGGTCTTCGCCCTGGAGACGGGCGAGCACCCGATCAGCGCCGACCTCACCGCCAACGGCGCGACCACGACCGTCGAGGTGCCCGAGGACGGCTTCGAGCCGGTCGGCGAGGGCACGGTCGGCGGGGCCAGGTCGGTCCTCGTCGAGATCCGTGTCACCGGCTGACCTGTCGCCGGCCGACGTGTCCCACCAGCCACGTACCTAAGGAATCCCGTGCCCAGTTCACGACCGCGCGCGGCTCTCGCCGCCACCGCAGCACTCCTGGCGACCGCGACCGCCGCGACCGTCCTCACCACCGCCTCCGCGTCCGCCGTCGCCGGAGACCCCGCCGCCGACGGCACTTACACCTTCAGCGCGAAGCTCGTCATGGGCGACTCCGAACGAGCCTGCTCCGGTTCTCTGGTGGCGCCCGAGTGGATCGCCACCGCCGCGAGCTGCTTCGCCACCGATCCGCAGCAGCCGACCGCGGTCGCCCCGGGCAAGCCCGCCTGGAGGACCGTCGCCACCATCGGCCGTACGGATCTCACCTCCGCCACGGGCGTGGTCTCCGAGGTCGTCGAGCTCGTGCCGTACGAGGGCCGTGATCTCGTACTGGCCCGGCTCGCACGGCCCGCCACCGGGATCGCGCCGCTCCCGCTCGCCTCCGCCGTGCCGGCCGCGGGCGAGAGCCTGAAGGCCACGGGATACGGCCGTACGGCGACCCAGTGGGTGCCCGACAAGCTGCACTCCGCCGCCTTCACCGTGGACGGCGCGCCCGCCGCCGGCTCGGTCGATCTCGCGAGTGCGGGAGCCTCTTCGGCGATCTGCGCGGGTGACACCGGCGGGCCCGTCGTCCGCGAGAGCGGCGGCCGGGCCGAGCTGGTCGCGGTCAGCAGCCGTTCCTGGCAGGGGGGTTGCTTCGGCACCGACGAGGCCGAGACCCGGACCGGCGCGGTGGCCACCCGGGTGGACGACCTGGGCGCCTGGATCAGCTCCAAGGTGAACGCGACCCGTGTGACCGACTTCAACTGCGACGGTGTAGAGGACGTGGCGGGCGGTGACCCCGAGGCGTCGGTGGCCGGTCTGTCGGCGGCCGGCCTGGTGCGGGTCGTCTACGGCGCCGGCAAGGGCAACGTGGTGCTCCACCAGGACGTCGACGGTGTGCCGGACACGGCCGAGGCGGGCGACCGGTTCGGCCAGGAGCTGGCCGTGTTCGACCACAACGAGGACGGCTGCTCCGATCTGGTCGTGGGTGTCCCCTCAGAGGACGCCGGCACCGTGGCGGACGCCGGTCTGGTGACCGTTCTCTACGGCTCCCGCGACGGCCTGGGCAAGGGCGCCGCGGCGTTGAGCCTCCAGCAGGGAACGGGCTCGGGCGCCGTCAAGGAGAACGTGCCGGTGGCGGACGACCGGATGGGCGCCGCCCTGGCCGCCGGCCACACCGCCGCAGGCGAGCCGTACCTGGTCATCGGTGTCCCCGGCAAGAACCTGAAGGGCCATGTGGACGCGGGGCTTGTCTTCTATCTGCGCGGCACCACCAACGTCTCCATCCACCAGGACGACCCGGGCGTGGTGGGCGTCATCGAGGGCGGTGACCGGTTCGGCGCCGCAGTGACGGCCTCGCCGAACCATCTCGCGATCGGCGCTCCGGGCGAGACCTCCGACACGGCCGCCGCGGAAGCCGGATCGGTCACGGTACTCAAGCACCAACTGAGCGCGGACAACATACCGACCCCCGTGGCCACCGTCGACCAGGACACCGACGGCATCAGCGACGCCGCCGAGCCGGGCGACCGGTTCGGAGAGTCCCTGTCGATGACCGCGTACCGCCCCTCCGGCGCCACCGCCGCCACCGACTCGATCCTCGCGGTCGGCACACCCGGCGAGACGCTGTGGGTCGGCACGACCTCCTTCGCCGACGCGGGCCAGGTGACCACCCTGCGGGTGAGCGCGGCCGGTGCGGTCACCCAGCTCGCCACCATCCACCAGGGGATCGCCGGCGTGAACGGAGCCTCGGCCACCGGCGACGAGTTCGGCGCGGAGGTCGCCACCGCGAACACCGCACCGAACGAGACGGGCACGGCCTCGACCATGCTGCTGGCGGTCGGCGTACCCGGCAAGGACATCGCCACGGCCACCGACGCGGGCATCGTGATGACCTTCTCGCTCCTGGGCGAGCCGGGAGACTCCGAGCACTGGATCGAAGCGGGCAACGCACGCGGCCTGCCCGGCACCCCCGGCGCGTCGCAGCGCGTGGGCAACTACCTCAACGCCACCGGCACGCACCTGTGGATCGGCATGCCGCACGGCCCCGCCGAGCGCGGCGCCGTCCACGGGCTGCCGTGGTCGAACGCCATGGGCGGCACGGGCGGGACGGTGACGACGTACCAGCCCGGCCTCAACGGCCTGGCTCTCACCGGCAAGGCCTTCGGCATGTCGATCCGCTGACGCGCGGAGCCGCCGGCGGGAGACCGGGACGTCAGATGTCCTCCGGCTCCGGCTCGAACGTGAAATAGACGCTCAGCGTGCAGGGCTGGTCCTCGTCGTGTGCGAAGTCCCAGGACACATCCACCAGGAAGACCCTGTGTTCCGCCACCCACTCGGAGGCCTTCCTGAAGGCCTCCGCGGCGGTGGTGGCGGGGAACAGCTTCCTGGCCATGGGATGCACGGCCGTCTCGGCGTCCGCGTCGTCGAAACCCTGCGGTACGTCCAGACAGCGGCGGGGATCGGACACCATGGACTACGCCCTTTTCGGTCGACGCGCTGAGCATGACGCACGGTAGGACCGCCGCACATGCGGAAGGGTTGCCTCTGCCGGTCCCGGGCCCCCGCCGGCCGTCCCGAGTGGACGGCAGGCGGGGGCATTTCACGCGGTCGGCGTGCGCGGGCGCCGTGCGCTGGACCTCCAGCCGCCTGCGCTACACCTCCAGCCGCCCCAGCAGCGCCTCGTACTCCTCCCACAGCCCCTTCGGCGCGTGCTCCCCGAAGGTCTTCAGGTGCGCCGGGATCAGCGAAGCCTCCTCGCGCCACACCTCCCGGTCCACCGACAGCAGCAACTCCAGCTCCTCGTCGGACAGTTTCAGGCCCGCCGTGTCCAGGGACTCCTTCGTCGGCAGCACACCGATCGGGGTCTGCTCACCGTCCGCCGTGCCCTCCAGCCGCTCCACGATCCACTTCAGCACCCGGCTGTTCTCGCCGAAGCCGGGCCATACGAAGTGGCCCGCGTCGTCCTTGCGGAACCAGTTCACGTAGTAGATCTTCGGCAGCTTCGACTCGTCGCCCCTGGCCGCCGCCTTCGCGCCGATCTCCAGCCAGTGGCCCATGTAGTCGCCCATGTTGTAGCCGCAGAACGGCAGCATGGCGAACGGGTCGCGGCGCAGTTCGCCGACCTTGCCCTCGGCGGCCGCCGTCTTCTCGGAGGCGACGTTGGCTCCGAGGAACACTCCGTGCTGCCAGTCGAACGACTCGGTGACCAGCGGTACGGCGGTGGCGCGGCGGCCGCCGAAGAGGATGGCCGAGATCGGGACCCCCTTGGGGTCCTCCCACTCGGGCGCGATGATCGGGCACTGCCCGGCCGGGACGGTGAAGCGGGCGTTGGGGTGTGCGGCTGGCGTACCGGACTCGGGCGTCCAGTCGTTGCCCTTCCAGTCGGTGAGATGGGCGGGCGGTGCCTCCGTCATGCCCTCCCACCAGACGTCGCCGTCGTCCGTCAACGCCACATTGGTGAAGACCGAGTTGCCCCACATCGTCTTCATCGCGTTGGCGTTGGTGTGCTCGCCGGTGCCGGGCGCGACACCGAAGAAGCCCGCCTCGGGATTGATCGCGTACAGCCGGCCGTCCTCGCCGAACCGCATCCACGCGATGTCGTCACCGATGGTCTCCACCGTCCAGCCGGAGATGGTGGGTTCCAGCATGGCGAGGTTCGTCTTGCCGCACGCCGACGGGAAGGCCGCGGCCACGTACCTGGACTTCCCGCGCGGCGGGGTGAGTTTGAGGATCAGCATGTGCTCCGCGAGCCAGCCCTCGTCACGCGCCATGACGGACGCGATACGCAGCGCGTAGCACTTCTTGCCCAGCAGCGCGTTGCCGCCGTACCCGGAACCGTACGACCAGATCTCGCGGGTCTCGGGGAAGTGCGAGATGTACTTGGTGCTGTTGCACGGCCACGGTACGTCGCTCTCGCCCTCGGCCAGCGGCGCGCCCAGCGTGTGGACGGCCTTGACGAAGAAGCCGTCCGGGCCGAGTTCGTCGAGGACCGCCTGTCCCATACGGGTCATGGTGCGCATGGAGGCCGCGACATACGCGGAGTCGGTGATCTCGACACCGATCGCGGAGAGCGGTGAGCCCAGCGGGCCCATGCAGAACGGCACCACGTACATCGTCCTGCCGCGCATCGCACCGCGGAAGACGCCCTTGTCGCCGGTGAAGATGTCCCGCATCTCGGCGGGCGCCTTCCAGTGGTTGGTCGGGCCCGCGTCCTCCTCCTTCTCGGAGCAGATGTATGTACGGTCCTCGACGCGCGCCACATCGGACGGGTCGGAGGCCGCGTAGTACGAGTTCGGCCGCTTGACCGGGTCGAGCTTGATGAAGGTCCCCTTGGCGACGAGCTCCCCGCACAGGCGCTCGTACTCGCTCTCGGACCCGTCGCACCAGACCACCCTGTCCGGCTGTGTGATTGCTGCGATCTCGTCGACCCAGGAGATCAATTCCCCGTGTTGCGTGGGGAGAGCGCTGGGGAGGGTGCTGGGGACGGCGCTGGGAGCCGCGATATCGCGCGCCACGATTGCTCCTTGATGAGGGTTTTTGAGTTTGTGCCCCTTGGGGGCCGCGGCCCGGACGCTTCGTAGCGTTCGCGGCCCCACTGGCCGCTCATCCGGTACCGACCGCACTCATTTGATCATCCGATTCTAGCGCCCATCTGTCCAGGGGGCCGCACACGTGAGCATGGCCACTCTTCACACGGGCATCGCGACCCCGGCGAGACGGCATCACCACCCCGCCAGGATGGCCGTAGGGTGAATTTGTACTGAAACGTAACCTACGCTCCCGTAGGTAGCATGTGCCTATGACTCCTGCAGCGCCCGAGCCCCTCGCCAACCCGCGGTCACAGGAAGCGCACAGACCAAGGGAAGGGGGCACCGAACAGCTCGGCGCGGCCAGGACGGCCGACGCGGCCGGCGCGGTGGACGCCGTCGGCACGGCCGACCCGGCCGGCGCGGCCAGTGCGGTCAAACCAAGGCTCCGGGGCTGGCTGCACGCGGGCATGTTCCCGGCCGTACTGGTCGCGGGAATGGTCCTGGTCATCTTCACCGGCTCGACCCGCGCCCGGGTCGCCTGCGGGATCTACATCCTGACCGCCTGCCTGCTCTTCGGCGTGAGCGCGATATATCACCGGGGCACCTGGGGCCCGCGCGGCGAGGCCGTCCTCCGGCGGCTCGACCACGCCAATATCTTCCTGATCATCGCGGGCACCTACACCCCGCTGACCATGCTCCTGCTGCCCGATTCCAGCGGCCGGACCCTGCTCTGGGCGGTATGGGCCGCCGCCGCGGCCGGGATCGCCTTCCGGGTGCTCTGGGTCGGGGCGCCGCGCTGGCTCTACACGCCGTGCTACATCGCGATGGGCTGGGCCGCGGTCTTCTACCTCCCCGACTTCCTGCGCACGGGCGGGATCGCCGTACTGGTACTGGTGATCGTCGGCGGGCTGCTCTACAGCGTCGGCGGGGTGGTCTACGGGCTGAAGCGCCCCAACCCGTCACCGCGCTGGTTCGGCTTCCACGAGGTGTTCCACTCCTTCACCCTGGCCGCGTTCGTCGTGCACTTCGTCGGCATCTCCCTGGTGGCCTACCAGCACTCCTGAGCCGTCCGCCGGGCGCCCGCCGAGCCGCCCGCGCACAACCGCCGGAGCACCCCACCACAACTCCAAACTTGACGCTCACCACCTTTTGGGAGTTACTGTCACTTGACACTAACTCCCGGAGGAGGGCTGCCATGGGCCGCCGATGGTGGGCGCTCGGCGCCCTCGTCGCGAGCATGCTCGTGCTCGGTTTCGATCTGACGATCCTCAATGTGGCGCTGCCGACGACGGCCGCGGAGCTGGGCGCCACCACCAATCAGCAGCAGTGGACGGCCGACGCCTATGTCGTCGTCTTCGCCGCCCTGATGCTCCCCGCGGGACTGCTCGGCGACCGCTTCGGCCGCCGCCGGATGCTCATCGCCGATCGCCGGGGGCCTGGTCGTCCTTGCCTTCGCGGCGGTCCTCGGCAGCCGTACGACCGTGGACAGCGGGTACGGGTTCACCGCGCTGTGGCTGTCCATCGCCGGGGTGGGCTTCGGCTTCGCCGTCGTACCGGCCATGGACGGGGCCGTCGCCACCCTGCCCGCGGACCGGGCCGGCAGCGGCTCCGGGCTGCTGATGACCGTACGGCAGATGGGCAGCGCGGCCGGGATCGCCCTGCTGGGCTCGCTGCTCGCCGCCGCCTACGCGTCCCGGCTGGACACCTCGGGGCTGCCCGCCGCCGCCGCGGACACCGCCGGGGACTCGGCGGTCGCCGCGCACGTCGTCGCCGAGACGCTGGGCTCGCCCGGGCTCGCGGCCTCGGCGGACGCCGCGTACGTCCATGGCATGAATCTCGCCCTGCTGGTCTGCGGCGCCGCCGCGCTGGCCTCGGCGCTGCTGGTCGCCACACTACTGCCGGATCCCGGACGGGCGGCGCGGCGCGCCGGTGACGGCGCGGACAAGAACGGGGATCCCGGCGGTGACGCGGGCGTGGCCCCGGCGCCCGCCGATGCCCGACAATAGGAACCATGGCCGCCACTTCCCGTACCCCCCTCGCGGAGCACGAGCCCCCGATGGGCCTGCGCGAGCGCAAGAAGCTCAAGACCCGGATCGCGATCCGGCGGGCGACCTACGGACTGATCGCCGAGCAAGGGTACGAGGCGACCACCATCGAACAGATCGCGGAGGCGGCCGAGGTGTCTCCCTCGACCGTCTTCCGCTACTTCCCGACCAAGGAAGACATCGTCCTCACCGACGAGTACGACCCGGTCATGGCGTCCGTGCTGCGCGCCAGGCCGGCCGGCGAACCGCCGCTGGAGTCCATCCGGTTCCTCATGGACCAGACGATGCGGACCGTCATGGCGACGGGGCTCGACGAGATGGTCCAGCGCACCAAGCTGATGGTCGAAGTCCCGGCCGTACGCGCCAGGATGACCGAGACCATGTCGTCGACGGCGAAGCTGTTCGCGGAGGTGCTGGCGGAGCGCACCGGCCGGGAGCCGGACGACATCGAGGTGCGGATCTTTGTCGCGGCGGTACTGGGCGCGCTGCGCGAGGTCACCCTGTACTGGGGCGAGCGCGGCTGCCGGGACGATCTCCTCGACCTGATCCACCGCGCCCTGGACGGCCTGACGGCCGGCCTGCGGCTCTAGACCTTGTCCGGGGCCCTGTCCCGCGGATCTTCGCGGGACAGGGCCTGGACCGTCTCACCGGCCCGCGCCGGCAAGGCCGGTCGGGTCAGTGCGGGCCGGTCAGCCGGGCCGTGATCGTCTTCGGGCGCTGGTACTCGTGCAGCGCCAGCGTGCTGAGGTCCGTGCCGTGGCCCGAGGCGCCCCGGCCGCCGTGCGGCAGCTCCGCGGTCTGTACGAGATGGCAGTTCACCCAGGCCTCGCCCGCGTTCAGCCGCCCCGCCAGGTCCAGCCCAGCCGCCAGGTCCCGGGTCCAGACGCTCGCGGCGAGGGCCTGCGGCACGCCGTTCGCCAGCGCGAGCGCGTCCTCGACGGTGTCCGCCGACTGGACCGTCAGAAGCGGGCCGAAGACCTCCTCGACCACCGCCGGATCGTCGTCCGGCAGACCGGCGAGGACACGGGCCGGGCGCCAGTAGCCGTCCTCCTCGCCCTCCCCCGGGGCGAGTTGGCCGGTCGTCTGTTCCTTCGCGGCGGACGCGCCGACGATACGGTCGTAACGCGCCGCCTGGTCCGCGTTGTTGAGCGGCCCGAAGTCCTGGCCCGCGCGCCGCTCGCGCATCGCGTCACCGAGCAGGGCCACAGCCGACTCGTAGTTCTCGCGCAGCGTGATCACCCGCGCGGGGACGGCGCAGCTCTGGCCCGCGTTGTACGTGGCCGCCGCGGCCAGCTCCGTCCAGGTGAAGGCGGGGGCGTCGGGCAGGACGACGACCGGGCCGTTGCCGCCCAGTTCCAGGCTGACCCGCCGCGTACCGGCCCGTGCCGCCACATCGGCCCCGGCGGGCGCGCTGCCGGTGAACGCGACCATGTCGACCCCGGACCCCACCAGCAGCCGCCCGGTCTCCCGGTCACCGGGCAGCGCCTGGAGCACGGACTCCCCCAGCGCCTCGCGCGCGTGCTCGGCGAGCAGGACCAGTGAGTCGGGGGTGGTCTCGGCGGGCTTGGCGACGACCGTGTTCCCGGCGGCGAGGGCCGGCGCGCAGCGCCAGGTCGCCATCATCAGCGGGTAGTTCCAGGGGACGACCACCCCGACGACCCCGATCGGCTCCCAGCGGACCCAGCTCTCGTGGCCCGCGACAAAGCTCCCGGCGGCCGGGGCGGACCGCGTGCGCGCCGCCCAGGCGTAGAAACGGAAGAGGTCGGCCGCCTGCTCCACCTCGCCGGCCGTCTCGGACGCGGGCTTGCCCGTACCGGCCCGCTCCAGCGCGCCGTACTCCTCGGCGTGCTCCTCGATCAGCGCGGCGAGCCGCTCCAGCCGCCGCGACCGCTCCCTCGGTGTCAGCGCCCGCCAGCCGCCGAAGGCCCGCCGGCCCGCGGCGGTCACCAGGGCGACCTGCTCCTCCCGGGCGACCGTGAGGTCCCCGCGCACGCGTCCGGTACGGGGGTCGGTGAGGGCGAGCGTGTGCAAGGGAGCCTCCATCAGCGGATGTCGTAGGCGCGCAGCCACAGTTCCAGGGTGAGTACGAGCCACAGCTTGCCGCCCTGCCTCGGCAGCAGCGCGCCCTCGCCGCGCATCCAGGCGCGTACGGTGTCCTGCCGGAAGAGGCCGCGGGCGCGGGCCTCCCCGCCCAGCAGCAGATCGCCCGCCAGCTCGCGCAGCGGCCCGCCGAGCCACTGCTGGACCGGTACGCGCATCCCGCTCTTGGGCCGGTCGACGACCGTGCCGGGCAGCAGGTCCCGTACCGCCTCCTTCAGCACCCACTTCTCCACCGCGCCGTTCAGCTTCCAGCGGGGCGGGGTGGCGAAGGCGTGGTCGACGACCCGGCGGTCGAAGAGCGGGGCGCGGCCCTGGAGGCCCTGGGAGGCGGTGAGCCGTTCGACCTT
Organism: Streptomyces odonnellii; assembly: GCF_000981895.1. Taxonomy (GTDB): domain Bacteria; phylum Actinomycetota; class Actinomycetes; order Streptomycetales; family Streptomycetaceae; genus Streptomyces; species Streptomyces odonnellii. The sequence goes on along the minus strand of NZ_LATD01000138.1, from coordinate 6,781 downwards.
GGTGAGGATGTGGTGGGCGCCCTTGGTGCGCAGATTGCAGTGCAGAAGCTGGTTGAGCAGATGGTCCATCCGGCCTTCGCGGGCCGCGGGCGTCAGATAGGGGGCGACGAAGCGCTCGGGCGCGGGCGCGGTGGCGAGGGCGTCGAGCGCGTCGGCGGTGAGCAGATCGGGCAGATCGGTGTAGCACTTGCGGTACGAGCGGAGGTACGTGGTCGTACGCGCGGCCCTGCCCGGGTCGCCGGTCGCCGCGGCCACATCGCCCCGGTGCATCTCGTGGACCAGCATGGGCAGGTTCTTGGGCCCGCCGAACACCGGGTCGCCGCCCTCCCCGTTCAGCACGACCTTCAGCCCGTCGCCGGCCACCGCCTCGGCGAGCATCAGGTTCGGTACGGTCAGCGGATCGCCGACGGGGCTGTCGAGCAGCGCGGCGGCCTCCGCGAGGCGTGCGGCCACGGCGGTCCCGGAGACCGTGAGCACCCGGTGGCGGGTGTGGCAGTGGGCGGCGACCAGGCCCGAGTAGCCCAGTTCGTTGGGGAGTTCGTCGCCGAAGCTGATGGAGTAGGTGTGCACGGGGTAGGCGTGCAGCTTGGCGGCGAGGGCGGTGACCAGCGAACTGTCGACGCCGCCGGAGAGCAGGACACCCACGGCCGCCGCCTCGGGAAGCCGTCGCGCGGTCGCCTCCTCCAGGAGTTCACGCAGCCGCAGGGCGTACCGCTCCGGCGGTGCGCCGTCGTCCTCGATCAGCTCCCGGGGCTCCCAGTAGTGCTCCTCGGTGAGGGTGCCGTCCGGCGCGAGCCGCAGACACCGTCCGGGCAGCACCTCGCGCACGCCGCGCAGCAGGGTCTCCTCGCCTGGCAGGTAGGCGAAGGTCAGGAAGGAGCGTACGGCGGCGAGTTCGAGGCCGGTGTCCAGCGCGGGCCAGCGGCGCAGGGCACGCAGCGAGGTGGACGCGGCCCAGCAGTCCGCGGCGCGTGCGTAGAAGAGGGTGCGGGCGCCGACGTGGTCGCGGATCAGCACAAGACCGGCGTCCTCGTGCACGGCGAGCGCGAACATGCCCTCGGCCGCGCGGATCCCGTCCGTACCGAGCCGTGCCCAGCAGCGCAGCAGCAGTTCGCCGTCCGGGCAGTCGGGCGGGGCGGGCGCGCCGGCCGCGGCGAGGGCGGCGAGCAGCTCGGGCCGGTTGTGCAGGGTGACCTCGCCGACCGCCGTACGGCCGTACGCGGTGAACGGACCCGTGGCATGGCCCGGTTCGTCCTCGACCAGCGCCAGCGCGGGGCCTTCGGGGCGTACGGAGGCACCGGTCGCCGTCAGTTGGTCCCTGGCGTGCTGGGAATCCGCCGCCAGGAAGGCGCTGAACCGCGCCATGGTCACGCTCCTCGTGCTGTCACGCCTGCTGTCACGCCTGCCTGCCCGCCCGCCGTACGGCTGGTCCGCCGCGGCCGTACGGTCCGCACGCCGCGGCCCGTACGAAACCGTCCGCTCCTACGAAGCCGCCCGGTCGGCGGCTCATCCGAAGTCGTCGTCGCTCCAGCCGCCGTCGCCGTCGGAGTCCCAGCCCGCGTCGGAGTCGAAGCCGCCGCCGTCGTCACCGGTGTCGCCGTCGTCGCCCCACTCGCCGCCGTCGGGGCCGCCGCCGCCCGAACTGCTCTGAGCCTGCTGCCTGAGCTCTTCCTCCTCCTCGGGGCTGAGGGCCGTCGGCGGGAACTGCGCTGCGGTCACCGCGAGCGTCGCCAGGCCGAGTCCGCCGAGCAGCACGCCCATGCGCCCGCCGAACGAGGTCCGGTTGACCATGACCGTCTCGCCCTGGCCCCAGACCGTACGGCCGTAGCCGAGGTCGCGGCCGTAGATGACGGTGCCGTCCGCGTACGTCCGTTTGATGATCCGCTGCCCGAGCAGCTCGTCGGTGCCGGACATCCCCCGGTTGTCGTGCCAGCGCACCACGGTGGAGCTGTCGCGCCGCCGCCACTCCTCGCGCCCGTCCTCGTACCGCCGGTGGACGGTGCGGTCGGCAAGCAGCTCGTCTCTGTACGGTGTTTCGCGGGGCCGGTTCATCGCCTCGTGTCCTCGTATCGCCTGGTCTCGCCGGGTCGGTTCGTCGGCCATGTCATGAATCCGGCCGTACGCAGCTCACGCAGGCCCGTCCATATGGAGTGGCTGGGGATCCTCGGCCCGCGCACCTGGCGCAGCACCGTACGCAGCAGACGCGCCGGGGGTACGGCCTCCACCTCCGCGAAGCGTCCCTCGGCGAGCCAGTCGCGCTCGCGGGGTCTCAGGGCCACGTGCGCCGCCGGCAGTCCGGGCCCGTCCGGGTCCGGGGCGGGGCCGCGCGGGGAGGTGAGGTGCAGGGCGGCGGCGTGCCGGGGTACGAGCCCCATGGACGCGACGCGTACGGCGTGGCCGCCCGGGGCGCCCGCGACGCTGTCGCGCACGCGCGCGACAAGGGCGAGACCGGCGGTGCTCGCGTCGTGCAGGACGTGCACGGTGGCGCCGTCGACCCGGCCGAGCCCGGCGACCAGGCGGGGGTCGAGGGGCAGGCTGTCGGGGGTGAGGACCGGGCAGGCGGCCTCCAGATGGACATCGTTCGCGAGGAGCATCCGGGCGACGGAGCGGCTCTGGCAGACGAGCAGCCGGGGCAGGCCGTAGTCGTAGAGGTCGGGCTCGGCGGGCTCCCGCGGCGGCGCCTGTGCGGTGCGATCCTCCGCTCCGGCCTCCGCCTCCCTATCCAGTACGGGTACGGGCTCCAGCAGGCCGGGCACCTCCCCGTACCGCCGCAGCGCCTCCTCGAACCGCTCGTACCGCACGGGCGCCGCCGGGGTCACCGGCAGCCGCCGTGGCACGGCTCCCAGCGGCCGCAGCACCCGGCACATCTCGTAGTAGAGCTGCCGCTCGGTGAACCGGATCCGTCCGGGCGCCCCGACCCGGGAGACGGCGGTGGCCAGCGCACGGTCGAGAAGCCGCGCGCGTATTCCGTCGCCGCCGGGAGTGCTCGTCGTCGGCGGTGTCATCGGCGCGGCTCTCCCGGCCAGGTGAGGAAGCCCAGCGCCTCCGCCCTGCGCTGGACGGGGTCGCCGGAGGCGGTGACGCGTTCGGCGACGCGGGTGACCGCCGCCAGGAGCTTGGCCGGCGGGACGGCGATGAGGGAGGTCGACCAGCCCTTGGCCAGCCAGTCCAGTTCGGCCTCGGTGAGCGTGCCGCCGGCGCGCAGGCTCTGGATGGCCTCGGGCGTCGGCTTCGGGCCGCGTACCCCCGCGTCCTTCACCCGCATCACCGCCCGTGGCGGCAGGCCCGCGTCGACGACCTTGCGGCCGGGCAGCTTCTGCCGGGCCCGCAGGAGCACCTGACAGCCGGCGGCGCTCGCGTCGTGCAGGACGATCACCGGCACGCCGTCCGGTACGTCCAGCAGATCGGCGACCACGCTCATCCCGTACCGGTCCGGGACCCGGTTGGCAGTCAGGAAGGCGGCGATGGCGTCGTCGGGGCAGAGCAGCGCGACCCGAGCGCCGTCCCGCTGGCGGGCGCCCCGGAACGCGTGACGGTCCACGATCCCGTGCGGGACCGAACCGTAGACCCTGGGCCACTCGGTCAGCAGGGCGTACCGCACCTCGTCCATCGTGCTGTTGCGCGCGACCTTGGGGTTCTTGAAGCCGGAGTACACGGTGATGAGGACACCGATCAGGATCACCGCGCCGAAGAAGGTGAAGACCCCGCCGCCGCTGACCTTGTCGCCGATCACGACCAGGACGCAGGCGACCGGCACGCCGATCAGCGCGCAGCCGATGGCCCCGGCGTAACCAGTGCCGTTGGAGTTCTTCTGGATCTTGCGCGCGGCGGCGGCCCAGAACTGCTCGACGGTCACCGCCACCGTACCGCCGGCGGTGAGCTTGGCGGTCAGCCGTCCGATCCGCGCGTCACCGAGCCGCAGGGCATTGGTCTTGGGATCCATGACATACGTGCGGTGGCACTTGGAACAGGTCTTGTTCGGCCGCTCCTTGAGCAGCAGATTCTGGTTGCAGTGCGGGCAGATCACCGTCGGCCCTCCAGTGCGGACGCGATCCTGCGCAGCCCGGCCGCGAACCGCTCCCGTGCGGTGAGCGCGCCGACGCCGCGGATCCGCTGGACCCGCTCGATGTCGCGCAGCGCGGCGGCGAGCAGTCCGAAGTCGGTGCCGATCCGGGCGACGGTGCCGACGCTGCGGCGGCTGCTCCGTACGACATCGTCCGTGGCGCGGCGCTCGGCCTCGTCCGCGGTGATGGCGTAGTCCTCGTGGTCGATGCCGAAGCCGGTGTTGGCGGCGAGGATGTTGAGCGGTTTCGTGCCCCGGTTGGCGAAGGAGTGGGGCATCATCTCGGGGATACGGATCATCCCCCCGGGCGCCAGCGGGATCTCGGTGACCCGGCCGCGCGGCGCGTCCCAGAGGCCGCAGGAGGCATGGCCGAGGCTCAGGACGAAGTGCTCGCCGCCGTGCGCGTGCGGGGTGAAGGCACTGCGCGGTCCCACGACACCGATCTTGACGGTGGCGTTGGAGGGGCGCTCGGGCGAGGTGCGCGCGTCACCGACGAGATAGTGGGCGAACTGCCCGTCGTCGATGAAGGGCAGGAACTCCTCGCGCGGCCCGAGCTCCCGCGCGCCGTCGCGGTCCGCGAACAGCACGCTTCCGTCCGGGCCGATATGGAACAGCTCGACGCCGTACGGCAGTTCACGCGCCAGCCGCCCCATACCCCGAAGCCCCGGACTGCCGGAACCGGTATCCACGTCGGACATCGACGCCCCCCATCACGCTGTGGACCACCACCGCATGGTAGGCCCACCTTCGGGAACAAGCGGCACGGACGGCACAAATGCCAGACGAGATCAGGATGAACGGAGCGCGTCCGTGGCCAGATTCCGTACGCGGTCGTCACCGACGGACATCATGTACTCGCCCAACTGCCGTACGTCCGGGGCCTTTGAGCGGTGCAGAAGGGTCACGGCGTGCACCAGTGCGCGGGGCGACGCCTCGGCTTCGAGGACGGCCATGGCGAGTTTCGCGGCGAGCGGGCCGTCGACGAGGGCGGCCGCGCCGGCCAGATCGACGAGCTGGGTGGCGAGGTCGAACGCCGGAGGCTTCCGGTCCGGGTGCGGATGCGGGTGGCCGTGCGGGCGCCCGTGCGGGTCCGCTTGCAGGACAAGGGAGTTGACGCCGCGCTCGACCGTCTCGGCGAGGTCGGGCAGCACCAGGGCCACCATCGTCTCGGGCATGAGATCGCCGAGCTGGTCCTCGAAGTACTCGGTGTCCGCGATGCGTACGAGCGCCCGGAAGGCCGCTTCCCGCTGTCCGGCGGTACGTTTCTCCTCCGCCGGTTCCGCGCTGTCGCCGACGGCTATCGCGAGCTGGGCGAAGGTGCTGTCGACCGCGAACTTCCGGTTGACCAGGACCTCGTACCAGGGGGTGGCCGCGGGCGAACCCGCCGCCCGGATCAGCGCTTCGTACCCCGCGGGCTCGCCCCAGGTGGTGAGGGCGAGGCAGGCGAGGAAGCGCTCCCGGGCGGGGGCCGCGGGATCGGACATCATCTCGGTCAGTCCTGGGACCCGGGCGCGGTGGCGGGGGTCGTCGAGGCCGCCGTAGATGACTTCGTCGGTGTCGGCCACCGGCCGATCGTCGAAATCGGTGCCGAGGAGCTGGTCGAAACGGCTCATGGCGGGCCTCCTTTCTGGTGCGCGTGCTGCGGATCCGGTGCGGACCGAGTACTGGTGACGGATCGGGTACGGGTGGAACGGGGCGGCTACGGGTGAACGGGCCCGCGGCTGCCGGGTGATGAAGTCGTGCGGCGCGCGATGTTACGGCGTCGGCCCCGCACGGTGTGCGGCGGGGCACCGCACAGGGCCGGGGTGGCGCCGGGGCCGTGGCTCACCCCGTCTGCTTCAGGACGATGACCTTGTATTCCTTGCCGTCGATGATGGTCGTCTCCGTACCGGTCTGCGTGAACTTGCCGTCGCGCGGGATGAGGACCTCCGACTCCCTGCCCCGATAGCGGGACAGCGGGTCGATGTTGCGGCCGTTGTCCGTCTCGATGCGGACGAGCACCGACTCGCCCTGCCGGCCGTTGCTCTTCGCGTTGGCGGCGGCGCGCTGGGCCTTGTTGATGTCGGTGGATGTGCTGAGGTACTCGGGCATGGTGATCTCTTCACCCGCGGCGTACCTGTCGAGCATCTCCTGCGGCATGAACGTACCCCGGTAGACGGTCGCGCTGACCGGCGGCAGGTGCTCCAGGGCACGGTCCATCTTCTCGATGAACTCCGGGACCTTGGCGGCACGGCTGCCGGAGACCGGCTGGCCGCGCAGGTACATGTTGGCGTCATTGGCCCAGGGACCGGTGTAGTCGGCGATGATGAGCGCGTCCTCGGCGGTGAAGTCCTTGGTCAGCGGGTTCTCCTGAGCGATTCGCTCGACCTCCTCCGACCATTCCTTGCGGCCGTCCTTGCCCGGGCGGTACGTCGGGATCTCGTCCAGCGCGTGGAACGCGTCCATCGGCCGGTTGGCGTCGTCGCAGCTTCCGAGGTCCCCTTGCTCCACGTTGGGGTCGTTCGGGTTGTCGTCACCGATCTCGGGGTTCGGCCCGTCCTGTTCGGAGCCAAGGGCGTCCTGGGCCGCTTGCTCCGCGTCTTCGTACGTACCGAAACCGGCGAGGGACGCCGTGACCATCGCCTGCATCGCGGCCTGGGCGGCAGCGGCGTCGGGCTCGTCGGCGGCGAGGGTGTAGCGGGTGCGCGTGGGGGCACCGGTGGGGGTGGCGGTGGCGGT
>NZ_LATD01000137.1 GCF_000981895.1 Streptomyces odonnellii | reverse complement strand
CGCCCGCCCCTTCCCGATCGACGCGAGGAACCACCGCCTTGGCGAAGAAGCCCAAGAAGCAGTCCCAGTCCGGAGGCACGCCGGCGACGGTCGCGCTGACCGCGGCGGGTACGGAGTACACCCTCCACGCGTACGAGCACGATCCCGCGTCCCCGTCGTACGGCGAAGAGGCCGCCGAGGCGCTGGGCGTCTCCCCGGACCGCGTCTTCAAGACCCTGGTGGCGGACGTCGACGGCGAACTGACCGTGGCGGTCGTCCCGGTCGCCGGCTCTCTCGACCTCAAGGCGCTGGCCGCCGCGGTGGGCGGCAAACGCGCGGCGATGGCGGACCCGGCGGCGGCGGAACGTACGACGGGCTACGTCCGGGGCGGCATCTCGCCCCTGGGCCAACGCAAGCGCCTCCGCACGGTCCTGGACGAGTCCGCGGAGTCGCACCCCACGATCTGCGTCTCGGCGGGCCGCCGGGGCCTGGAGGTAGAGCTGTCCCCGAAGGACCTGGCGACGCTGACGTCAGCGACCGTGGCCCCCATCGGCCGTTCATAGCCCGACACGACCGGCAGAACAAGCCCGTCCGGTACGGTCCCGCCCTGCACCGCGCTCCGGCCGCGAAATCAAGCCCGTCCGGCGATTGAGGACGAACCGGCCGGGCGGGCGGGTCCGGCGAAAACACCCGCACCGCGCACCGCGTCTATACGTCCCGCGACGGCCATGTCCAGTCCGGGACCGGCTCGGGATCCCGCGGCCCGAACAGGCCCGTCAGGGCCAGGTGCACCACCAGCGCCGCCACCGGCCACCCCAGCAGCGCCCCCTTCGCGTTGAGTTCGAGGGGCGCGTCGAACGTGACCCCCGTACCCGCCGCCTTCGCGTGCGCCACCACGTCCGGCGTGGGGCCGAGCCATGTGCCCACCTTCCACGCCAGCACCGCCCCCAGCAGTCCGCCGAGCGCCAGCCCCATCACCAGCGGGATCCCGCCGCGCCTGCGGAACAGGAACACCAGCGCGCCGCTCACCGCACCGAAACCGAGGGCCAGCAGCAGGAACACTCCGTCCGCCGCGATCGCCTCCTCGCCCTCCGTGTCCTTGAGGAAGACCGCCGTGGCGTCCGAGATGAGCGGCACCCGCGGTGCCAGCCACAGCCACAGCAGCCCCAGCGCCACCCCCGACAACGCGACCGCGATCAGCACCACCACCGCTTGGCGCAGCTCGGGCTTCGTGTCGGATGTGCCCTTCTCCCCGCCGTCCGCGGCGAAGGACATGCCCCCGGCCGGCGGTGACTGCCAGGGATCGTCGTGCGGCGGCTGGTGAGGCGGTGTCAGAGGTGCGGTCACGGTGCCATCGTGCCAGGCCGGGCCCCGTCATGCCTCATCGGACCGCCGCGCGCCGGTACGCCCGGGTCGCCACGGCCAGCGAGAACACACCGACGGCGGCGCACACCGCGAGGTCGAGCCCCACGGCCCCCCAGTCGGGGCGCGCGTCGAAGGTACGGGCGAGCGCCTCGACACCGTAGGTGGACGGCAGCAGATCGCGCGCGTACACCAGGGCCCCCGGCAGCCGGTCCGCGGGCAGTACGCCGAGGAGCAGGGCCGCGGACATGCCGAGCTGACCCAGCAGGGTGGCCACCTCATGGCGCGGCGCGAGCAGCCCGAGCACCGCGCCGAGCCCGGCGAGGGCCGCGCCGGAGAGCGGGATGACCGCGACCAGCACCCAGAGATGGGTGAGGGGCAGCTCGAAGAAAACGCTTCCCGCGACGGCCGTGAGAACGGTGCCGGGCACGGTGAACGAGGCGTACGCACCCGCCGCGCCCAGCACCACCGCGGCGGGCGGCACCGGCAGGGTGGCGTAGTGGTCGAGGCCGCCGCTGGCCCGGAGCTGCCCGAAGTACTGGGCGAGCAGATTGAGCGCGACGAACGCGACGACCAGCACGCTCGACCCGGCGACGACCGCACGCGACTCGGCCCCGCCGTCGACGACGCCCCGCATCAGGACCATGATCCCGACGGACTGGAAGGTCGCCACGAAGAGCAGCGGAATCCGGGCGACCCGTGCCCGGGAGAGCTGCGCGCGGTAGACGGCGGAGAGCGACGGCAGCAGCCGCGCCCGGGGCGCGAGCGGCGCGGGCTCGGCGGGATCCGGTCGGTTCGGGGTGTCCGCCGCTGTTCCCGGCCGCCCGGACACGGCCTCCGCGGGCACGATGCTCACCTGGCGCTGCTCCTGTTCGCTCCGTACCCGAGGGCGGCGCTCATGCCTTCACCAGCCCTTTCGTCCGTCCGCCGAGTGCCAGGTACACATCCTCCAGGCTCGGCGTGGCAAGCGTGAAGTCGTCCAGCGCGGCGAAGGCGGCGCCGCCGGTGATCGCGGCGACGGCCGCGCGTGCCTCGTCCGGGGCGAGCCGCAGCACCCATCGGCGCCCCGACTCCTGCGCGGAACCGCGCAGCGCGGCGACCTCGGGCACGTCCAGCGGCGCCCGTTCGCGCCACACCAGCTCCACCCGGACCTCGCCGGCGACCTGCTCCTTCAGCCCGGACGGGGTGTCGCAGGCGATGACCTTGCCGCGCTCCAGCACGGCGACCCGGTCCAGCACGGTCTCCGCCTCGATCACATTGTGGGTGACGAGCAGCACGGTGGCGCCGTGCTCGGCCCGCCGCCGGTCCACCGCGGCCCACACCGCGCGCCGCGCGACGGGGTCCATCCCGGTGGTCGGCTCGTCCAGTACGAGTACGGCCCGCTCGCCCACCAGCGTGGCGGCGAAACAGGCCAGCCGCCGCTGCCCGCCGGACAGTTTCTTGAGCGGCCGCCCGGCGATCCCGGTGAGCCCCAGCTCCTCCAGCACCACATCCCGCTCGGCCCGCGCGGCCCGCAGCGCGAGACCGCGCAGCCGGCCGGTGGTCTCGGCGGCGAGCGCGACGGTCAGCTCGTCGAGCGCGGTGGACTCCTGTCCGAGATAACCGATGAGCCGCGAGGCCCGCTCGGGATGGCGCACCAGATCGTGTCCGAGGACCTCGACCTCGCCGGAATCGGGCCGCATCAGCCCGGTGAGCTGCCGTACGAGTGTGGACTTGCCGGCGCCGTTGGGGCCGAGCAGCCCGAAGATCTCCCCGCGCCGCACATCGAGCGAGATCCCGTCGGTGGCACGGACCGCCGGGGTGGCGGGGGTGCCCCGTCGACCGCGCGCGGCGGGGTACGTCTTGACCAAATCGCGCACCACGCACACCGTACTCACGAAAGACGACCATACGTGGTCCCGGCCGCACCCCATTTCCTGGGTCAGCTTTGCGCACCACGCTTTGCGCACCACGACCGAACCGAATTGGCCGGGCACCCCGCACCGTGGTGCGCGATCGGTGCCGTCCGGCCAGATCAAGCCCGTCCGGCGATCGAGGACGAACCGACCGGCCGGGCGGACCCGGCCGAGCAGAGGACGAACCGACCGGCCGGACGGACCCGGCCAAGCAGCCGCGCCGCCTACCCCTGCGGCGCCTTGTCCGCCGCCGCTCGTACGTCGATCTCCCGCCAGAACCCGGCTCGGATCGCATACCGGTCGTGCTCGTCGATCTGGTCGTCCTTGTGCGCCAGCAGTCCGAACCGCGCCGCGTACCGCAGCAGCTCCCCGTCGATACGGTGCGGCACCCGCGGGTACATCACCGACAGCTTCTGCACATGGCTCGCGTCCGGCAGCCGTTCCATCCAGCGCCGCGCGAAGACCTGCCCGACCTCGAACGGGTCCCCGCCCACCGTGGTGATGTCCTCCTCGCGGTCCGCCCAGCGCTGCTCCGCGCTGGTGAGCTGGGCCAGTGTCGGCAGCGACGCGGTCTCCGGCGGTTCACCCGCCGTACCGCCGCCGGGGCGCTCGACCCACCCCTTGTCGGAGGACCAGCGGAGCGTCGCGCCCGCTGCCTGCTGCGCCGCCTGCCCGGCCCCGGACTGGCCGGACGCCTGTCCCTGCGCGGGCCCGGGCCCGCGCAGTCCCGCCAGATCCTTGGGCGTGGGAACGCTCCTCCCGCCGGTCCCCGCCGCATGGCCGTCCGCATGGCCGTCCGTATGACTCTCCGCGGCCCCCTGCTCGACGCCCGCCCCGGACGCCCCCGCCGCCGCGGACGCCCCATTGCGGCCCCCGCTCGCCCGCGCCCTGGCCTCCGCCGCCGCTTCCGCCTCC
>NZ_LATD01000136.1 GCF_000981895.1 Streptomyces odonnellii | reverse complement strand
CCCCCCCCCCGCACGGCGCGGCGCGGTCCCTCGCACGCGCCGCGGTGAATGGACCGACGCGCCGAGGGACGCTGAACCTCGTTCAGCACAGTTCCGTGAACTGATCCTTCAACTCGGCGCGGCGGTCGCGCGTGCGAGCGCCGCGCAGCGGTTTCCGTCGCCCGGAGAATCGCGGTGCGTTTCCGGGGCCTGTCAGGCATTCGAGAAACCATTGCTGAACAGCCTCACCTTTAAATCCCGTGGGCGACGGCACCAGAACTCAGGAGCTCTCAAATGACGGAATTCCCCCTGGGGGCGAGACCCTCATACCGGATCGGGCGGGTACAGGCCCGCCGAATAGTGGAATGGAACGGTCAGCTTTTCAGGCGTGCCGATGCTTACGGGCAGCTCGAACTGAATGCCTGGGAGGCCGAGCGGGACTGGCTCGACCCACGATTTTGGAATCCCAAGTCCGATGGCGTCACATTGACGATCCAGTCGTTCCTGCTGGAGACGCCTTCCCAGGTGATTCTCGTTGACACCGGCATCGGCAACGGCAAATCCCGCCCGGCCGCTCCGCCGTTCAGCAACCTGGAAACTCCGTTTCTCGACCAGCTGCGCGCCACGGGTATCACTCCCGATGACGTCGACATCGTCGTGCTCACCCATCTGCATTCCGACCACGTCGGCTGGAACACCACCTGGGTTGGCGACGCCTGGGTTCCGACCTTCCGCCATGCCCGTTATCTGATTCCTCGGGCCGACTACGATTTCTTCAATCCCGCCGCATCCGACACCGAGCACGTCGACGCGGACATGGGGCTGGTCTTTACCGACAGCATCGACCCGATCCTGAACGCCGGTCAGGGCGAGTTCTGGGACGACGCCTTGAATCTCGCCACGGGAATCGACCTGCACCGCGTCCCCGGGCACACTCCGGGCTCGGGAGTGCTCACCGTGCGGTCCGACGACCACAGCGCCCAGTTCGTCGGCGACCTGCTCTCCACTCCGATGATGGTCAACCACCCCGATCTGTGCGCCCACTACGGCGAGCACTACGTCGATGTCAATCCCGGTCAGATCCGTGCCGCCCGCCGCGACCTGCTCACCCGGGCGGCCCGACGAGGCACCCGTCTGGTGCCCGCCCACTTCAACATCGACGCCGGCGGTTACATCACCCACGAACCGAACGGATTCCATTTCGTCGATACCGACGCCTGAACGGTCACGCACCGTCCCGGGCTTCCGGAGAGGAAGAACACCATGGACACCGATATGGACTTCACCGGTAGGACGGTCCTGGTCACCGGATCCGGCCGTAACATCGGCCGCGCCATCATCCTTGAATTCGCCGCTCGCGGCGCGAACGTCATCATCAATGCCCGCGACACGGAGAGCGACCGCGTCGAGGCCGAAGCGGTCAAGGCCGAAGCGGAAGAACTCGGAGCCGACGGGCTCGTGGTCCTGGGGGATGCCGCTGAACCCGACACCATCGCCCGGCTCAAAACCGAGTCGGAAAAGATGTTCGGGCATGTCGACATCTACGTCAGCAACGCCAACGGCCGCATGTATCGCGACTCGTTCTTCGACACCACCGACGAGGACTGGCACCACTACCTCAACCAGCAGCTCACCGCCTCCTGGTACCTGGCGAAAGCCTTTGTGCCCGGTATGAGGGACGCCGAGTGGGGGCGCATCATCCACATGAACGGCCCCAACGCCTGGACCGGTTCCTGGGCAGCGATCCCCATGGCCGTCGGCAAGGGCGGCCTGCACACGCTGACGAAGTCCCTCGCCTCCGGCCTCGGCCGGTACGGAATCACCGTCAACGACATCAATCCTGGGTACGTCGAGGTCGCCCGTGACTCCAACCTCGACGACTCCATCGGCTCGCGCGCCGCATTCGCCAACGCGATGGCCATCCGGCGCCCCATCCGGCCCGAAGAGATCGCCTGGACCTGTGCCTGCATCTGTTCCGAGCGCGCCGGCGCACTCACCGGCACCGTCATCAACGTCGACGGCGGCACGAGCGCCGTCCACTGAGAGCCGTCCTGGACTGACGATTGTCGTTCTCCTGGTAGGGAGCGTCACCAGTCGCGGGATCGACATGTCGGACGGAATACGGCCCCGTCCTGTCCGGATGGAGCCGCGATGAGCCACACCACCTCCACCTCCACCTCCACCTCACCAGCGGAAGTAATCGCACACAGGGAGATACACAGTGAACGGCCTCGGACGGCAGTTGCGGATCGTGATGTCGGAGCGGCCCTCCGGGCCCTTGGAGCCGCGCCACTTCAGGGCGGAAAGAGTACCTGTCCCGCCCCGGGGTGCCGATGAGGTACTCATCCGTGCCGGCTATGTCTCCGTGGCCCCGCACGCGCGGGCCGTCATGCAGGGTCCGACCTACCGTCCCCAGTTGGCAGTGGGCGAGGTGATCCCCAGCTCCGTGGTCGGCGAGGTGGTGGAGGCTCCGGAGGGCGGTCCCACGCCGGGGACCGTTGTGGCCGCCGCGAACGCCGGGTGGCAGGAGTACTCGCTCGTCCCGCTCTCAGCGGTTCGGCCGCTGCCCAGGATCGGGCCTCTCTCGCATCACCTCGGGCTGCTCGGCCTGAATGGGCTGACAGGCTACTTCGGTATGCGGTCCGTTGCCGAAGTGCGGCCCGGCCAGACGGTCCTGGTCTCGGGAGCGGCGGGCGGAGTCGGCCATCTCGCCGGCCAGATAGCCCGCGTGGACGGTGCCCGCGTCATCGGCATCACCAGTTCGGACGCGAAGAGCGCCGTGCTCGTGGACCAGCTGGGGTTCGCGGCGGCGGTGAACCGGACTTCCGGCACATTCGTCGAAGAACTGCGGGCGGCGTGTCCGGAGGGTGTCGACGTCTACTTCGACAACGTCGGCGGGACGGTGTCGGACGCTGTGCTGCCTCTCCTCACACACCGGGCGCGGGTCGTACTGGTCGGGGTGACGTCTCACTACGATGCGGACCAGCCGGCGCCCCCCTCCGCCGCTCTCCCTGTGCAGGCCATCGCGAAGAGCCTGCGCCTGGAGGGTTTCCTGGTACGCGACTTCGCCGAGCGCTGGGGCACGGCACTGGAGGATCTGCGGGCCATGGCGTCCCACGGGCAGGTCAAAGTGCTGGAAGACATCCGTGACGGGCTCGAAGCCGCTCCGTCGGCCCTCGTCGGAATGATGTCGGGAGGTAACCTCGGGCAGCTCGCCGTCCAGCTCCGTCCTGACCCCGCGGATTGGCCCACTGGCTGATACGGCCCACAGAGACAGGCAGGCGGGCGGGCCAGGTCGCCGGTGCCGTGGTCGGACAGGCGATCCGCGTGAGCGGGTGCTCGTGGACATCCTCGCCGCTTCCACCGGCGCGGCGGGGGCCCCGCCCATGGGCCCGTCCGCGCCGCCCCTTCGAAATACGCCCCGCGTGCCGGAACCCAGTCGCCGTCCTCCCCGACCGTTTCCCCGTGACCGCACCCGCTCACCGGCCTGGCGCGGGTGAGCGGGTGCGGTCACGGGGTGGTGGTGTCAGGGGGTGGTGGTGGAGACGACGAACACCCGGGGGAAGGCCGGT
>NZ_LATD01000135.1 GCF_000981895.1 Streptomyces odonnellii | reverse complement strand
GGGCACAGGGGCGGTACGCGGGCCACAGGGGCGGCACACGGGGCGACGGGAGCGGTACGCGGGCGACACCTGCGGTACGCAGACGGACGGACGGCCCGGAGACGGGCAAGGACCCGCGACAGACAGGAAGGGACCCCCAGCCCCACCTATGGGCTGAGGGCCCCTCACAGAGCCGTACAGGGCCGCTGAGCGGGCCAAGCGAGAACCGCTGAGCCGCCGGGCCGGGGCCCATACGCACACCCGCGGGCCGGGCCTACGTACGCACCCGCCTTACTCCGTCGGCCGCTTCGGCCGCCAGACCACCAGCGCGCTCGCCTGCTGCACATCCTGATACGGCACCAGATCCCGCCGGTACGAAGCGTGCACCTGCGCCTCGCGCTGCCGCATCGCCGCCGCCGCGCCGTCCACCGCCGCCGACAGCTCGGCGATCCTGGACTGGAGCGCGGCCACCTGGTTCTCCAGCTCGATGATCCGCTTGATGCCGGCCAGGTTGATTCCCTCGTCCTGCGACAGCTGCTGCACCTGGCGGAGCAGTTCGATGTCACGGGCCGAGTAGCGGCGCCCGCGCCCCGCCGTACGGTCCGGGGAGACCAGACCGAGGCGGTCGTACTGTCTGAGGGTCTGCGGATGCAGCCCGGAGAGCTGGGCCGCCACCGAGATGACGTACACCGGCGTCTCCTCGGTGAGCTGGTACGGATTGCGCCGCCGGCCGTCCCCACCGGGCCTGTCCGCCCTGTCAGCCATGTTCACGGGGCTCACGCTCCCTTCGCCGCCTGGAACAGCTCCGCCCGCGGGTCTTCGTCCGCGGTCGCCTTGCGGTAGGCCTCCAGCGCGTCACGTGCCTGCGCGCCGAGATCCCTGGGCACCACGACCTCGACCGTGACCAGCAGGTCGCCACGGGTGCCGTCCTTCCGTACGGCGCCCTTGCCACGCGCTCGCATCGTACGGCCGTTGGGCGTCCCCGGGGGCAGCTTCAGCGTGACCGGTGGACCGCCGAGGGTCGGCACCTTCACCTCGCCGCCGAGCGCCGCCTCCGTGAAGGTGACGGGCACGGTGACCGTGAGGTTGTCGTCCTTTCGGCCGAACACCGGGTGCGCGTCGACATGGACGACCACATAGAGATCGCCGCCCGGGCCGCCGCGCTCGCCGGGAGCGCCCTTGCCACGCAGCCGGATCCGCTGGCCGTCACTGACGCCCGCCGGGATCCGGACCTGCATGGTCCGCGAGGACCTGGCCCGCCCGCTGCCCTTGCAGACCTCGCAGGGGTCCTGGGCGATCAGCCCGCGGCCCTTGCAGTCCACGCACGGGTCGGTGAGCGAGAAGCCGCCGCCGGTGCCGCGCGAGACCTGCCCGGTGCCCACACAGGTCGGGCAGACCCGCGGTGTGCCGTTCTTGTCGCCCGTGCCCGAACAGGCCTTGCAGGGCGCCTGGCTGGACATCCGCAGCGGGACCGTCGCGCCGTGCACCGCCTCGGTGAAGCTGAGCGTCACCTCGGACTCGATGTCCTGGCCGCGCCGCGGCTGCGTACGGGTGCCCGTACCACCGCGGTTGAAGATGCCGCCGAAGACGTCCCCGAGCCCGCCGCCGAAGCCTCCGGCGCCGGCGCCCGGCTGCGTACCGCCCTGGGCGCCGCCGAAGAGGTCGCTCAGGTCGAAGTTGAACGAGCCGTTGCCGCCGGCGCCGGGTCCGGGCCGGAACCCGCCGTTGCCGAACAGGGCGCGCGCCTCGTCGTACTCCTTGCGCCTCTTGGGGTCGCCGAGGACGTCATTCGCCTCGGAGACCTCCTTGAAGCGCTCCTCGGCCTTGAGGTCGCCCTTGTTGGCGTCCGGGTGGAACTCGCGGGCGAGCTTGCGGTACGCCTTCTTGATCTCGGCCTCGGTCGCGTCCTTCGGGACGCCGAGAACCTTGTAGTAGTCCTTCTCCACGAAGTCCTTCGTGCTCATTCCCGACGTCCCTCCTCTCCGTCGCCGTCAATTCCCTTGCCGTCTCCGGCCGGCACCGCGTCAGCCCTCCTCCGGGCCACCGCTCTCCTTGTCGTTCGCCGACTCGGCCTGCTCGTCGGCGGACTTGGGCTGGGCCCCGGGCTGGGGCTCGGCCACCGCGACCCGGGCCGGCCGGATCGTCCGCTCGCCGAACCGGTACCCAGGCTGGAGGATCGCGACGCACGTCGTCTCCGTGACATCCGGCGCGTACGAGTGCATCAGGGCCTCGTGGACCGTCGGGTCGAAGGGCTCGCCCTCCTTGCCGAACTGCTGGAGGCCCAGCTTCGCGACGACCGTCTCCAGCGACTCGGCGACCGACTTGAAGCCGCCCACCAGCTCCTCGTGGTCCCGCGCCCGGCCGATGTCGTCGAGCACGGGCAGCAGCTCGGTCAGCAGGCTCGCGACGGCGATCTCCTTGACCGTGACGCGGTCGCGCTCCACCCGTCGGCGGTAGTTCTGGTATTCGGCCTGAAGCCGCTGGAGATCCGCGGTGCGCTCGTTGAGCGCCATACGGACCTGGTCCAGCCGCGCGGTCAGCGCTACTTCCTGTACGTCCCCGGCCGAGGCCGCCGGGCCCGGCTCCCGCAGGGGGTCCGGCTCGGCGGCATTCGGCGTGGCGTCATCGTGTCCGGCGCCGGAGGGGACGTCGGGCTTCTCGTCGAAGCCCGGGGTCTCCTCGGTCACACCGCACCGTCCTTCTTGGGCCGCTCGTCGTCCACGATCTCGGCGTCGACGACATCGTCGTCGGCCTGGGTCCGGCCGGCGCCCGCGGCACCGTCGGCGCCGCCCGCGGCGGCACTGGCCTGCGCGTCGGCGTACATCGCCTGGCCGAGCTTCTGGGAGACGGCCGCGAGCTTCTCCGTGGACGTACGGATCTCCGCGGTGTCCTCGCCCTTCAGCTTCTCCTTCAGCTCGCCGATGGCCACCTCGACCTCGGCCTTGACGTCGCCGGGGACCTTCTCCTCGTTGTCCTTGAGGAACTTCTCCGTCTGGTAGACGAGCTGCTCGGCCTGGTTGCGCGTCTCGGCGGCCTCGCGGCGGCGGTGGTCCTCGTCCGCGTACTGCTCGGCCTCCTCACGCATCCGGTTGACCTCGTCCTTCGGCAGCGAGGAGCCGCCGGTGACGGTCATCTTCTGCTCCTTGCCGGTGCCGAGGTCCTTCGCGGCGACGTGCATGATGCCGTTGGCGTCGATGTCGAAGGCGACCTCGATCTGCGGCACACCGCGCGGGGCGGGCGGCAGACCGGTCAGCTCGAACATCCCGAGCTTCTTGTTGTACGCCGCGATCTCGCGCTCGCCCTGGTAGACCTGGATCTGCACCGACGGCTGGTTGTCCTCGGCCGTGGTGAAGATCTCGGAGCGCTTCGTCGGGATCGTCGTGTTCCGCTCGATCAGCTTGGTCATGATGCCGCCCTTGGTCTCGATACCGAGGGACAGCGGGGTGACGTCGAGCAGCAGGACGTCCTTGACCTCGCCCTTGAGGACACCGGCCTGGAGCGCGGCGCCGATGGCGACGACCTCGTCCGGGTTGACGCCCTTGTTGGCCTCGCGGCCGCCCGTCAGCTCCTTGACCAGCTCCGCGACGGCGGGCATCCGGGTCGAGCCGCCGACCAGCACCACGTGGTCGATCTCGGAGAGCTGGATCCCGGCGTCCTTGATGACGTTGTGGAACGGGGTCTTGCAGCGGTCCAGCAGATCAGCGGTGAGCTGCTGGAACTGGGCGCGGCTGATCTTCTCGTCCAGGTGCAGCGGGCCCTCGGCGGACGCCGTGATGTACGGAAGGTTGATCGTCGTCTCGGAGGAGGACGACAGCTCGATCTTCGCCTTCTCCGCAGCCTCGCGGAGACGCTGGAGAGCCATCTTGTCCTTGGACAGGTCCACGCCGTGTCCATTGGCGAACTGCTTCACCAGGAAGTCGACGACGCGCTGGTCCCAGTCGTCACCACCGAGGTGGTTGTCACCGTTGGTGGCCTTCACCTCGACGACGCCGTCACCGATCTCCAGCAGCGAGACGTCGAAGGTGCCGCCGCCGAGGTCGAAGACCAGGATCGTCTGGTCGTCCTTGTCGAGCCCGTACGCCAGGGCGGCGGCCGTCGGCTCGTTGACGATACGGAGCACGTTGAGGCCCGCGATCTCGCCGGCCTCCTTGGTGGCCTGGCGCTCCGAGTCGTTGAAGTACGCCGGGACGGTGATCACCGCGTCGGTGACCTTCTCGCCCAGGTACGCCTCCGCGTCCCGCTTCAGCTTCTGCAGCACGAAGGCCGAGATCTGCTGGGGGTTGAAGTCCTTGCCGTCCAGGTTGATCCGCCAGTCGGTGCCCATGTGGCGCTTGACCGAGCGGATGGTCCTGTCGACGTTCGTAACCGCCTGGCGCTTCGCGACCTCGCCGACGAGCACCTCGCCGTTCTTGGCGAAGGCGACGACGGACGGCGTGGTCCTGGCGCCCTCGGCGTTGGTGATGACGGTGGGCTCGCCGCCTTCGAGAACGCTGACGACGGAGTTTGTCGTGCCCAGGTCGATGCCGACCGCACGTGCCATTTCGATTCCTCCATGACTTGAGTGGAACAGGCTCAAGGATGCATCACAGACTCCGACGAGTCAAAGGACCTGAGCCAAGGGGACTCAACTATTGTGCGGATGCCTTGCACCCGGCGGGTTGCCCCCGGTTCACGACGCTTCCCCATGCGATCGTTCTGTATCAAATACCTTGAATGAGTCAGAAGCCATGTAATCCCCAAAGGCTCTGAAACGTAACAGAACGCACAGAAACGGTCAGGTGTGACCTTGAAGCGACGCATGATGTGGCGCCCGCAGCACCGCCCGGACCCCAAGCGCCTTCTGGATCTGACGCTCGGCTCGGCCCTTCTGGTGCTGGCCGCGCCCCTGCTCACGGCAGCCGTCCTCGTCCTCGCACTCTCCCGGCCGGCCGACGGCGTATTCCTGCGCGACTACCGCACAGGACTCAACGGACGGCCCTTCATCCTGAGTTCCCTGCGTATCCGCCGGTTCCGGCTGGATCTGCTCTCCCGCCTGCCCCATGTCGTACGAGGAGACCTCTCCCTGGTGGGGCCCGCGCCGCTGAAGGTCGGCTCCGCAGCGGGGGCGGCGCCGTGGCGTCAGCTCGTACGGCCGGGACTGACCGGTCTGGCGCAGGTGCGGCGGCACTCGACACTGCCCTGGGACGAGACGCCCCTCCTCGACCAGCACTATGTGGAGCACCACTGGATCGGGCTCGACCTGGCGATCCTGGCCCACACCCTGCCCGCGCTCTACAAGGCGCGCGCCCGGCGGGACCCGCACCGCCTCCCCCGCGGGTACTCGCGGGCGGACACCTACTGGCTGGGCACCGTACGGCGGCCGGACCCCGGACTGCCGCACGCCCGGCGCCCGGCGGTGGTCCCGGCCAAGGGGGCGGCGAGGGTCCGCTGAGCGGCGGCCGGGCTCCCCGCGACAACGGCCAACACCCCCCTGGGCGGCGGCCGGGCCCCGGAGCGACGCAGATCACCGGCTGCGCAGCTACATTGCGGCGGGACAAGTGGGTAACCTCAGCCACGGACTGATTAAGTTACCGCTTAGTAGAGTGGGACTTCCTACTCTTATTACCATCCGCTTTTCCACCCGCGCAGGCCCCGAGGAGCCACCCCATGCAACTCGCCGCGATCATCGTGTCGCTGGTGCTCGCCGTCGTCGGTGTGGCGCTGTTCGGCCGGGCCATCGCCCAGATCTACCGCTTCGTACGGCTCGGCCAGGACGTCCCGGCAGGCACCCGCACCGACGAGCCCGCCCGGCGCACCCTGACGGTCGCCAAGGAATTCCTCGGCCACACGCGGATGAACCGCTGGGGCATCGTCGGGGTGGCGCACTGGTTCGTCGCGGTCGGCTTCTTCACCCTCGTACTGACCCTGGTGAACGCCTTCGGGCAGCTCTTCAAGGCCGACTGGCTGCTGCCGGTCATCGGTGACTGGACGCCGTACGAGGTGTTCGTCGAGCTGATCGGCGCGCTGACCACCCTCGGCATCCTCACCCTGATCGTCATCCGGCAGCTCTCGCTCCCCGGCAGGGCCGACCGCAAGTCGCGGTTCGCGGGCTCCAACTTCGGCCAGGCGTACTTCGTCGAGGCCGTCATCCTCATCATCGGGCTGGCGATCCTGCTGCTGCGCGGCCTGGAGGGCGCGCTGCACCACGCCGACTCGTACCAGGCCGCGTATCTCGTCTCGTATCCGCTGGTCGCCGCCTTCAAGGGGCTGAGCACCGGCACCCTGCAGAACCTGGTCTATCTGATCGCGATGATCAAGATCGGGACGTCCTTCATCTGGATGATCACCGTCGCGCTCAAGACCGACATGGGGATCGCCTGGCACCGCTTCCTGGCCTTCCCGAACATCTGGTTCAAGCGCGAGGCGGACGGTTCCACGGCCCTCGGCGCGCTGCTGCCGATGACCAGCGGCGGCAAGGAGATCGACTTCGAGGACCCGGGCGAGGACGATGTCTTCGGTGTCTCCCAGATCGAGCACTTCTCCTGGAAGGGCATCCTCGACTTCTCCACCTGTACGGAGTGCGGCCGGTGCCAGTCGCAGTGCCCGGCCTGGAACACCGGCAAGCCGCTCTCCCCGAAGCTGCTGATCATGTCGCTGCGCGACCACGCGCACGCCAAGGCCCCGTATCTGCTGGCGGGCGGAGGCAAGAACGCGGAGGGCGAGGAGAAGGCCTCCGCCGAGCAGCTCGCCGGGGTGCCGGCCGCGGCCCTCGCGGAGGCCGAGCGCCCGCTGATCGGGGCGCTGGAGGCCACGTCCGACGGCGGCTTCGCCGGGGGCGGCGTCATCGACCCGGACGTGCTCTGGTCCTGCACCACCTGCGGCGCGTGTGTGGAACAGTGCCCGGTCGACATCGAGCACGTGGACCACATCGTCGACATGCGGCGCTACCAGGTGATGATCGAGAGCGCCTTCCCGAGCGAGGCCGGGACGATGCTCAAGAACCTGGAGAAGAAGGGCAACCCCTGGGGGCTGGCGAAGAAGCAGCGCCTGGAGTGGACCAAGGAGGTCGACTTCGAGGTGCCGGTCGTCGGCAAGGACGTCGAGGACCTGTCGGAGGTCGACTATCTCTACTGGGTGGGCTGCGCGGGCGCGCTGGAGGACCGGGCCAAGAAGACCACCAAGGCCTTCGCGGAGCTGCTGCACATCGCGGGTGTCTCGTTCGCGATCATGGGCGGGGACGAGAAGTGCACGGGCGACTCGGCCCGGCGTCTGGGCAATGAGCCGCTGTTCCAGCAGCTCGGCCAGGAGAACGTCGCGATGCTGAACATGGCGTTCGGCGAGTCCCTCGACGAGGACGGCACCGCTGACGCCGCCACGAAGAAGCCGAAGTCGTCCAAGAAGATCGTCGCGACCTGCCCGCACTGCTTCAACACCATCGCGAACGAGTACCCGCAGCTCGGCGGCGAGTACGAGGTCATCCACCACACCCAGTTGCTCCAGCACCTCGTCGACGAGGGCAGGCTCGTGCCCGTGACGCCGGTCGAAGGGCTCATCACGTACCACGACCCCTGCTATCTGGGCCGTCACAACAAGGTCTACACACCGCCGCGCGAGATCATCGCCAAGGTCCCGGGCCTGCGGAACGAGGAGATGCACCGCCACAAGGAGCGCGGTTTCTGCTGCGGCGCGGGCGGCGCGCGGATGTGGATGGAGGAGCGGATCGGCAAGCGCGTCAACGACGAGCGCGTGGACGAGGCGCTTTCGCTGAACCCGGACATCGTCTCGACGGCATGCCCGTTCTGTCTGGTCATGCTGACCGACTCGGTCAACGGCAAGAAGAACGCGGGGCAGGCGAAGGAGTCGCTCCAGGTGGTGGATGTGGCGCAGTTGCTGCTCGATTCGGTACGGACGCCCGCGGGGCCGGAGGGTTCGGACGCGCAGGAAAGCGCGCCGGAGCCTGAACCGGTGAAGTAGCGGGCCCGTGAGGTAAGTGTTCGGGATACGAACGGCCGGCGGCCGGACCTGACTGGGAGCGGGTCCGGGCCGGCCGTCTCCGTTTTCCTGTGCCTGTTTCCTGTGCCTGTACGTCTTCTTGTTTCTTGTGCTTGTACGTCCTCTTGTGCTTGTACGTCTGCTTACCTGTGCGCATCAGGTTGGGACGCGTGGGGCGGGGTGGTTCGGTCGTGCGGCTGCGATTGCGGATGCGGATCGGTGCGGGTGCGGTCTCGGTCTGCGCCTCCGTGTGTACGGCAGTGCTGCTGGCCGGGTGCACGGCGGCCCCGGACCCGGCGGGCGGCGGCCGAGGCGGGGACGCCAAGAACGGCGACACGGCGCCGCTGGCGGGCAAGGGCGACGCCGTACGCCGTCCCGTACCGCACGGCCGGGGCAGCGGGCTCCCGGACGACTTCAACGGCGACGGCCACCGTGACCTCGTACTGAACGACCTGGTCAAGGCGGCGGACGACTCGTACGGGGACGACGCGGGGATCGGGATCGTGTACGGGACGGGCGCGGGCGGTTCGGGCGCCCCGGGTTCGTCGGGCGGTGGTACGGCCTCGGGCAGCGGCACAGGTACGGGCGGTGGTACGGGGCGGGGCTCGGGGGCCGCGCTCGATCCGGCCGTACGCCAGATCCTCGCCCCGCGCACCCACGGCGCCCGGGTCGGGGGCACGCTCCCGGCCGCGTTCGACGCCATGGCGGCGTGCGACCTCGACAAGGACGGGTTCGGCGATCTGGTCATCGCCACGGACCCGCCGTACGACGGCACCGGTATGCCGCCCGTACCGCTCCAGCTCCTCTTCGGAGGCCCGTCCGGTCTGGCCGGCAGGGCGGTGGTCCTCAGGATCCCCGGCGCGGCACGCTTCGGCAACGAGTGGCCCGACCACCCGGTCTGCGGCGACTTCGACGGGGACGGCTCGATGGATCTGGCGGTCACGGCGAGCGCGGGCCGGGTGAGTTTTCTGCGCGGTCCGTTCAGCCGGGCCGGGGCCCCGCGCAGCGCCGCGGCGCCGGTCACGGGCGGCGGCCCGGCGCTCGAAGCGCCCGCGCCCGCGGCGGATGCCGACGGCGACGGTTACGACGACCTGGTGTACTCGGCCCGCGCCCACAAGCCGGGGACGGCCGCTCGTGGCGCGCTGCTGCTCGGGGGCCCGGACGGTCCGGGGCGCGCGGGCGGCTCGTACCGTTTCAAGGCGGTGGGACTGCCGCTCGCGCCCGCGCTGCCGAACGGGAAGGGCGGCAGTGACGGTGCCACCGATGTGCGCGTCGCCACCGATGTGCTCGTGTCCGCGGACTTCACCGGGGACGAGCGGCCTGATCTGGTGACCCGTACGCACCGGGGAGAGACGGCGGATGTGATCGCGCTGTACGAGGGGACGGGCGGCGGGGCCGCGGGGGCCGGCGAGACGGGCGGTGGCTTCGCGGACCGTCCGGTGCTCACGTTCAGCACATCGCTCTTCCTGAAGTAACTCCCCGGGTTCCTGGGCGGGTTGCCGACGCGGCTCCTGCGGCGGGTCACCGATGCGAGTTGCCGGGGGCAGGCGCGGGCGGGTTCCTGGGGCAAACCCCCCAGGGTCCCCTTAGGGGATGTCACAGCTCGGCCGCAATGGACGGTCCGTTGGGCCGGCTCAGCGCTGCCGGACGCGAAGACCAGGTACGTTCGATCGCGTGGCTGGATTCAGGATCGGACGCGGCCGGGACAACCGCACCTCGCAACAGCAACCGCAGCGGCATCAACCGCAACAGCAGCCGTACGGACGGCAGGCGGCACCACCGCCCCCCGGTTACGGCGGCGGGCACCGGGCGGCACCTCCGTACGGTCAGCAGCAGTGGCCCCCGGCGGGCAGCAGCGGCGGAGGCCAGTACGGCGGGCCGGGCGGACACGGCGGTGCGCAGCGCGGCGGTGGCGGTGGCGGTGGCGGAGGCGGGCACGGTGAGCCGGAGTACTTCGGTGACCCGTACGCCCAGCAGCCCCCGCAGGGCCCGCACGGCGACCCGTACGCCAACAACCCGGGCCACACGCAGATGTTCAGCGTCGGCGAGGACCCGTACGGCGACGGTGGCACCTACCGTGCCGGCGCCGCCCCGGCGCCCGTCGGCCCCCGGCTGGGCTGGAAGGACCTGCTGAGCGGCATCGTGCTGCGCCCCGGCGCGACGTTCCTGCAGATGCGCGACTACCCGGTCTGGGGCCCCGCCCTGATCGTGACGTTCATCTACGGCCTGCTGGCGCTCTTCGGCTTCGACGCGGCCCGCGACGACACGATAAACGCGACGCTGACGACCGCCATCCCGTACGTCCTGACGACGGCCGTCGCCTTCGTCCTCGGCGGGCTGATCCTGGGCGCGGTGACCCACACGCTCGCCCGCCAGCTCGGCGGCGACGGCGCCTGGCAGCCGACCGTCGGCCTCTCCATGCTGATCATGTCCATCACGGACGCCCCGCGGCTGGTCTTCGCGGTCTTCCTGGGCGGCGAGAACGGCCTGGTGCAGATCCTGGGCTGGGTGACCTGGATCGCGTCGGGGGCGCTCTTCACGCTGATGGTGGGCAAGTCGCACGACCTGCCGTGGCCGAAGGCGCTGGGCGCGTCGGCGATTCAGCTCGTAGCGCTGCTTTCGTTGCTGAAGCTGGGCACGATCTGAGGGCTGAGGGGGCCACTGTCTGAGGGGTTGGGGGCGTCGGGGGACGGCTCAACACCTACCGACGGGCGGCTCAGTCGTCCGTCGGGTCCGACGGATCCGACGGGGGACGTACGACAGGTACGACCGGTGGCTGGACGCTCCAGGGGAAATTGATCCAGTCGTCGGTGCGCTTCCAGACGTACTCGCACTTCACGAGGGACTGGGTCTTCTCGTAGATCACCGCGCTGCGCACCTCGGCGACATGGTCCACACAGAAGTCGCGGACCAGCTTGAGCGTCTTGCCCGTGTCGGCGACGTCGTCCGCGATGAGCACTTTCTTGTGCGAGAAGTCCACAAGATTGGGGACGGGCGCGAGCATGACCGGCATCGGGAGCGTGGTGCCGATGCCCGTGTAGAACTCGACGTTGACGAGATGGATGTTCTTGCAGTCCAGGGCGTACGCGAGACCGCCGGCGACGAAGACACCGCCGCGCGCGATGCTGAGGACGAGATCGGGTTCGTAACCGTCGTCGGCGATTGACTGCGCGAGTGCGCGGACGGCGTGCCCGAACTGCTCGTACGAGAGATTCTCCCGTGCCGCAGCCATACCGACCGCCTCCCCGGTCATACCGACCGACTCCCTCGTCCGTCTCCGTCTCACACCTGAGTGCGGTGGAAGTTCAGATAGGAGCGCGAGGCCGTGGGCCCGCGCTGGCCCTGGTAACGCGAACCGTACCGTTCGGAACCGTACGGATGCTCCGCCGGCGAGCTGAGCCGGAAGAGACAGAGCTGCCCGATCTTCATTCCCGGCCAGAGTTTGATGGGCAGGGTGGCGAGATTCGACAGTTCGAGGGTGACGTGCCCGGAGAATCCCGGGTCGATGAAGCCGGCGGTGGAGTGCGTGACCAGCCCGAGCCGCCCGAGGCTGGACTTCCCCTCCAGCCGGGAGGCGATGTCGTCGGGCAGCGAGATCACTTCGTACGTAGAGGCGAGCACGAACTCCCCGGGGTGCAGGATGAACGGCTCGTCGCCCTCAGGCTCGACCGTACGCGTCAGATCGGCCTGTTCGACGGCTGGATCGATATGGGGATAGCGGTGGTTCTCGAACACCCGGAAGTACCGGTCGAGCCGCACATCGATGCTGGAGGGCTGCACCATCGACCCGTCGTACGGCTCGATGCGCACACGTCCGGAATCGAGCTGGACCCGGATGTCCTTGTCTGAGAGAAGCACGCCCCGAGGATACGCAGAGCGCGCGGACCCACCTCAGTCGGGCGGCCCGCGCGCTCCCTCACGCCCATGGTCAGCGCGGTCAGCGCTGTTCCGACTCCACCGGCACCGTCGGCCCCGCCGACTCCACCGGCACCGCCGATTCCACCGTCCTCACGGGCTCCGCGACCGCCACGGGCACGGCATGCCGCAACCGCGCACACCGAGGACACCGGATGAGCCGCCCGGGCCCGATCCTCGCGGTGTCGAGCTGCTGCATCGGGAACGTCGTGGTGCTGAACACATGCCCTTCGGCACAGCGGACGACGGTGCGCTCCATCAAGTCCATCAGGTCCTCTCCCCAACAAACACGGACGAACGCCCACACTAAGGGATGAAGAAGACACCCCCCACCCCGGCACTCCGCCC
>NZ_LATD01000134.1 GCF_000981895.1 Streptomyces odonnellii | reverse complement strand
CCACCCCGACAGCCTCCCACTCGCAAGGCCAGCACACCCACCGAACTTACGAAAAGATCAGTAAGAGGTCGTTTTCATCTGCAGTGCGGCGCTATCTGCGGTATTGCGTCCGCTGATGATCTGGTGCGGGTGGGTCAAGCCGGATTGGAGTTGCTTGCAGAGGCGGGTGATGTGACAGCTGGGGCAGAAGACGGCCTGCGCCTGTCTCATTCCAGGACGTCCGTATCTGTTCCGTGCTTCAGTCCGGCAGACCGCACGCCTGGGCGCACGCCCCCGACCGGCGGTACGTCCAGGGCATGGCCGACCGTCGTGCATACCCGAGTGATCTGCCTGATGCCCGCTGGGCGCTGATCGAGCCGGTGCTGTCCGCCTGGCGCTCCGAACGCCGGGGCCGGGCCCTGGACTTCGGGCGGCCACCCGAGCACGACCTGCGCGAGATCATGAACGCGATCTCGTACGTGGACCGCACGGGGGGGGCAGTGGCGCTGCCTGCCGCATGACTTCCCGCACTGGAACACGGTCTACGGCTACTTTGCCAAGTGGCAGTCCGACGGCATCTTTGCCCAGCTCAACGGCCTGTTGCGGGAGTTGGTGCGCCAGCAGGAGGGCCGGAACACGAAGCCGTCGGCGTGCGTGATCGACGCGCAGAGCGTTAAGACCTCCACCAGCGTGCCCGCCACGAGTCACGGCACGGACAACACCAAGAAGATCGTGGGCCGCAAGCGCAGCATCGCGACCGGCAAACTCGGCCTCCTGCCGGCGGTGCTGGCCACCGCGGCCGGCGTTCAGGACTCCGTGGCCGGCCCCCAGCTGCTCGGTCAGGTCGCTGCTGCCCACCCCGACCTGCGCAAGGTCTGGGTCGATGGCGGCTGCCGCAAGCACTTCGCCGAACATGCCGCCACCCCCGGCATCGACATGAAGATCACCGCTCGCACCCCCGGGACCAGGGGCTTCATCCCGATACCGAAACGGTGGGCGGTCGAGCGGACCTACGGCTGGCTGATGCTCCACCGGCGCCTTGTCCGCAGCTGCGAAGCCCACCCGCACCGCTGCGAAGCCATGATCCGCCTCGCCATGAGCGACCTGGTGGACCGCCGCCTCACCGGCGAGGCCACCCTCTCCTGGCGCGACCCGACACCAATGGATCAAAAACATATACCGGGATGAAGCAACGAGAGAAAACGGTCTCTCAGCGACGGGGGACCCTCTTCGCCGAGACCGCCGACCGCCTTCCAGGCCTTCCTGGACCAGAACGAGATCCCCCGGTCGAAGTCCTGGCGGATCTGCGGCAGTTGAGCCAGACCATCCAAGATCCCCGACATCTCCAGCCGCTTGACGATCTACAGGGGCTTCGGAGTCAAGTGAGGAACGCAGGAAGCCCCGTCGGGGCAGGGTGACCAATCGGGGCCCCTGCCCCGACGTGGCTCGGTCTGCCGGGCGGCAGGTTACCGGCGCCCGGCAGAGGCCGGTGCCGTGTGCGGTGCTGTGCGGCTCAGCCGAAGTTCACGTCGCTGCACCACATGTAGGCCTGGTCAAGGTGCGAGGCCTGCCAGATCACGAACAGGATGTGGTGTCCGGTGTAGCCGGAGGTCTGGACAGGGAACGTGATGTCCTGCGCCGGGGCGAAGCGGCCGGTCTGCGTGATGAAGTCGAGGTTGCTCCAGCCCAGGGTCTGGGTCTTGGGGTTGAAGCCCTGCTTGCTCACGTAGACCTTGAAGTAGTCGGCACCGTGGGACGCCTGATCGTACATGTGGACCGAGAAGTTGTTGCCGATGGTGGTGGCCTTCCACGGTCCGGGCTTGTCCAGGCTGGCGTTCCTCGAGAGGTTGTTGCTGCAGAGTGTCCCGTCGGGGGTCCGTGCCTGGAACTGGCCTCCGAGGCCGTCGCGGAGCGCGCTCATCCAGTTCCACATGGTGTCGGGGTTGGCCTGGAAGGCCTGCCAGCACATGGGGTCCTGGGTCTGCATGGCCGGGTTCGTGTGGTCGTTGCCCCACGTCTTCCAGCACTGGTACGCACGGGTGGCGGGGCCGACGACGGTGCCGTGAGCCTGGGCGGGGGCCGACCAGGTGAGAGCGCCGACGGCCACGGCGAACAGCATGACGAGCGCCTGGAGAGGCCGGCGGAGGGACGCTCGCGAACGCCCGGTTAACGGACTCTTTTTGCGCATGGTGGGGGACTCCTTCCAGTTGCAAGGCTGCTATGGGAGCGCTCCCAAACATAGGTCTTCCGAGCGAGATGTCAATGAAGCAGACGGAGTTGATTACAAGGGCGGGTGGCAAGCAGGGAATCCGCCGCGAGCCGGCGTCAGAATTGTTCGCGGGACCGGAAAACGAGGACGCAGCCTGGCCCGGTGCGCCCGGCCGACGATGCCACCCCCTTCTAGCGCAACCCAACACTCGGGAGTTAAACACTCATTTCGTAAAATATCGAGAGAAAACGATCTCTAAGGCGGTGTCCTATGTGGTGACGGCGACCGCCAGTGACCGGACTCGCACCGGACTCGCCCTGCCCGCACCTCGCGGGCCGCTGTCGGCCGGCCTGCTGACCGCCCTCACCAGGCCCGCCGGGGCCGCACCCGACGCGCGCGAGGTCGCGGCGGCGGACCCGTACGGCGAAGATGCGCAGCTCGCCCCGTACGTCTTCTACGAGCTGCACTACCGCGGCTTCGCGGGAGTGGGTGAGGACCGTGAGTGGGACCCCGCGCTGTTGCCGCTGCGCCGGGCGGTGGAGGACCGCTTTCTCAACGCGTTGCGAGCCGACGTCCCCGTAGGTCGGAGCGCGGACGAGGCATTCGGCGAACTGCTGGTGGAGTCCACCGACCACAGCGGCAGCGTCGCGTACCACCTGGAGCACCACGGTGAACTCTGGCAGTTGCGCGAGTATGCGGCGCTGCGCTCGCTCTACCACCTCAAGGAGGCAGATCCACACGCCTGGGTGATCCCTCGGCTGCGCGGCCGGGCCAAGGCCGGCATGGTCACCGTCGAGTACGACGAGTTCGGCGCCGGGCGGGCCGAGAGGGTCCACGCCGAACTCTTCGCCGACCTGATGACGGACCTGGGACTGGAAACCGGCTATGGCCACTACCTGGACGCGGCGCCGGCCGACGCGCTCGCCACCGTCAACATGATGACGCTGTTCGGGCTGCGCCGGGCGCTGCGCGGAGCACTCGTCGGCCACTTCGCCTGCGTCGAGGTCACTTCCTCGCCCGGCTCCCGGCGGCTGGCGGCGGCGATGCGGCGTAGGGAGGCCGGCCCCGCCGCCGAACGGTTCTACGTCGAGCATGTGGAGGCCGACGCGGTGCACGAGCAAATCGTACGGCGCGAGGTGATCGGCGGACTGCTCGCCAACGAGCCGCGTCTGGAGGCCGACGTGGCCTTCGGCGCGGACGCCACCGTGTTCCTGGAGAACCGGCTGGGCGCCCGCCTGCTCGACGCCTGGCGGACCGGCCGCTCCGCCCTGCGGACCACCTGACCCACGGGCGACCCGTCCTCGCGCGGACGACCGCACCGGGAGCCCGTCCGGCGTCCGGAACGCGCGCCTGGCCGCAGGGGCAGTCGTCGTCACCACGGAGAGGAGCACCGACGGATGGGGCCGTATCCGCTCTGGGTCTGATAGCGGAATACCGCAAGGTGGAGACGGGCCCGGCGTCACAGCCGTGTCGGTGGGGGACCGGGTGGTGGTGCCGTTCAACGTCTCCTGTGGTACGTGCTGGATGTGCGAACAGGGACTCCACTCACAGTGCGAGACCACGCAGGTCAAGGACCGGGGAATGGGGGCCTCGCTCTTCGGCTTCTCCAAGCTCTACGGCCAGGTGCCCGGCGGCCAGGCGGAGCTGCTGCGGGTCCCGTTCGGCAACACGCTGCCGGTCAAGGTGGAGCACGGGCCACCCGATCAGCGGTTCCTCTACCTCTCCGACGTCCTGCCCACCGCGTTGCAGTCCGTCGTCTACGCCGACATTCCGCCAGGCGGCAGCGTCACCGTGCTCGGACTCGGTCCGATTGGCGACATGGCGGCCCGGATCGCCCTTCACCGCGGTGCGGGCCAGGTCATCGGTGTCGATCTCGTACCCGAACGGCTGGCCAGGGCCCGGGCCCGGGGCGTACACACCATCGATCTGAACGAACACGGAAAGAACGTCGGTGATGAGATCCGCCGGCTCAGCGACGGACGCGGCACCGACGCCGTCATCGAGGCCGTCGGCATGGAAGCGCACGGCGCGCCCTTCACCAAGGCCACGCAGCGGTTCGTCGGCCTGCTGCCCGACACGCTGGGCGAGAAGCTGATGGGCCGCGCAGGCGTGGACAGATGGTGGCAACACCGCTGTCGACGCCGTCCGACGCGGCGGCACGGTCTCGGTCGTCGGAGTCTACGGAGGCGCCGTCGACCCCGTCCCGATGCTCACCATGTTCGACAAGCAGATCCAGTTGCGCATGGGTCAGGCGAACGTCAAACGCTGGGTCAACGACATCCTGCCGCTCCTCAACGAGGAAGACGTGCTCGGAGTGGACGGCTTCGCCACGCACACGCTGCCCCTGGAGGAGGGGGAGGGTCCGCAGGCGTACAAGACCTTCCAGGCCAAGAGCGACGGCCTGATCAAAACGATTTTGAGACTCCCTGACCATACTCCAGTAGGCGCTCCCGACGCCGCATTGATCGCCTCAGCCCCAGGAGCGTTCATGACCCGTGCCGTGGCCCTCGTCTGCACGCTGACCCGTCCCCTGGAAACTCCAGCAGCCACCTCCTCGCGGAGCAGGTAATGACCGAACTGGCGGGCCTCGGAGTCGAGGCAGAAAATCTGCGCGTCGCCGACTACGACACACGACCCGGAGCCGCCCGGGGCATGGGCGAGGGGGACGACTGGCCCCGCCTGCGAGCGAAGCTGATGGTTGCCGACATCCTGCTCCTCTCCACCCCCATCTGGCTCGGCCACCCATCCAGCCTGCGCCAGCGTGTACTGGAACGTCTGAACACCGATATCTCCGAAACCGACGTGCAAAGCAGGCAGTTGCCCTACGGGAAGGTCGCCGCCACCGCTGTTGTCGGCAACGAGGACCGCGCTCACAAGGTGAGCGCCGATCTGTTCCAGGGGCTGAACGACCTCGGCTTCACGCTCGCCCCGGGGCCGTCACGTACTGGGTGGGGGGAAGCGCAGCACGGCACCGACTACCAGGACCTCGACGAGACGCCGTCAGGTACCCGCCACAACGACACGCACCCTTGCTGTCAACGCCGCCCACCTCGCGCGGGTCCTGGCCAAGGCGCCCTATCCACCAAGCTGAGCAGAGGGGGGACGGGCCAAACGCACGCCGCGGAGGGACACGGTCGGCCTTCGACGCACTGGCGCCCAGGGCCGCTTCCGGATGTATCAGATGCCGACCGGGAACCGTTCCCACACACGGTGGCGCCCGAGAAGCCGGGTGATCTGCTCCAGCGCGCCGTGGCCGTCGGAACCTCGCACCACGCCGGGAGCGTCCGCTGGGATTCCCGCGGTGTCGAGGACCGACTCCGCGCCAGCCCAGCCGCCGATGGCCCTCCCTCAGCAACAGGCACACCTCTCATCGTGACCGCTCCCCTACCCGAAGCACCACCGGACACCATTGCGCGGCGTGGCGGTCCAGGGGCCCGGCCATGGACCTCCCAGGCCATGGCGGGACCCGGCAACGGCCACACAATCAACCCAGACGAGTCGGCGTTCCTCCGACAACGAGCGGCGGACTGAGGGGTAGGGGCCGCGCAGAATCCTCAGGGGAGCGGTACGCCACCGGTCGCGTTGACGATCTCCGCTGTGATGTAGCTCGCCTGGGGCGAGGCGAGGAAGACATAGGCGGGGGCCATCTCGGCCGGCTGTGCGGGACGGCCCAGGGGTGACTGCTTGCCGAAGTTCGCGGTGTCGGGCAGCGTCGCCGGTATCAAGGGGGTCCACACGGGGCCGGGGGCGACGGCGTTGACCCGGATACCATCCTGGGCCACCATCTGCGCCAGGCCCTGGGTGAAGGTGACGATGGCGCCCTTCGTCATCGCGTAGTCCAGGAGGTGCGGACTGGGCTTGTACGCCTGTACCGAGGCGGAGTTAATCACGCATCCGCCCTTCGCCATATGCGGAAGCGACATCTTGCACAGCCAGAACATGCCGTAAAGATTCGTGCGCACCACCCGGTCGAACTGTTCCGTCGAGATGGCGTCGATACCGTCCGGCTGCGACATCTGATAAGCGGCGTTGTTGACCAGGATGTCGATCCGCCCGAACTCGGCCACGGCCCGTTCGACGAGCGCCCGGCACTGCCGCTCCTCGCGAATGTCACAGACAACGGAGACCGCCTTGCGTCCGGCATCCTCCACCAGGCGTGCGGTCTCGTCGGCCTCGTCCCGCTCCTCCGCGAGATGAGTAAAGAGCACATCGGCGCCCTCGCGGGCGTAGGCCACCGCCACCGCCCTGCCGATACCTGAGTCCCCGCCCGTCACCACGGCTTTACGGTTCTCCAGCAGCCCATGGCCGCGGTACGAGGTCTCCCCGTGATCGGGCGGCGGGTCCATGGGGCCCGACCACCCCGGGTGCTCCTGATCCTGCTGGGGGAACTCCGGCCGGGGATGCTTCGTCGTGGGATCCTGCGAGCCGGTTTCAACACGCGCTGTCATGGAGTCTCCCGTGGGGGTCAGCGGCCGAGGGCCCTGGCGAGCTCTTCCTTGGTCATGGTCGAGCGGCCTTCCACACCGCGCTTACGCGCCTCGGCGTAGAGCTGGTCCTTCGTCGGCCCCTGGGCGCCGGTGTGGGAGCGCTGCCCGCCACGCTGGGACGCGGACTTCGGGTCCCGGACCGATGTCCGGCTCGCCGTCCTCGACTCGCCCGCCCGGGCACGTTCCTTGTTCACGGTGCGCGCCGCGATCTCCTTCGCCCGGCCCTCGGACTCTCCGCGCTCCTCTGCGCTCTCCTTGATGTGCTCGTACTGACGCTCCCGCTTGGGACTCGAACCACGCGGCATGACATTCCTCCTCGCATTCGCGTTCGGCCCGTCGTGAACCGAAAGTTTCCACAAGGGGCACGTACCCGCGAATCACGGGGCTCACATCCATCCGCCGGTCGCTCCGCCCATTCTCACTGCGCATCCTCGGTCCCGCCGCCCTGCCCGAGCCGATGAATGAAGCGGCCTCTGCACGGCGGGCAACCGCCAATTGTCAGCAGCTCACAGGCTGGGGCCGGCAAGAGGCCGACCTGCGCTTTGGAATGCTTTGCTCACCCTCGCCACTGGTTGTCGGTCGCAACGCAGGCGGACGCGGCCCTCAGCCCTCCGCACCGGTATCGGTGCCCCTCAGTAGGCGCTCCAACTGATAAAAGCAGGTACAACTGCGTCTCGTTGTAGGCGACGACCGTGCTGATCGGCTGAACCAGCCAGGACACAAAAACAACGGCCCCATAACCATCGCCAGCGAGCTTGAGAACACGGACGCCGCACCGGCCCGGTGCGCCGACCCAGCGTGGTGAAGTCCAGGTCACGTACGCACCCCGCCGCAAGGGTCAAATTCGGGGCCCGGCCCAGTGGACTCCTTGGGCTCCGAGGAACCACGCCGCAATTGGTTAGCGGCGATCACGATGCAGGGGCTTTTGAATCAGAGACGTGAGAGATCGCGCGGTATCTCTTCCCGCAGGATCTCCGCCTCGTTCTCCATCTGCTCGTACTGGGACAGGGCCAGTCCCATCCCGAAGAACGTGGGGGCCCACTCGCCTACGAAGATCCCCCACCGGTCAGCGCGAGCCAACCCGCCGATCGGCTCGTACTTCATGGATCCGGCCCACGAAGCGATCGCCAGTCCTATCGATATGACGCCGGCCGTGTAGAGGTGCTCACTGCGCAGGCCCTTCTCGTGCAGCATTTTGATCATGACATCTCCCGGGCTGAAAGGTTGAAACGTCTCTTCACTCCACCGTGACCCCGAATACGCCCGGCCGCACCCCGGAAATCTGAGCAGACTCCTGCCCCGGCAGCTGGCACCGCGTACGTCAACGAACAGGACAGTGCCCTGGAGCCGTACGCGGGATGACCGATCCGGGAGTCGGGGCGCCGACGGACGTCGCCGAACGGCCTGGCCGGGTCCTGACAGCAGATCGGCGGTCCGGGCTGCGGACCGCTTCCGGTCTTGCCCCGGGAAAGGCCCCATGCCGCAGGATAAGACCGTGTCCTATGTGGTGAGGCGGACTCGTTTGTAGCAGCAGAGTGCTGCGGCGAGGCCGAGGAACACCAAGTAGTTTCGGGGGTGACGTTCGTAGCGGGGGTTGAGGTCGGCGATAGCCGACAGCCAGGACATCGTGCGCTCGATGACTCACCTTCGGCGTTCTAATCGTTCGCTGGATTCAATGCCTTTGCGGGCAATGCGGACTCCGATGTGTCTTCCACGCAGCCATTTACGCAGGTCAGGTACGCCGTATGCTTTCTCCGCGTGCAGCTTGCCGGGCTTGTAGTGCAGCCGTTTTCGGGGGCGTGTCTCGTTTGGAGACCGGCCACCATGGGCTTCACACCGAGGCCGTCATGGGCGTTGGCAACGGAGACGCCGACGACCAGGGACAGCTCGTTCGCGTCCGACAGGATGTGCATCTCGGAACCCGGTTTGCCCCGGTCCACGGGCGACGGGCCGGTGATTTCGCCCCTTTTTTTGGCCCGGACGTGGGCAAAGTCGAGGACCACGCCGGAGATCGAGCAGGCCGCATTCGCCGATCCTGTCGATAACGGCCTAGTGCAGCCGGCCCCAAAGGCCGGCCCCGGACCAGATCACGAACCGGCGATGAGCTGTGGACTTCGAGATTCCGAAGCACGGCGGTAACGCCCGCCAGGCACAACCACTCACCAGTACATAGATGATCGCGGCGAACGGCGCCTCATCGGGCGTGCCCTGTGTCCCACGTTCTGGGGGTGCACCTTCGATGGCGGGACCGACGGCTCCGCGATCTCCCACAATCCGTCCGGAACAATCCAACTCCACCTGCCGCGCCCCATGCCGAACTCAACGAGCAGCTCCCCATAGCATGGGTTAAGGCCCTTTCGTGCGCCGGACGGCACAGAAGCGTAGCTTGGTTACCGATAAAGCAGACATGCGGCTGGTATTGAGGGACCGCTTCTGCCCGGTCCGCACGCCGACTCCCTCTCAGTCGCCAGTCAGCGGCGGCCCGGGCTTCGCCTCCGCTGGGCTCAGGTGTTCCGGCTGACTCGCGGCGCGGCCGGGTTCAGCCACTGCGCGGAGGCAGGCGCAGGCTCAGCAGGGCCACGTCGTCGTGGGAGTCGGCGGCCAGGCCGGCCAGTAGTTCGTCACACAAGACTTCCAAATCCTGCTCAACCAGAGCGGCGGCGTGCTGACGCAGCCGGGTCAGGCTGTGGTTCAGGGGCTCGCCCCGGCGCTCGATCAGCCCGTCGGTGTACAGCAGCAAGGTGCTGCCCGGCGGCAGAGGTGTGCTGGCGCTGTCGCGGGTGGCCTGGGGGTCAACGCCGAGGAGCATACCGTGAGCGCCTTCCAGGTAGCGGGTATCGCCTTCGGCGCTGATCAGCAGCGGCGGCGGGTGTCCGGCCCGTGACCACTCGAGATGGTAGGGGCCACCCTCTGGACCCTTGAGCAGTGCGTACACGCAGGTGGCGGTCTGGTGCGGGTACAGTGCGCCGATCGCGGTGTCCAGGCGGCGCAGGATCATGCCTGGAGGCTCCTGGCGGTCGCAGGCGATGCCGCGCAGCATGTTCCGCACCTGGCTCATGGTCACCGCTGCTCGCAGGTCGTGGCCCGTGACATCACCGATGATCAGCGTGGTGTCCCCTTGCGGGAGGGCGAAGGAGTCGTACCAGTCCCCGCCGATCTGCGCAGTGGCAGCCGCCGGCGTGTAGCGCGCGGTGATACGGAGGGCGTCGACGACCGGCAGGTCCGGCAGCAGGGAGCGCTGAAGGCGCTCCGCGACGGCCTCGGTTTCCGCGTACAGGCGGGAGTTGTCCACCGCCAGCGCGATACGGTGCGTCAGATCCTCGAGCAGCGCCCGATCGGCCTCATCCAGCGGCACGCGGCCGGTGTCGCGGACCACGGTCAGCGCCCCCAGCACCCTGCGGCGGGCGCGCAGCGGCGCGACGATCAGAGTCTCGCCCCCCAACCGCGCCAGCAACTCGCGGTCCAGCGCATGCAGCCGATCACCAGTCGCCTCGGTCGCGAACACCTGCTCGGCCGACAGCAACAGCGGGCCGGCGCCGCGCAGTACCCGCGACAGCGGCCCCGATGCCGTCTGCGGCATCACCGCGGGTGTCCGGGCCGGGCCGGAGGAATCGACCTCGCCGTCACGATGCGTGATACTGACCCGCTCCACCCCGCCCTGGTCGTCCACCAGGTCCGCGACGCACCAGTCGGCCAGCGCCGGCACCAGAACCCGGCAAACCCGGCGCAGCCCCTCCACCGCGTCCAACGTGCTGGAGAGCACCGCCGCGGCCTGGTTCAGCAGCGTGAGCCGGTCCAACGCCGCTTGCAACGCCGCGTCCACTTCGAAGTCATCCATACCTGCCGCCTACCCGTTCCGCCTCCGCCGCCCGGCAATCCGGCGGAAAAACCATCCTGAGTGCGCCGTCAGCGACGGACGGCTTCGGGGCCTTCTGCGCCGTGGGCGCTTCCTTGCGTCCCCGGCTCAATGGGGTGGGCATGGAAGAGCGCTTCCCGAGACACCTCGCCGGCCTGGCGATGAAAACCAAAAGGACCACGGCATGACAGAAAGGTTTTCCAGCCAAAAGGTGTCAGGGACTGGGCAACACCTCATCCATATGGCCAGCCAGGCGGACGTCGCCCGCGGCTGTGGCCAACCTGGAATCGCCGCTGGCGCCCGGGAAGGGGGCTCGGACGGAAACTGGCCGACAGCGGCACGTCCCCGGACCTTGCGCCCCTTGGGGAGCGCGCAACACAGCTTCGCCCGCACCATTTTCCCGAGCAGACGATGTCCGGACTCTGCTGTGCCGCTGCTCGAATGCTGCCTGTACAGCCGTCCTTCGTGGTATTGGTCACGCTGACGCTGGGCCCGGCTGCGGCAGGTGACGCTGTAGTACCTCTTCGGACGGCCAGACCAGGGCCGCAGAGGGAACTCGGTTTCGCAGGAAGCGCATCGCCCCACGGGTGACACACCCACGGTGAACCTTTCGGTGCCGGTGGCAGGTGCGAGGCCGTCGGCTGGATGCCCGCGTCCTGCGCTGGTTGCACAAACGAGGGCCGGGAACCGCTACTGAACTTGATTGATGCCGGGGCCGTTCGCCTGACAGCTGGCGTTCGGCACCCGTAGTCCGGGGGCGTGAGGTATACGCAGGGCGGCGGGCTGACAGATACCGAGAGAACCGCTCGCGAGCGGCTTCGGCTCCAGGCCGTAGACCGAGCGCTTCAAGCGACCACGTCACGCCTGGCCTGGCACGTTTGCGAACATCCCGTACGTCTCGAACGCCTTCACCTCCGCCACGATGGCGTGCTCACCAGCGGTGATCAGACAGTCGGGATGCCGTCCCGTGTCGAACTCCGGCTCGACCTCGAAGGCGTAGCCCTGCTCGCGGAGGTAGCGGGCGATACGTGCTTCGGCGAGTTCACCGATAGTCGCGGGTTCATTCGGACAGTATGCCGCCGCAGCATCTACGAGGGTGCAGGCCCCCAGCTCGCGTTCCCCAAGTGGTTGGCCAGCCGCCTCGGACGGCGAGGGAGGCGTGTCGGAGTGGGTTCTACGATGGGCCTGTGACCGAGACATCGCTCCCCGTGGGCGTTGACCTCTTCGAGGTTGAACGGCTCTTGCTGGCCGAAGCTGCCGAGCCGCCGCTGCCGCCCCGGGATGCTGAAGCCCGGGACCGGGTGTGGGACATGGCGGTGCGGGCCAATCCCGCCCTCTTCGACGGGCCGGTGGTGGCGTGTGGGGGACTGGTGTGGACAGGCCTGCGCGTCCTGCGTCTGTCGTGGGTGCGTGTGACCTACCGGCACTACTCATTGCGTCGTGTTCCCGGCGCCACCGCGCTGCCCTCGTTGTTCGTGAACGTTGTCCAGCCGACCGACGACGGCCGTTTGCTGGTGGCGAGGATGTCGGCTTCTACGGCCGCTCCGGGCCGCTGGCAGTTGCCGGGGGGGTCTGTGGAGCCTCCCCAGGGCGGAGCAGTGCTGGATGAGTCGGCTCTGGCCGACCAGGCCGCGCGGGAGCTGGTCGAGGAGGTGGGGACCGGTGCGGCCTTCGAGGACCTGAAGCTGTGGGTGGTCACCCGCGGTGAGAACGGCAGTGTCGGCCTGACCTACCTGGCGCCGAACGTTCCTGAGGCAACGTTGCGCGCGGACTTCGACGCTGCCGCAGCAGCTGAGCGCGCTCAGGGCCGTGAACCTGAGCTCGACGACATCGCCCTGGTGCGTTCACCGGATGAACTGGCCGCTTTGGCCGGTCCGCACGCGGACTACCTGGAGCCGGTCGTCCGCCGCTTCTGCGGGCGCCGCTGAGGTCACAGGCCGGAGAGGAAGTCACGCCCCGTTCGTTGAGTTCGGCCACGCACCGCCCAGCAGTGCCGCCACGGCGGTAGTGGTCTTCGACGCAACTGGCCCGGGGGTGAGAAAGGTCAGTCGGTGCAGCGGGTCGTTGTGGCTGACGGGGTAGGTGACGATGGGTTGCGACTCGTCGTCGGACCACACGCTGGCGGAGTTGGTGAGAAATACGGAGGGGACCAGCAGTAAACCCCTGCCTTCCAGGTGCAGGTCGAGGCTGACTTCCTTCATTACTGTCCGGATTTCGAGCACCGGAGGGTTCCAGCGCATCCACCGCGGATTCGCCTGGGCCAGCAGGCGCTCCACGCCGCCGCCGGGCAGGTGCCGCATGCGTACGGGCCGGTCAGCCGCGAAGTGATCGGTGATCTGAGTCCAGTACGGGGCCAGTAAAAGAGTGTGCAACTGGCCGAGACCGTCATAGAGGTCCTTGCGGAGAGCGGTGTCGTCTGCCAAGTACCGAGCCCACGTAGGGAGGCGCTGTTTCTCTGCGATCCCGGCCAACTCCGTGTGCACCTCCTGGGGTGGTGTCGCGCGTACCTGTTCCAGCACTTCCTCGGGCGTTCCGGCTTGCTCAGGCGAGAGAAATTCCGGAGACCATCCGAGCACCGGGACGAGAGACAGGGCCATCCGGGCTTGGCCGGACAGCCCTGGAAAAGCGCGCTGCCGCCAGGCGTCCAGCAGGACGGGGCGGGTCCGCCCCTGCAGCGTCACCATCGCGGCCGACAGTTCCAACAGCGGTCTGGGCGTTTCGGCAACGCGGGTCCGCGCCAGGTCCTGGGCGGTGAAGTGAATACGGTAGAC
Organism: Streptomyces odonnellii; assembly: GCF_000981895.1. GTDB lineage: Bacteria > Actinomycetota > Actinomycetes > Streptomycetales > Streptomycetaceae > Streptomyces > Streptomyces odonnellii. The sequence continues at coordinate 7,577 of NZ_LATD01000134.1, read as the reverse complement.
CATGGCCCGTCCCGCGATCAGTCCGGCCTCCTACGCGGCGAAGCCGGAGGCTGACGGGTTGGTTCGTCGGTCCATGCCCGATCCCAGCCTGACGTGGACCGTCCACTTCGTGACCCGTGCCGAGGCCGGGCACACCGCCAAGTTGTTTGCTGACATGCTCGTCGCCGCTGATCTGGTGAACGACTTGCGCGTCGGGATCAGCGGAGACGAGTACGTCAGGAACGGTCAAGCGACGGCCATCAGTTGACCCTGTCCCCGGCCCTCTCGGGGAGAAGTCACCTCAGCCGACCCTGTTTTCGAGGACGGCCCGGGAGCGCAGCTCGCCCGCGGCCAGGAGACCGAGAACCTCGGGTGCTTCCGACATGGCGAAACGGTCCACAACAGGGCGAATCTTGCCTTCCGCGGCCAGGGCGAGCACCTCGTTCATCTGTGCTCGATTGCCCAGAAGCGAGGCCTTGATGATCTGCTCCTTGTTGAACGGGAAGCCCGACACGGTGACAGGGACACCCGCCACGAGAGTCCCGCCCCAGACAAGCGCCTTCAAGACCTGCTCGGCGACGGCATCGGACGGAGCGAAGGTGATCGCGGCATTCACCGAGTCCGCGAGGACCTCACCGACGTCTTCCGTGGTGGTATCCACGGCTGGCCCCCGGTTCCTGCGCGACGCGCAGGTGGTCCGCGCTGCGGCCCACAGCGATCACGTCCGCGCCAGGGAGCCTGGCGAACTGCACCGCCATGTGGCCCACGCCGCCGAGCCCGAAGATCGCCACGTCGAGCCCGGCCCGAGGTCGAGCTTCTGTACGGCACCATAGGCCGTGATGCCCGGGCAGAACAGCGGAGCGACCTCAGCGAGATCCAGCGCCTGGGGCACGTGGTAGGTGTGGGCGGCGTTGGACAGCACGTACTGGGCGTATCCGCCGTCGACGTACTCACCGGTGATCTTGCGCTGGTGGCAGTACTGCTCGCGGCCTGTCGTGCGGTACTCGCACTGCTCGCAGGCGCAGGGACGGTCGGCTCCTGCCGCCTCACCGGGGAATGCGATTCAGAGCCACGGCTCATTTCTCGTTGCGTCCTGGCTCAAGATTCCTCGCACATCCTGTGACAATTCTGCTCTGCTTCACCGCTGCGGCCCGGCATAAACCACAGAGAATTCACCACCATTCCGGGGCGTGAAATTCCGCTAAGGGCTTGCAGAGAATCAACATGTTGCTTCCCGCGATTTGGCTCGTTGGTGTGGTATGCGTATCCCCGAGTCGAGTCACCAACTCGCCGTGAAGTTTGAGGTGTTGTTCCCGCAACTGGAGGAGCGGCAGCGGCGGCTGCTGATGGGGGCCGAGGCCCGGGTCCTGGGACATGGCGGGGTCCGGGCGGTCACGCGTGCGGCTGAGGTCAGTGAGACAACGGTGCGTAAGGGCATGGACGAGTTGGAGGCCGGTGAGGAACCTCTGGGGCGGGTCCGTCGGCCCGGCGGCGGGCGGAAGAAGGCCGCAGACGTGGATCCGGGTCTGCGACCCGCGCTGCTGACACTTGTCGAGCCGGATGCGCGCGGGGATCCGATGTCGCCGCTGCGCCGGACGACGAAGTCGACCCGGAATCTCGCGGTCGAGCTCACCCGTAGGGGACACAAGGTGAGCGCTGACACGGTCGGGGACCTGCTGTGGGAGGAAGGCCTCAGCCTGCAGGCCAACGCCAGGACCATCGAAGGCACTCAGCATCCCGACCGCGACGCCCAGTTCCGCCACATCAATGACCAGGCCAAGGACCACATGGATGCCGGGAATCCGGTGATCAGCGTGGACACCAAGAAGAAGGAGCTGGTCGTCGACTACAAGAACGGCGGACGCCAGTGGCGGCCCGAGGGGAGAGCCGGTGCTGGTCAAGACGCACGACTTCCTGGACCGGCGGTGAGCCGGGCAGGGCGACCCGGTACGGGATCAACGGCATCGCCGCCAACACCGGCTGGGTCAGCGTTGGTACTGACCACGACACCGCCGCGTTCGCGGTGGCCTCGATCCGCCGCTGGTGGCAGGCCGTCGGCCGGCACGGCTACCCACGCGCCGCCCGTCTGCTGATCACCGCCGACGCGGGCGGCTCCAACGGCTATCGCACCCGTGCCTGGAACAAGGTGGAGCACCGGCTGTTCTCCCACATCAGCATGAATTGGCGCGTCAGGCCGCTGACCAGCCACGAAGCGATCGTGAACAGCATCGCGGCAACCACCACCCGCACCGGACTGAGAGTCCACGCCGAACTCGACCCGGGCACCTACGACACCGGCGTAAAGGTCACCGACGACGAGATCGACGCACTGCCGATGAGCCGGCACCGTTTCCACGGCGACTGGAACTGCACGCTCCACCCCATCGGGCTCCAAACGGCCGACGGCCGCGAGGAAGAACCGCAAGCCGCCGCCGTGATCACCACCGAGCAGCCCAGGCACCCGAACGGACTCAATGCCTCTGTGCTCCGCGACCCGGAGCTGGCAAGCATGGCCATAGAGCAACTGGACGCACTGGCCGGCTCATTGATCCCGGCGCCGGCACACCAACGTGAGCGGCTTCGCCACGAACGCCGCGGTGGTGAACGACTCCGCGCGCGAGGCGCGGGCGCCAAGGACAAGCTCCCCGATGCGGACCGGGTCCCGGCCGCCGTCCTCTGCCTCCGCAAAATCGGCACCCGTGCCCTGCCCGCCCGGCTCTTCGGCGTCGCCGGAAGCACACTCACGCGGGCCGTCCAAGAGGTGCGGCCACTCCTGGCCGAGCACGCGATCCCGCCCCCAACCGCCAGATTCCGCACCCCGACGGACGTGGCCACCCACCTCGACGCATACGGCAGCCAGACCCCGAGGAAGATCAAACCCGCATGTTGATGCTCTGCGAGCCCTTACCCTCTCTGTCAAGCGACTGGCAGGGCCAACCCTGAGACCTCACTTGCGCGCAACGCGCCGTCACCGTGAGGTCTGCGGAACGCAGTAAGGGCATCGAGTCGACCCATTGCCTGGACACAGGGTGCTTCAGTGATCGTCTACGTTTGCTGGCGACTCCGCGGTGCAGGCCGATCACCGGTACGCGATCGGGCCAACACCGCGAGCCGCGTCCACCTGCGGTTACCGCGCTGCGGCAGTCAGTGCCGCGCGAATGGCGTCCTCGCCGGCCGGCTGGCCCTTCTCGTTCGAGTACGGCCCGTACGGGGTGCCCCACACCGGCGTGCCCGTCGCCTGCCGCCAGCTGTCGGTCAGCGGTCCCGCGTCCACGACGCTGTACCCGATCGAGTCGATGAACTTGGTCACGGCCGCCCTTGCCTGAGTGGAGTCCCCGGCGATTGGCAGGAACGAGCGGCCGGCCGCCCCTGCTGGGCGGGCAAGTGACAGCAGGTGTTTGTAGAAGATGTTGTTGAACGCTTTCACGAGCATGGCGTCCGGGATGTGTCGCAGCAGCAGTTCGCTTGAGGTGAGCGCGTTGCTGTCGAGTTCGGGGATGTGTCCGTCACGCTCGGGGCCGTAGTTGCACGTGTCGATGACCGTTTTGCCGGCCAGTGGCGCGGCGGGCAGATGAGGGAACGACTTGACCGGCACCGAGATCACGACGATGTCACCAGCCGCTGCGGCCTCCTCGCTCGTCGCCGCGGACGCCCGCAGCCCCAGTTGCGCAACCGTCTCTGCAAGCGTGTCTGGACCGCGCGAGTTGCTGAGCACGACTTGGTGCCCGGCATCGACGGCGAGCTGTGCGACGGTCGTGCCGATGTTGCCGCTGCCGATGAATCCCACAGTCGTCATTGGAACTCCCGTCGTCAGGTGGCGGTTAAGCGAGTCAGCCGTGTCTGACCAGGTCGTTGACAGCCTGCGTGTCTTTGTAGAAGGCGTCCGCGCCATAGATCTTGCCTTCCCGCACCCGATAGTGCTCCACAACTTTCATCGGCAGTCGACGCCCGCTCTTACGGGACGTGAACACGGCGTCGAGCCGCATCTCCACTACCTCGCCGGCTTGGACGATTTCGTGCCCGCGCACGGTTAGTTCTGCCAACGTGTCGATTTCGCGGGTCAGTCGTGCAAACCCATCGGGCCCTCGCCACTCTCCGCCCCAGGGCAGCGTCTCCGCCTCCCGCCAGACCGCGTCCTGGTCGACCATCTCGAGGGCCGTGGTCCTGTCGCCGGCTTGAGCGAATTCCTTCAGCGTGGCCACATCGTCGTAGACGGTTGAGGTGACGGTGGGAAAATAGTGGCCATTGTCCAGATCGGCGAGCAGGCCGGGCTGGGTGGGTCCCCAGCCGAGGGTTCGCCGGGTGATGAGGTTGGACGCCGGGTAGCTCTGCGTGACGACGTTCGCGAGGAAGCCGAAATATCCAGGCGTCATCAACTCGTCCGCGGGAATGCTCACGACAGGCAGGCCCAAGCGGCCGCCGATGGCCTCAGCGATCTCGCGGAACGAGATTCCCCCGTTTTCGACCGCGTGCCAGTAGTTGCCCGCTGGCCCTTTCTCCAGCGCCAGGCGGAACAGGGAAGCGGCATCGCGGACGTGCACGGCGGTCCACAGGTTCGTGCCCTCCCCGGGGTAGCCGACGAAACCCTTCTCCCTCGCGAGCGCGATCAGCAGGGGAAGGAAGCCGGCACGATCGGTCGTGTCGTGCGCGATGTTGGCGATCCGCACAACCGACGACCGCACTCCCCGCTCGGAGAGACCGATCACCGCCCTTTCCACGACGTTACGAGCCCGCAGGGTGCCCTTGTGCTCATCACCGCTAGGCAGGGCCGGGTCGTCCTCGACGGCCGGTCGTCCCAGGTTTCCGGGCGAGCCGATACTCCCAGCCGCGACCAGCGGCTTTCCGGTTCCGGCCAGTGCCTCGCCGTAGGCGTGCATGATCGGGACCTCGGCGGCGGCTACGGCGTCGATCCCACCGGAGGGGAGCAGGTCTTGCCTGTGCGCGACGTGGATGACGCCGTCGGAGTCCGCGGCCGCCTCCTTGAGCCCGTCGAGATCCACGAGATCGCCGCGACGCACCGTCGCGCCGAGCGCGGACAGCGCCGTCGCAGCCGTGTCCGAGCGGGCCAGGCCGGTGACCTCGTGCCCGGCGGCGATGAGCTCGGGGATGATGTATGAACCGGTATGGCCGGTCCCGCCAGTAACGAAAACGTGCACAACTTTTCCTTGCGAGAGTAGGTGGAAGGCTGCTTTTCGCATCGCAGATCAGTGACCGTGATGTGACGCGAGAAGCGGTGGTGCGGGTGTGCTCAGCCGGCGAGGTTGACGCCGAGGGAGAAGTTGAAGTTCCCCACGCCATGGCGGGCCAGGCTGATCATCACCAGGCCCGCCCCTTCCAGCCAGCGCGCTACCTCCAGGCCGCCGGCATCCAGCGGGCGCAGCCCGAGGGTCTCGATCAACGCCGACACGCTCGTCTTGGCCTGCGCGTCGTTGCCGGCGAGAAGCACGTCCAGCGGGCCGCCCTGAGCCAGGATGTGGCCGAAGACGGTGTTGAACGCCTTCACGACGTGCGCGCTCGCCGGGGCGGCCTTGGCGATCTCCTGGGCACCGGAGGTGCCGTCGGGGGTGACCAGCCCGGTGGCGTCGGAGTTGGAGGTGTTGGTGATGTCGATGAGGACCTTGCCGGCGAGCGCGTCTCCGTACTGGGCGACGATCGGCACGGCGCTGGCGTAGGGCACGGCGAGGATGACGAGGTCGCCGGCCGGGGTGGTGCCGAGTGTCCCCGCCGTGGCGCCGCCGCCAAGCTCGGCGGCCAGGTCTTTCGCCTTGGCCGCGTCGCGGCCGATGACCTCGACGGCATTGCCGCCCTCGACCGCGCGGGTGGCTATGGCGCGGGTCATGGCCCCCAGGCCGATGATGCTGATGCTGCTCATGGTGTGCTGCTTTCTGGAGTCGGATAGAACGCCCTTGCCGACCTCGCCGTGTGAGACGGTTGTGTCGTCGACGCCGTCAAATAAGGCGCCTGGATGACGCTCGATTCCATGATTGCCATCGGCCTGAGTGGCTGTCCAAGACCTCTTTCAGCAGTTGCGATACCCTGGAGGCATCGCCGGATCGGGAGGCACCGTGGATCTGGACCTGCGCAAGTTGCGCTACTTCGTCGCCGTCGCCGAGAAGCTGCACTTCGGCCGCGCCGCCGAGCAGCTGCACATCGCGCAGCCGGTACTCAGCCGACAGATCCGCGCGCTGGAAAAGGATCTCGGCACCCCGCTGCTGACCAGGGACAGCCATGGGGTGGTGCTGACCGACGCCGGCAGGCAGCTGCTGAGCGACGCTGGTCCGCTGCTGGCCTCCGCGCACGCGGCCCGCCGCCGGGTGAGCGTGGCCGCGCGGGGCAGCCAGCGGCTCATGGTCGGCTTCCGGGCAGGCATCGCGGTCGCCCCGGCGGTACAACAGTTCGCCACCCGGCACCCGGACGTTCTGGTCGACGTGCAACGCATCGAAGCCGACGAGCAGGCCCCGATGCTGCTCGACGGCCGCATCGACATCGGCTACGTGCGGCTACCCATCGACGAGGCCGGCCTACGCGTCGCCCCGCTCTACCCCGAGCCTCGGGTGGCGGTGCTGCCCGCCGGCCACCGATTGGCAGGCAAGGAAGAAGCCACCGAGGCCGACCTGGCCGGCGAGCCGCTGGTTTGGCATGCAGACACGAGCACGCAGCCCACCAAGCGCCCGCACCCTAACGCCGGGTACCTGGTCCGCGGGGTGGACGAAACGCTCGAGCATGTCGCGGCCGGCCGGGGCATCTCGTTCCTGGCCCGTTCAGCGACCGTGTTCTACTCACATCCGGACGTCGTTTACGTGCCCGTCCCGGATTTGGCGCCCGATCAGGTGTGCCTCGCGATGGCGGCATCGCACCTCTCGCCTATGGCCGAAGACTTCTTCACCGCAGCTCAGGCAGCGGCCGAAATTACAGCAGAATGCGGGAACTATGAAATGTGGCAACGTGGAGGCGATGTCGTTTCAAGCACCGGTCGAGCAGTTCGTCGGCTCGCGGATGAGCGGCTGTCCCATTAGCCCCGCCCAGAGGGGGAATCCAGGACGGGAACGTTAGTCGGGATGGCCGCTACGACTTGAGGTAGGCGTGCCGCGGTGTTCGGTCGCCGAGTGACTGATGCGGCCGTGTGTGGCCCCGACTGCACGAGGCCCTCCTTGGCAGGCTCCGCAGCGCGAACGCCCTGGACTTCTCCCGGGCGGCGGTCGACGGCTCCCACATCCGGGCGTTAAAAGGGGCCCCAAGACGGGACGAAGCCCCGTCGACCGTAGCAGGGCGGGCAGCAAACATCATCTGATCGCCGATGCCACCGGTATCCCGCTCGCCGCCACCTTGACCGGCGGCAACCGCAACGACGTCACCCAGCTCATCCCACTCCTGCAGGCCGTGCCGCCGGTGCGGGGCAAGCGGGGTCGGCCCTGTCGCCGCCCCGATGTGGTGCTGGGTGATCGCGGCTACGACCATGACAAGTACCGCCGTCTCGTCTGGGACCTCGGCGTGAAGCATTCATCTGCTGGCGGCGACTGCGCGCTCTGGTGACCGATGCCGTGGGCTAGTTAGTACTCCAGTGTGACTTTGCGATCTTGTTGGTCTGCGGTGGGGCT
>NZ_LATD01000133.1 GCF_000981895.1 Streptomyces odonnellii | reverse complement strand
CTACTGGACCCCCCACTCACCCAGGCACTCCAGGTCCCCAACCCCCCCTGGCCGACACGCCCATTGACGACATACGCCTTGAAGACCCGCTCCCGCAGAAAGCGCCAGCGACGCGCCGCATCCTGACGCCGACCAAGGTCCGTCACGGCACGAGGCCGAGGCCACCGCGTCGCCGGTGTCTGCGCCCCAACCACGCTACGAGCCGGCCGCGACGAGTTGATCGACTGGCACGAAAATGGGGGGCGGTGAATGCCGCCCCCTCAGATCTAAGCTTTATTGATCAGATACAAGCTTCTTGATAGGCATATACCTGTCTGTGGTGTCTGTTATCGGCATCGCCACCGTTTTGGGTATCGCCGTATCTGAGAGTTCCATTGCGCCGAAACTCAGGACTGCCATCAAAAGAAGTGCGTACGCGTACATGGCGTGCTGGCGTTCCTCTCGTGCTTCACTGTACGCTGTATAGCGTACACCATGTTCGAGTGCTGGAACGCGCGCGAGCGCCCAATGCGGAGGCTTCCCCGCAGGCGAGATAGGTGAGAGTTGAAGTAGTTGCGAAGTGCCAGTCCCTACCGGCCCGGGTTGCCGTCATGCTGGGCCGGAGCGGTCTGCGCGATGGAGGCCGGTTCTGTATTCCGCAGGCCGAGAAGGGCCTGATTCTCCTCGTCTGTCGCGCCAATTTTTCGGGCGATTTCGAGAGCGTCGCGGTGGCATGTGGCTGCCTCGCGTCGGCGACCTGCCAGGCGGTATGCCTCGCCGAGGCCATTGAGGGTGTCCGCCTGACTCTTTCGGTCGCCGAGTGAGCGGAATTGCAGAAGGGCTTCCCTGTATAGGGGTAGAGCAGCCTCGCTGTCGCCGAACGACGTGAGGAGGTCTCCCAGATTCGTCCGCACGGTGGCCTTCTCGTACGGACTTCCCACGGACTCCAGGATCAGTAACGCCTCTTCGAACGACTGGCGGGCTTCTGTCGTCTCGCCGAAACGGAGAAGTAAGTAACCGAAATTGCTCAGTGCTTTGCCCAGGCTTCTCTTGTCACCCACCGCCCGGAATCCTCTGACGGCAAGCTCGAAATGCTTGCGTGCCCGGTCGTATTCTTCCAGAATGGGCAGAGTTATCGCGATATTGTTGTGCCCCTGGGCGATGTCCCAAGAGTCCCCTGAAGTAGCCTTGATCGCGAAGGCCCGTTCGAAGAACGTGAGCGCCTTCCGGTTGTCTCCGATATGCCATTGCAGTACCCCCAGCACGCGCAGCGCCTCCGCCTCCGCTCTGGAGTCGCGTGTCGCGCGGGCGATCGTCAGGGCCTGCTCGCCGGCCTCCGCCGCCTCCGGGTAGTGCGCGGTGTTGGCGTGGGTCTCGCTCAGGTACACGAGCATCTGGCAGAGCGCCCGCTGGTTCCCGGTGCGGCTCCAGTGGTCGGCCGTGTGCCGGGCGATGACGCTCAGGTCCGACCAGTGGCACTCCGCGTCGAGGAACGCCGCCAGCACATGGCCGAGTCGGGCGGCTCGGTCCGGTGCCCCGTGCGTACGGGCGTACTGCTCGACGGCCAGCAGATTGCCCCGCTCCGTGGTGAACCACGCCTTCGCCTCATCGGCGTGGCGCGGGCGCACCGCCGGCTCGTCGTCGCGGGCCGTCAGCCGCAGCCGGCGCGGATACGCGAGGTGGTCGGCCTGCTCCGCGGCCTCGACGTAGAAGTCGGTCAGGCGGTCCAGGGCCGCACCGCGGTCCTCCTCGCTGTCCTCGGACGAGGCCAGCGAACGCGCGTATTCGGCGAGCAGGTCATGCATTCTGTACCGGTTGGGCGTCGGCTCCAGGATCAGGTGGCACGTCAACAACTCCTCCAGCAGCTGCTCGGTCTCCGCAGCGGGCAGGTCCAGCAGCGCCGCCGCCGCCTCTGCTCCGAACTCCGTTCCCGGATGGAGGCTCAGCCGGCGGAACGCGGTGCGCTGGCCCGCGCTCAGTGTCTGGTAGGAGACGTCGAACGCCCGCCCCATGGAGTTGTAGCCGTCAGTGATCTGGCCGAGCCGGCCAGGGCTGCGCGCGAGCCGTTCGCCGAGGGTGGCCAGTGTCCAGGACGACCGTGTCCGGAAGCGGTTGGCGACCAGCTCGATGGCCAGCGGCAGATAGCCGCAGAGCCGGACGATTCCGGCGATCCCTCGTATGTCCTGCGTACGCTCCTCGCCCGCGAACTTCCGGAACAGCGCGATCGCGTCGCCGGGAGGCAGCGCGTCCAACGGCACCGGATGGGCGTCCGGCAGGCCCGCCAGATGGCGGCGGCTGGTCACGATGGTGAGAGACGCCGAGTCGCCGGGCAGGAGCGGCCGGACCTGATCGGGATTGGCCGCGTCGTCCAGCACGATGATGGAACGGCGGTCCGCGAGCATGGTCCGCCACAAGGCCGTGCGCTCCTCCAGGTCTCTGGGGATCGCCGTGGCGGGTATGCCGATGAGGCGAAGCAGCAGGGCGAGCGCCGCCTCCGCGGTCAACGGTTCCTGAACTGCGGAATGTCCCCTTAGATCCACATATAGCTGGCCATCAGGGAAGTGCTCGGCGAACTGGTTCGCCGCGTGGACCGCTATGGCGGTCTTCCCGACTCCGGCCATTCCGGACACGGTTTCCAGCGTGACAAGGGATCTGTTTCCGGCGGCCGTGTCGATCGCCGCGCTGAGGAGCCGCAGTTCCTCCCGTCTCCCGACGAGGGGCGTCTGCCGCGGAAGGTTCCGGGGCGCCATGGGGCCCGCTACGGTCCCGGACGCCGGAGCGGGTGGTTCGGTGTTCCGGGCGACGGAACCGCGCGGCCCCGAGTCCCGCGTACGACCCCGTACCGAGCCCGGGATCAGATCGTCCACCGGAACGCGGTCGAGAATGCCGCGGTGGATACGCTCCAGGTCGGCGCCCGGGTTCGAGCCGAATTCCGCCCGCAGTGACTGACGTGCCTGTTGGTGGACCCGCAGCGCGTCGGCGTATCTGCCACTGCCGTAACACGCGACCATGAGATGCCCGATGAGGCCTTCATCGGCCGGATGCTGGTCGACGAGTGCCGACAACTCGCTGATCAGCTCGGTGAAGCGGCCGAGCCGCAACGACGCGGCGATGCCGGAGACGGTGGCTTCGAGACGCTTCTCCGACAGCGTTCTGCGTACTCTCTCCGGCCAGGCGCCGGGCAGCCCGGCGAGCGCCTCGCCCTTCCACAGGCCTTCCGCCTGGGCGAGCCGGGCCAGGGCCGTTTCGTCGTCGCCGACGTCGGACGCGGCCCGTGCCTCCGTGTAGAGGCGCCGACAGCGGTGCCAGTCGATCGAGTCCGGGTCGGCGTCCAGGGTGTACGTATGGGCTCGGCGGTTGATCCACGGCGCGTCGGGGGCCTCCCCGGCACGGCGCAGATGCCGGCGGGCACGCGAGACGTATGTGTGCGTGCTCTGACGCGCCGTGGGCGGAGGATCGTCGTCCCAGAGGTAATCGACGAGCGAGTCCAAGGCAATGGGGCGTCCTACGTCGAGCGCGAGCGCGGCGATCAAACAGCGCAGTTTGTCGGACCCCAAGTTCAGCAGGTGCCCGTCATTGCTGATTTCGACCGGACCGAGAATCTGGAAGTCCACCAGCGCCCTCCCGCTGCTGGTCCTTCAAATTTTTGACGAGGATGCCACGCTGCCCGAAGGGCCGCCAGTCGGCCATGGGTGAAACTGGCTGATCTGTTCTCTTGCGTGATCGACTGGTGTCTTCTTCTGACTATGAGCTGGGTAGTGAAATAGGTACCGGGAATCAGAGGAATCGAGGGGCGGCGACAACAGCGTTCGCGCATACGGTGGTTGACCAGCGGGGGGCCCATGGATCCGGTGACAGCCGCCGAGGTGATGAACGTGCTGGCACGCGCTTTCGTCCAGGAACCGGACGGCGACGGCCGGCGTATCCGGCAGGAGCTTTCAGCGCTGATTGGCGCGGAAACCTCTGCGGGGAGCGTTGTCTCCGAGGTGTGGCGGCGGGCCGCCGCGTCACCGGGCGATCCCCTGTTCCGCAGACTGCTCGCCGACGCGCTGACCGAGGCGGCACGTACGATCCCGCCCCTGATGGCGGGACTCGCCCGGTTGGCCAGGAGCTCGCCGCGGCCGGCGGACCAGCCCCGGGCGGCGGCCGGCACGAGCGGCAGCCACGGGAACACCATTGACGGCGCCGCCCGGTTGTACGGCCCGACCGTGCAGGCACGCGATGTACAGGGCGGCATACACATTCATGCCGCGCCCGTCCCCGCCTCCCCGTCTCCGGCGTTCCGCCCGTCGGCACCCCGGCAACTCCGATCGGTACCCGCCCACTTCGCGGGGAGGGACAGCGAGTTGGGAGGCCTGGACCGGCTCCTCGTACAGAAGCCGGGATCCTCACAACTGCTCGTGGTGGTCAGCGGTCCGGCAGGGGTGGGCAAGACCACCCTGGTGTCCAGGTGGCTCCATTCGGTGGGCGAGGAGTTTCCCGATGGGCAGATGTACGCCGATCTCCGGGGGCATGTGAACATCGGGACGGAGCCCGCCGGTACGGTGCCGGCCACCGGGCCGGAGGAGGCCGCGGGCCCGGCGACGCCGACGGAGATCCTTGGGCAGTTCCTGCGGGCGCTCGGTGTCGTATCGGTCCCCGCGGACCTGGCCGAGCAGGCCTCGCTCTGGCGCTCCGTGACCGCGGGCCTGCGTATGGCGGTGATGCTGGACAACGCGTTCACCGCCGCCCAGGTCCGTCCACTGCTGCCCGGCGGCCCGGACGGTCTGGTCGTGGTGACCAGCCGACGGCGGCTGACCGGACTCGGTGTCGACGGTGCGGTGTTCCGCCCGCTCGGAGTGCTGGACCCGGCCGCGAGTCTGGAACTGCTCGCGCACGGGGTGGGCAACCGGCGTACCGCCGGCGAACTCCGCGCGGCGCGCGAGGTGGTGGCCCTCTGCGCGGGTCTGCCCCTGGCACTGTGCGTGGCGTCCGCGCGCCTGGCATCACGCCCGCGCCAGTCCCTCAGAACACTGGCGGACGCGCTCGCGCGGGACGCCGGACCGCTGACCGCACTCGAAATCGAAGGGGAAGCCGCCGTGCGCAACGCTCTGGACGCTTCGTACACCGTACTCACGGCCGATGCCGCACGCCTGTACCGGCGGCTCGGCCTGCTTCCGGTGGGGACGTTCGACGTCCGGACCGCGGCGGCGGCGTGCGGGGTGTCCCTCGGGTCGGCGGAAGGTCCGCTGGACGAGCTGATCGAAGCCAACCTCGTCGAGGACATCGGCCCGGATGTCTGCCGCTTCCACGATCTCGTACGCGCCCACGCGCGCGACCGCGCCGCCCGGGACGAGAGCGAATCCGCGCGGACGGAGACGCTGCGGCGGGTGTGCGACTGGTTCCTGGCGACCGTGACCGCGGCGGAGGAACGACTCACTCCGGCGCAGTTCACGTTACCGAGGGACTATGTCTACCCATCCGACCTGCCGCTTCCTTTCGCGGACGACGCGGGCGCACTCGCGTGGCTGGACGGACACCGGCTGGATCTGATGGGCTTCGTGCGCACCGCCTCGGACAACGGGTGGGACGACTGCGCCTGGCAGCTCGTCGACGCCGCCTGGCCCCTGTTCCTGCGCCGACGCCACTACGACCTCTGGATCGAGGCTCACGAGCTCGGACTCGCCGCCGCCAGGCGAGCCCGGAACCGTACCGCGGAGCGCCAGATGCTCAACTCCGGTGCCATCGGACTGGACGCCGCAGGCCGGATCGATGACGCGATCGTGTGGTACGAGGAATCACTCCGGGCGGCGCGCGCGGCGGGGGACGTCCGGGACGAAGGACAGGCACTGCACGGTCTGGGCGCCTGCTGCCGGAACGCCGGTCGGCTGGACGCGGCCGTTCCCTATCTGACGAGGGCCATCACCGCTTGGGAGAGCTGCGGATATTTACGGGGCGTGGCTCTGTCACAGGTCGTACTGGGCGAGATCGCACTCGCGGTGGACGAACCGCGGCGAGCCGTCGAGTACTTCACCCGGGCCCACGACACGCTTGCGGCGGTAAAGGATCCGCACGACACCGCACGTGCGCTCGCATTCCTGGGCCGTGCCCGGGTACGCGCGGGCGAGTACGCGCCGGGCGCGGCCCAACTCGGTGAGGCACTGGCGGTGTTCACCCGGTCCGGTTCGCTCCACTGGCAGGCCAGGACGCTGGAGATGCTCGGTGAGAGTGCCCGGGAACACGGTGACATGGCGACGGCGGTGGATGCCTGTACGCGGGCGCTGGCGCTGCACGAGGTCACCAGTCCGGCCGACGCGGACCGGCTGAGGGACCGGCTGGAGAGCCTGGAGCGGCCCCCAGCCGGTCCTCCGCCGGAGGGTGTCACCTCGGAGTGACCCGGCGGACCATCGAATACCGGGCCCGCGCAGCGGAACCCTCGTCCCCGTATCTCCGGAGTCCGGCACCGGCGCAGCGGCACCGACGAAGAGCGAAGCGGTACCGACGAAGAGGTATTGGCGAACCGGCACCGGCTCCGCAGCGGTTCACGCCGACTCCGCCCCTCGTGCGGACGCGGCGGTCCACGCCTCCAGCGGAGGAGGCATCGGCAGCGGTACGGTCAGCGGCTCGTGGGCGGGCTGCCCCAGCCCGAGCACCTCGTACATCAGCCGTCGCATCCGTCGGTTGAAGCCCCCGGGTTCCGAAGTGATACGGGAGGCGATGGCGGCGTACTCCTCCTCGCGGTACTCGGCCGCCGCGTAGTCGAGCTGGCTCACGAGCGGATGGGCAGGGGAGAGCGTGGGTGCCGTCATGGCGAGCGCGGCGGCCGGAGACATGGGGTTGATCTCCTCCGCGGGCGAGCCTGTCAGCAATATCGGGGCTCCGGTGAGCGTCCCGTACAGCGTCACCGATCCGTGGTCACCGATGATCCGGTGCGCGGCGATCAGCACGCTCCGCCAGTCGGCCTCCGGAGGCACGATCGCGATCCCCCGCCTGCTGCACTGCGCCAGCCACGCGCGAACCTGCCATGGTCCGTGCCCCGACCACACATTGGGGTGGACGAGGACCGCCGTCCGGTACCGGTCCGCCGGCAGTTCACCGATCAGCCGCGGAACCAGCGCCTCGATCCGCCCGAAGGACGAGCCCGGCCCCCAGGTCGAAGCGAACACCACCAGCTCCCGCCCGTCCGTGAGCCCGAGCGCCCGGCGATACGCGTCGCGCAGCGGCAGACTGGCCGTGATCCGGTCGTGGGCCGGATCTCCGATCACACGCGCGACGGGCAGGGCCTCCGGGCAGGACCGCGCCAGCTCGCGCAGCTCATCGCCATGCGGTACGACGAGTGCCGCGGGCAGCGTCTTCCCGTCCGGCATGATGTCCCTCCGGCGCAGCCCCGCCACACCGGCCTCGGCCTCTCCGGCTCCGACGATGCGCTTCACGTAGTTGGCTCCGTGCGGCAGCGCGATGAGCGGTGCGCTGACATCCGCGACACCCTGCGGACCCGCGGCCAGCGCCAGATCGAACCTCAGACGTTTCGCTTCCTCCCAGGGAAGCACCGGGCTCCCCAACTGCCCAAGGAAGCGGGGTACTTCGTCGCCGAAGACATGCGGCGGCACTGTGAAGACCACTTGCACACGGAAGTCGGCCTCCAGTAGCGACAGGACGTCGAGGAGCCGCTTCAGGTAGGTGAGGGTATGGGCAATGGCCAACACTTTCTTGCGTCCCGCGAGCGTCAGCCACTGACGTGATCTCGCGGATGGTTGCTGTCCGGTCGTATCCGATGCGCCGAGCGCCGACATGGTGTCCCCCGTGATTCTCTGCGGATTGTTCCTCCGTCAGAGGCTCTTTCCGCCGACCGGGACGGAACGCCTGCCGCACCCTTGCGAAAACCTTGCAGGGGGCTGCCGAGTGCCGTCGGGCCGGGGGCGCCCTGGTTACGCCGGACAGCAGCCCCCTCACGCCCGGCGGCTTCTCGTGCGCAGGTCAATCAGCACCGTAGGTCAGCCCGTACGGTTCCGGGCAGCACCCGGTGGCTTCGGCCGCGGAGAAATCCGCGCCCGCTCAGATCGTCGCGACGTCGATCACGAACCGGTACCGCACATCGCTGTCCAGCACCCGCTCGTACGCCTCGTTGATCTGGCTCGCCTCGATCAGTTCGATCTCCGCGCCCAGGCCGTGCTCGGCGCAGAAGTCCAGCATTTCCTGGGTTTCGCGGATTCCGCCGATGCCCGAGCCGGCCAGGGTCTTGCGGCCGCCCAGCAGGGAGAAGAGGTTGAGCGAGACGGGCTCCTCCGGTGCGCCCACGTTCACCAGCGCGCCGTCCGTCCTGAGCAGGGACAGGAACGCGTCGAGATTGATGGGCGCCGAGACCGTCGAGAGGATGATGTCGAAGGTGCCGCGCAGTTCCTCGAAGGTCTTCGGGTCGCTGGTCGCGTAGTAGTGGTCGGCGCCGAGCCGCAGCCCGTCGTCCTTCTTGCGCAGCGACTGGCTGAGTACGGTCACCTCGGCGCCCAGCGCGTGGGCGATCTTGACGCCCATGTGTCCGAGGCCGCCCATGCCGACGACCGCGACCTTCTTGCCGGGGCCGGCGTTCCAGTGGTGCAGCGGGGAGTACGTCGTGATGCCCGCGCAGAGCAGCGGCGCGGCGGCGTCGAGCGAGAGGCCGTCCGGGATGTGGAGGGTGAAGTTCTCGTCGACGACGACCTGGGCGGAGTAGCCGCCGTAGGTGGGGTCGCCGTTCTTGTCGCGGGCGTTGTACGTGGCGACATTGCCCTGGAGGCAGTACTGCTCCAGGCCGGCGCGGCAGTTCTCGCACTCGCGGCAGGAGTCGACCATGCAGCCGACGCCCACCCGGTCGCCGACGGCGAACTTGGTGACTCCGGAACCGACCTCGGCGACGACGCCGGTGATCTCGTGGCCGGGGACCATGGGGAATATGGCCCCGCCCCAGCCGTCGCGGGCCTGGTGGATGTCCGAGTGGCAGATGCCGGCGAACTTGATGTCGATCAGCACATCGAACTCGCCCACCGGACGGCGTTCGATGGTGGTGCGCTCCAGAGGAGCCTTGGCGGCGGGAGCGGCGTATGCGGCAACGGTGGTCATGCCTGGGGGGTCTCCTAGAAAGATCATTCCGCGCCCGGGACCGACTGGTCCGGACATGCCGATCAGCATGGTGCGGGCGCGGGGGATTACCCAGGCCACCGGTTTGCATACGTTCAGTGGTCGTACCACTGGCGGGGGTACTACTGGTGGGGTCAGGCTTCTGGGCGTACGACCAGGAGCACCCAGGAATACTGGATGGCATGGACGATCGGGCGAACGCATTCGGCGCCCCGGGCGCGGCCACCGACGTTTCGGGCGGTACGGCCACCGGCGCGGATTCCGCGGCGGCCTTCAGCGGTGCGGCAGGTACGAGGGGTACGACGGATACGGCAGGTACGAGGGGGACGGCAGGTACGCCGGAGGTCCCGGCCCCCTCGGGTACGACCCCCTCCGGTACAGCCCCCTCCGGTGCGGCCGAGCCCCTCGACCGCCGGGCCGAGCTGGTCGAGTTCCTGCGTACGAGGCGGGCCAGGCTCAAGCCCGAGGACGTGGGCTTGCCCGACTTCGGCAGGCACCGGCGCGTACCGGGCCTCCGGCGCGAGGAGCTGGCGCAGCTCGCCGGGGTGTCCGTCGCGTACTACACCCGTCTTGAGCAGGGCAACGGACGCAATGTGTCGACGGAGGTACTCGACGCGGTCGCGCGCGCCCTCCGGCTCACCGACGCGGAACGCGCCCACCTCAACCACCTCGCCAGCCCCAAGCACCACAAGAAGCGCCAGACCGCCATCCGCCCGCAGCACGTACGGCCAGGCCTGCGCCAGCTCCTGGAGGTGATGGAGGGCGTCCCCGCCTATGTCAGCGGCCGCCGCTCCGAGGTCCTCGCCTGGAACCGTATGGCCGCGGCGGTCTTCGGCGACTGGGGCGAGCTGCCGCTCCGCGAGCGGAACTGGGCGCGCCTGGTCTTCCTCTCGCCCGCCTACCGCGACCTCTTCGTCGACTGGGACTCCAAGGCGTCCGACCTGGTCAGCTCGCTACGCCTGTACGCGGGCTGCCACCCGGAAGACCCGGAACTGTCCGCGCTCATCGGCGAACTGTCGGTGAAGAGCGAGGAGTTCCGCCGCCTCTGGGCCACCCACGACGTGAAGGAGAAGAGCCACGGCGTGAAGCAGCTCCGTCACCCGCTGGTCGGCCCGCTGACCCTCTCGTTCGAGGGCATGTCACTCCCGGACGACGACGAACAGGTCCTGGTCGTCTACCACGCCGAACCGGGCTCCCCCTCGGACGAGGCCCTCCGCCTCCTCGCAAGCTGGGGCACCACCACCCCACACGCGACAGCGACCACGGGCGAGGCCTGAGGGCCTGGAGGGCAGGCGCTGGAGGACAGGCGAACGACCGCCCGGCGAACGATCCGCGGTGAACGATCGGCCCGTGAACGACCGCCCGGAGCCGTGATCAGCCGATCCCGATCAGCCGAGGCAGATGACGAGCAGGCAGAGCTGGTCGTCCGGTTTCTCCGTGGCCGGTGGGGAGCTCGGGGGCGGGGTTTCCGGTGTGGAGTCGTCCGTGGGT
>NZ_LATD01000132.1 GCF_000981895.1 Streptomyces odonnellii | reverse complement strand
CACCGAGGGGGTCGCCGAGAACCGTCCGGCGGACCTGGTGCAGGCCGTGCAGGACGCGATGTGGCAGCCACGGGACGGGCCCCTGCCGGGCCTGGCGGGCGGGGGCCACGGCCGGAGCCCGGACGGAGGCGGTGCCCGATGAACTGGCGTGGACGGAGGCGCGGAGGCGGGCGGGGGCATGGGGACGGGCACGGGCCGGTGGTACGGAATCTGCCCATCGGTATCGACGCCCGGGGCACCCGTACCGAACGTGACTCGCTCGGTACGATCGAGGTTCCCGCGGACCGGTACTGGGGCGCGCAGACCCAGCGTTCCCTGATCCATTTCTCGATCGGCGACGACCGGATGCCCAAGGCCGTCTACCACGCCTACGGCTATGTCAAGAAGGCCGCCGCCCTGGTCAACGGGCGGGACGGCCGGCTGTCCGGCTGGCGCCGGGATCTGATCGCGAAGGTCGCCGACGAGGTGATCGCCGGCGATCTCGACGCGCACTTCCCGCTCTATGTCTGGCAGACCGGCTCGGGCACGCAGAGCAATATGAACGTCAACGAGGTGATCAGCAACCGGGCCATCCAGCTCGTCGGCGGCACCCTCGGCTCACGTACCCCGGTCCACCCCAACGACCACGTCAACATGGGGCAGTCGTCCAACGACACCTTCCCCACCGCGATGCACATCGCCACCGTGCGGGCGCTCCACGACGAACTGCTGCCTTCGCTGGCCACGCTCACCGAGGCCATCTCGGAGAAGGCCGCCGCCTGGCGGGATGTCGTCAAGGTCGGCCGTACCCACCTCCAGGACGCGGTCCCGCTCACCGTCGGCCAGGAGTGGTCCGGCTACGCGTCGCAGCTCACCGACGCCCATGAGCGGGTACGCGCCACCCTGCCGGCACTCCATGAGCTGGCGATCGGCGGGACCGCGGTCGGCACCGGCCTCAACGCGCCGGAGCACTTCGGCTCGGCGGTCGCCACCGAACTGGCGGAGCTGACCGGCCGGCCCTTCACGGTCGCCGCCAACCACTTCGCCGCCCAGGGCGGGCTCGACGCGATGGCCGCCGCCTCGGCCGGGCTGCGCGCGGTCGCCGTACCGCTGATGAAGATCGCCAATGATCTGCGCTGGCTGGCCTCGGGCCCGCGCTGCGGTCTCGGCGAACTGGCCCTGCCCGCCAATGAACCCGGCAGTTCGATCATGCCGGGCAAGATCAACCCGACGCAGTGCGAGGCCATGGTCATGGTCTGTATCCAGGTGCTCGCCGAGGACAGCGCGGTCGCTCTCGCCGCCAGCCAGGGCAATTTCGAACTCAACGCGATGCGCCCGGTCATCATCAGCAATGTGCTGCACAGCGCCCGGATCCTCGGGGACGCGAGCGAGAAGCTGCGTGTCTACTGTGTCGAGGGCGCGGAACTCCACCGCGACCGGATCGAGGAGGACGTCTCCCGCTCCCTGATGCTCGTCACCGCGCTCTCCCCCGAGATCGGCTACGACCGGGCAAGCGAGATCGCCCACCGCGCCGCCGAGCGGGGCGCCACCCTGCGCGAGACCGCCCTGGCCAGCGGCTATCTCACGGCGGAGGAGTACGACCGCGTGATCGACCCGCGCAGGATGGCCGGACTCCGCGACTGACGCGGGGCGCCGCCGTTCCCCGGCCGGCGCCCCCGGCCGCCCCGGTCATCTGAACGGGTGTCGCTCACCGCCGGTCCGTGTCGCCGGGGTGACGGGCCGACCGGCCCGTGGACGATGCAGGAATGCCATTTTCCGCTCACGCCGCCGGGATCCTGGTCCGGGCCGCGGCCTCGGCCGGCGACCCGCCGCAACTGCTGCCCGCCCGGGAGCAGATGGCCTTCACGCTGGGCTTCCACATCATCCTCGTACCGTTCGGGGTGGCACTCACCGCGCTGATGCTCATCGCCAACTACCGCGGTCTGCGCCACAACGACGAGCAGGCACTGCTCCTCGCACAGCGGTGGTCGAAGGTCGCCGCCGTACTGCTCGCCGTCGGAGCGATCACGGGTACGGTGCTGAGTTTCGAACTCGGCCTGCTGTGGCCCGGGCTGATGGGCCGGTACGGCGCCGCCTTCGGTTTCCCGTTCGCGATCGAAGGCATCTTCTTCTTCCTGGAAGCGATCTTCGTCTCGATCTATATCTACGGCTGGAAACGGCTCCCGCCCTGGACGCACTTCTGGACGGGCGTTCCCGTGGTCCTGGCGAGCATGGGCGGTACGGCCGCCGTCATCGCGGCCAACAGCTGGATGAACCAGCCGGGCGGGATCACCATGCGGGGCGGCCGGATCGTGGAGGTCCGCCCGGCCGAGGTGTTCTTCAACGGCGCTTTCTGGTTCGAGACGGTGCACATGATGCTCGCCTCCTACATCGTCGCCGGGTTCTTCGTGGCAAGCGTCTACGCGGTCGGCATGCTGCGGGGGCGGCGCGACCACTACCACCGGCAGGGCTTCCTCATCGGATTCGTCGTGGCCGCCGTCGTGATGCCCGTACAGATCTATGTGGGCGATGTGGTCGCGCGTCAGGTCTTCCAGGACGAACCGGCGAAGTTCGCCGCGGTCGAGCTGCTTCCCGACACCGGGCGCCATGTGCCCGAGACGATCGGCGGCGTGCTGATCGACGGCGAGGTGCGGTACGGGCTGAGGATCCCGGACGTGGCCTCACTCCTCGCCGGATTCAGTCCGTCGACGAAGATCCGCGGACTCGACGCGATCCCGCCCTCGGTACGCCCGGACGACTCGGCGGTCAGCGTGGTGCATCTCGCGTTCGACGTGATGGTGGGAACGGCGTTCGCCCTGCTGGCCCTCGCGCTCTGGTTCGCGTTGCTGTGGTGGCGCAAGCGGGAGGTGCCGAGGAACCGGTGGTTCCTGAGGTGCGCCGCAGTGAGCGGAATCGTCGCCGTGGTGTGCCTGGAGAGCGGCTGGGTGGTCACCGAGGTCGGGCGGCAGCCCTGGACCGTCGTCGGCATGCTGCTGACCAGGGACGCGGTGACGACCCAGGGCAATGTCTGGCCGTTCTTCGCCGCGGCGCTGGTCATCTATTTCGCGGTGGGCACCAGTGCCGTACTGATCCTGCGGTCCCTGAGCCGGCGGTGGAGAGCCGACGGGGACGAGCGGGACGAGGGTCTCGACGTACCGTACGGTCCTGTACAGCCGCTCACCGACACGAACGCGGGAGAGGGCGGGCGGGCATGAGCGACACCATCTCGGTCCTGTTGTTCCTCGGCGTCATCGCCTACGCGCTGTTCGGCGGGGCGGACTTCGGCGCCGGATTCTGGGATCTGACCGCCGGCGGAGCGGCGCGCGGCAGCAGACCCCGCAAGCTGATCGACGTGTCGATCGGTCCCGTGTGGGAGGCCAATCACACCTGGCTGATCTACTGCCTGGTCATGCTGTGGAGCGCCTTCCCGCCCGCGTTCACGGCCATCACCACGACGCTGTACATCCCACTGGGCCTCGCCGCCCTGGGCATTGTGCTGAGGGGCGCGGGCTTCGCCTTCCGCAAGGCGTCGATGCGCACGCCGGAGCAGCGGATCTACGGGGTGGCGTTCGCGGCGTCCTCGGTGCTCACGCCGTACTGCTTCGGCAGTGTGGCCGGGGCCATCGCGTCGGGACGGGTGCCCACCGGTGGCGCCGGTGATCCGCTGACGAGCTGGAACAATCCGACATCGGCGCTCGGCGGGGTGCTGGCCGTGGCGGTGTGCGCCTATCTCGCGGCGGTGTATCTGACCGTCTCGGCGGCACAGAACCACAGTCCGGAACTCGAGGCGTACTTCCGGCGCCGGGCGCTGCTCGCGGGGGTCGTCACCGGCGCGGTCGGGCTGGCCGGGATCTTCATCCTCCAGGCCGACTCCCCGCGTCTGTTCCACGACTTGAGCCATCGCGGACTGGCGCTGCTGATCATTTCCGCGCTCTGCGGGCTGGCCGGTCTCGCCCTGCTCAGGAGCGAGAGGCCGGTGGCCCTGCGCGCGCTGGCCACGCTGGCGGTGGCGACGGTGGTGTGCGGGTGGGGCGTGGCGCAGTACCCGTATCTGCTGGGGACTCATCTCCGTATCGACGAGGCGGCGGCACCGACGCCCACGTTGTGGGTGCTCACCGGGGTCGCGGTGGCCGCGGGTGCGCTGATCGCGCCTTCGCTGGCTCTTCTGTACGTGCTGCAGAACCGCGGCAGGCTGGAGACTCGGTCCTGAGGCCGCGGGAAATTCCGGGACTTCGGGGGCCGCGGGAGCTTCCTGGACTTCGGGCGCTTCAGGGCTTCTGATGCGGCGAGGGGGTCAGGGGGCGGCCGCCACACCGTACGGGCTGTTGCCGAGGGTGACGGTCGAGGTGACCTTGAGGGTCGCCGGGTCGATGACGGAAAGGGTGCCCGCGCCCTGGTCGGTGACATAGACCGCGCCGGAGGTGGCCTCGATATTGAACGGGTCCGTTCCCGGAGGGCCCACATGGACGGTACGGATGACCCGGTGGGAGCCGGTGTCGATCACGGACACGTCGCCCGGGCCGAGCACGGCGACGTACAGCCTCTTCCCGTCCGGTGAGAGGGCCACGTCGAAGACTCCCTCGCCGACCGGCACGCTGGCCGTGACCTTGCCGGTGCGGGTGGAGAGAACCGAGACCCGGGCGGCCACCTCGTTGGCGGCGTACACCGACCGGCCGTCCGCGCTGACGGCGACGGCCACCGGGAAATCACCCGCGGGAAGGGTGCGGACGACTCGGCGCGTACGGGTGTCGATCACCGAGACGCTGGCCGAGCCGGAGTTGGCGACATAGGCCGTGCCGCCGTCGCGGGCCACGGCCACGCTCACCGGGGAGACACCGACCGGGACGGTCGCGATGACGCGGTTGGTGCGGGTGTCGAGCACGGAGACACTGTTCGCACCGCCGTTGGTGACATAGAGGGTGCGGCCGTCCGGGGTCAGCGCGACACCGCTGGGGTTCTTGCCGACGGACGGGGTCCCGACGATCTTGTGGGTCCGGGTGTCGAGCACCGACACCTTGGCGGACTCGCTGTTGGCGATGTACGCGTGCTTGCCGTCCGGGGCGAGGGCGATGCCTTCGGGGCCGGTGCCGGCCGGGACGGTGGCGGTGACCTTGTGGGTCGCGGTGTCGATCACGGAAACCGTGTTGTCGAGCTGATTGGTCACATAGACCCGGCTCGCGGCGCCCGCCGGCGCGCTGACGGAGGGCGCCGCGACCGGGTCCTGCCGTACGGGGCCGTCCGCGGAACACGAGGCGAGCAGGAGTGCGACGACTGTTCCTAGGGCAGTCCCCATGACCGGCCGGAGCGCCTTCGTGTGCCGTGCCTTCGTTTGCCGCGCTCTCGTGGGCCGTTCCTTCGTGTCCCGCGAGTGCGAGTGCGGGTGCTGCATGGTGCCTCCTGCGGGGCTGGGCCGTGGTCGTGACCGGGGCCGGTCCGTGGGCGGCGGTCAGACGAGGAGGCCACGGGCGTAGTAGTCCTGGCTGTCACGGACACCGGGAAGGGCGAAGAAGTAACCGCCGCCCTGCGGCGTGATGTAGGGCACCAGCGCCTCGCCCTCCAGACGGGTCTGCATGGCGATGTACGTGTTGAGTTCGCGCTGGAAGCAGCAGAACGCATGGCCCAGGTCGAGCCCGCCGCGTACGTCCGGGCTGCGGTCGTAGTCGTAGCTGCGGCGCAGGATGGCGCTGGTCGACGCGGTCTCCGGGGTCTGCGGATTGGCCAGCCGCACATGGGAGTCCAGCGGGGTGATCAGGCCCTGCGGGTCATTGGTGTAGATGGGGTCGAGCTGGTCCGAGGCGTTGGGATCCGTGGCGTACAGCGGGGCGCCGCTGTCCTTGCGCCGCCCGAAGATCCGCTCCTGCTCGGCGACGGTCAGCTTCTGCCACTCTTCGAGCTTGAAGTGGACGATGCGTACCACCTGGTACGTACCGCCGGCCGCCCAGCCGGGCTCGTCGGTGCGCGGCTGGACCCAGACCTCCTGGTTGAGCTGGGCGGTGTCATTGAGGTCCGGGTTGGCGATGCCGTCCTTGAAGCCGAACCAGTCGCGGGGGACACCGACGGGGCGCGACGGATTGCGCGTGCCGTTGATGCGCCAGCGCTCGTTCATACCGCCGCGGGTGTGGGTCAGGAGGTCGAGCAGCGCGTGCACCGTGGTGTCACGGTTCGTGGCACAGATCTGTACGAGCATGTCGCCCTGGGAGAGGGCGGGATCCAGGTCGTCGTGGGCGAACGCCTTCATGGTGACGAGCTGGACCGGCTTGCGGGAGGCCAGTCCGTACCGGCCGTCGAAGAGGCTCGCGCCGAGGGCGACGGTGACGGTCAGATCGCTCACCGGTATCTCGGGGCCGAGGATGCCGTTGTCGGAGGCGGGCTCGTCCGGCGGCGTCCTGGGCGGTGTGCCGCCCGCGGTGAGAAAACGCGCCCGTGAGGTCAGGGTGCGGAAGAGGTCGGTGAGCGCCTTGCGGTCGTCGGCGGTCACATCGAACGCCATGAAGGTCACGTCCCGCTGCGGCAGGGTCACGATGCCGGCCTGGTGACGGCCGTGGAACGGGATCGGCTTGCTGCCCCGGGCGGCGGTGCGGGCCGGGGCGGCGGTGGCGGCAAGGGCGGTGGCACCGGAACCGTCCAGCAGCCCGGTCCCCGCCGCTCCCGCGAGACCCGCGGCGACCGTGCCCTGGAGGAAGGAACGCCGGGCGAAGAAACCGGCCGGGCACTCTCCGGCCGGGTGCGCCGCCCCGGGATCGTGCGGGGCCGCGGGGCGGGGCTGTCGGTTCTCGGTCATACGGTTCCCTCCTGGGGACGGGACCGCCTTGCGCCGAACGTACCTGCCGCCCCGTCCACCCGCCATCGCCGCCACGGCCGGGCACACCCCTGCCCCACCCACGTCCCCGAAGGCCTCCGGCCGCCGCTCCGGGCACACGAAGACTGCCGGCGCACTGCCCCGGAGGAGTGAAGATCACCGCCCTGGCAGGGGAAAGCCGTCGGCGGGACGGCCCGGACCTTCAGATCCTGCTCACCACGTCACATACGCCGTCGGACTCCCGGGGGAGCGGTCTGCTGCGGTCGTACGGGTCGGCCTCGGTCGCGTCCGGCCTGGGTCCGGTCGACCGGTCCGGGTCGAAGTACGGATGGATCAGCCCGTCGGTCGACTGGCACACGTCGTTGCCGATGCGGGAGTTGATGTCGTGGATCCATATCTTCCCGTCGGTGGCCTGCCACCGGGCGGGGTCGACCACCTGTGTCTCGACGACACGGCGCACCGTCGTACGGGTCACCTCGCCCGGCCACTTCTTGCTGGCCAGCGGGTAGACGAAGGTGTAGTCGGCCGTGAGGATCGCGATGCCCGGTTCGCCGCCCCGGACGGTCATCCGGCCGCGAACCCTGATGTCGTGGCCGATGATCCCGGCCTCATCGCTGTCGAACCGGGTGACGACCGAGGTCGGATCGTTCGTGGCGGTGGGCTTCCGGAGCCCTTCCTTGAGACGGGTGACGTACTCGTCCCCGAGGGGATCCAGCAGCGCCAGCGCCTTGACCGGGTCGGCGCCGTTCAGCACCTTCGGGTCGAGGTTCGCCGCGACCAGGAACTCCTTGAGCAGCTTCTGCCCCTTGGCGACGCGTGCCGCCGACACCCCGCTGACCGCCTTCGCCGTCGGCAGGACGATCGCGTCCGCCCCGCTGTCCCAGTGCTGTGCGGGGGAGCCCGCGAAGGGGCGCTCATGGGTGGGCCGCGCGTTTCCGGCCGCGGCCGGTGCGCGGGTCGGCCGCGCGGTCTCCGCCGGCAGGACCGTGTCGTCACCGGCCGCCCCGCCCACCGGATCACCGGCGGAGGCCGGGCCCCCGCCGGGCAGCCAGGACATCTCGTCGGCGACGGTGAACGCGACGACCAGCGCCACGGCGGCGGCCACGACGCCGGTCACCCTGCGCCGACGCCGTCGTGCCCGGTCCTCGGCGCCGAACGTCAGCGGTCCGGTACGCCAGCCGTCCGGCTGCGCCGGACCGTTCCGCTCCCCGTGGCTCCGCCCGGAGCGCCGGGCGCGCTCCTCGTCCTGGAGCCGCAGCCGTTCGGTCACCATACGGGCCCGTGCGGACGGCTCACTGGGCGCGGCGAGCCGGCCCATGCCCTCGCTCGCTCTCCCGCTGGAACTTCTCCCACTCCTCCTCGGATATGGACGACTCCCCCACCGGCCGGGACGGGTCGGAGCGCTCGGAGGGGTCGTCGGAAGCCGACGGCTGTGCAGACATGGAAAGGTGCGCCTTCTGTCACGATGCAATGCAGTTTCGGCCCGGCCCGGAGAAGCCGGGCTCGGTTCGGCGCTGCCGGGCTGGGGGAATCCAGAGCGCGAGCTACGACATTCGTACCGGCACACACATGTCACTTACAAGGTCTTCACATGCTTCGTGATCGCAGAGTGACCCGAACTCCCTGGTCGGGGCGGGCACATCGGC
Organism: Streptomyces odonnellii; assembly: GCF_000981895.1. GTDB lineage: Bacteria > Actinomycetota > Actinomycetes > Streptomycetales > Streptomycetaceae > Streptomyces > Streptomyces odonnellii. The sequence goes on along the minus strand of NZ_LATD01000132.1, from coordinate 1,228 downwards.
GACTCGCCCACCCCGTGGCTACGGCGCCTCGCTCCGGGAGAAGCCGGTGTGCGCGTCCAGGGCCTCGATGATCTCGGGCCAGAGTTCGCGGGGGCGGTCGTGCCCCATATCTGCGAGCAACAGGAGCTTCGCTCCGGGGACCAGCTCGGCGGTACGCCTTCCGCCGCTGGGGTCAATCAAGACGTCATCCAGACCGTGAATCACCAAGGTCGGCAACCGGAGTTCGCGGAGTGCCTCAGCGCGTGAGCCCCCGAGGACCATGGCTCCCATTTGCCGTCCGGCTCCGGCCGGGTAGTAGGCGCGGTCGTAGCTTCTGGCCGCCAGCTCACGCAGAAGCGCGGGCCGGCCGTACTTCTTGGAGGCCCACACCATCTCCCGTTCCGCTGCCGCGATATAGCCTTCGCGATCCGATGGCTTCGGACTGGAGAGCACGGCTCGGGCCTCGGCGCTGGAGTGCCCGTAGTCGGGCTCGCCGGTCGAGGACATCATCGATGTGAGGGTCAGCACTCGCGCCGGCCGGCTGATGGCCATGGTCTGGGCGATCATGCCGCCCATCGAGGATCCGACCACATGGGCTCGTTCGATTCCCAGAGCCGTGAGCAGACCGAGGCCGTCGTCGGCCATGTCCTGGAGTGTGTAGGGCACCATCGCGGCAGCCGCGCCGATGTCTCCCGAGCTCACAGTGCTGATGAGCCGGCCCATGTCGACGGGGTGATCGTCGAACTTGGTGGACAGACCGCAGTCGCGGTTGTCGTACCGGATCACATAGCGGCCACGTTCCGCGAGGGCACGGCAGAAGTCCTCGTGCCAGGCGATCATCTGAGCGCTGAAGCCCATCACGAGCAGGACAGCCGGATCGGAGCGATCACCGAAGGTCTCGTACGCGATCGACACTCCGGGCGAGACTTCAGTGATCGGCATGCCGGAAGTTTCCCGCATGGCCCGTCCGCGCGCACCCGGTTATCGACGGAACGTGCCCGGCCACGGTGAACGCGCAGGCGTGTGAGGGCCGTTACGTCTTGTTGTTGCCGGTGCTGTACGAGCGCGCTCCCGTGCCGACGAGCTTGCCGCCCTGGACGATGAGGTACTCGTCACGGATCGGACTGCCCTCCAGCCAGCACTCCAGGATCTCCCTGGTCCCGGCGGCGTACCGGACCTGGGCCGGGAGCGACGAGCCCGACATGTGGGGTGTCATCCCGTGGTGGGGCATGGTGCGCCAGGGGTGGTC
>NZ_LATD01000131.1 GCF_000981895.1 Streptomyces odonnellii | reverse complement strand
GCGTGCCCGCCCCGGCTCCGCCGCCCGCAAAGTTGCCTCAGGCCCCGTCGCGGGCACGCTCTACCGGACGGGCACTCAGGTGCGGCCCAAACGCGGCGCCCCCGCGCTGCCCAGCCTCTCCGCGCTGTCCTGGCTGGTCGCCGATGCCCGCAAGGGTGAAGTCCTCGCCGCGCACGACGCGCACCGCCCGCTGCCCCCTGCCAGCACCCTGAAGACGCTGTTCGCCGTCACCGCGCTGCCCCGTCTCCCCAAGGACGGCGAACACACCGCGACCGAGGCCGAGCTGGACGACGTCGGCGAGGGCAGCAGCGAGGTCGGGATCGTGGCCGGCGACTCGTACACGGTGGAGGACCTGTGGAACGGCGTCTTCCTCAGCTCCGGCAACGACGCGGTGCACGCGCTCGCCGAGATGAACGGCGGCTGGGACACGACGGTCAAGCAGATGCGGCTCAAGGCGAAGCTCCTGGGCGCGTACGACACGCATGTGGTGTCCCCGGACGGCTATGACGCCGACGGGCAGGTGTCCTCCGCGTTCGACCTGGCGGTCTTCGGGCGTACGGGCCTGGCCTCGCGCGAGTTCGTGAAGTACAGCTCGACCGTCGACGCCGAGTTCCCCGGGTACGGAGGGACCTTCGGCATCGTCAACACCAACCGGCTGCTCACCGGGGAGGACGGGGTCGAACCGTACCGGGGACTGATCGGCGTCAAGAACGGCTTCACCTCGGAAGCCGGCTACACGCTGATCGCGGCGGCCCGGCGCGGCGGCCGGACACTGGTGGTCACCGTCATGAACCCGCAGTGGGGCGGGGTCCACGAGGTCTACGAGGAGGCCAGGGACCTGCTGGACTGGGGATTCAAGGCCGCGGGCCGGGTGACTCCGGTGGGCTCGCTCGAACCGCCGCCGGCGCCGCTCCCGCCGAGGCCGCCGATGAAGGACGGCCCGGTTCCCGGTCCGATCGCGCGGGCGCTGGCGCCGGTGGCCGCGGCCGGGCCCGTACAGGCACGCAAGCCGGGGACCGCTCCGGCGGCGCCGCGCGCACGGGTCGCCGGGGACGGGCAGGAGGAGTCCGGCTCCGGGTACCTCATGCCCGTCGCCTTCATCGCCTCCGCCTGTCTCGCGGCCCTCGCGCTCTTCTTCGCACGGCGCATGGCCCGGCGCAAACCATGACCCGGCGCGAACCCTAAGGCCATGGCCATGGGGCTCCGGCCATGGCGTGTGGGCCGCGGCCCACGGCCCTACCAGTGGCCGGGGCGGTCCAGGCCCGGCGGCAGCCTGGTGGCCGTGTCGCCCTTCGCCGCGTTGACCTGGGTCTGGACGAGGAAGAGGGATCCGGTCAGATCGGCGCCCCGCAGATCGGCGTCGCGGAGGTCGGCCCCGATCAGATCCGCCAGCCTCAGATCGGCGCCGCGCAGATCGGCGCCGATCAGATACGCCCCGCGCAGATCGGCACCTTTCAGGTCGGCGCCCCGCAGATCGGCGTCGCGGAGGTCGGCCCCGATCAGATCCGCCAGCCTCAGATCGGCGCCGCGCAGATCGGCGCCGATCAGATACGCCCCGCGCAGATCGGCACCTTTCAGGTCGGCGCCCCTGAGCCGGGCGCCGAAGAGGTCGGCTCCCCGTCGGTTCTTCCTCCTGCCGGGCACCTGGGCCCGTACCAGCTCGCTCGTACGCAGCAGGAGCGGGTTGACCTCCTCGCGCCGGGCGGCCACATCCAGCGCCAGCAGGGTGTCGGCATCGGCCCGGGTGAGGTGTTCCGTCGCGTCGAGCGCGGCACGGATCCGGGGGTGCAGCGGACGCGCGGGCTCCAGGGTCAGGGCTTCGCGCAGATACCGGAGCAGTTCGTGGAGCTGCCGCATCACCGGGAGTACGGCGAACATCCGGCGGGCGGTCCCGGGTGCCCGCCGCCAGTCCTGTCCGCCGAAGGTGACCTGGGAGACCCGCTGGCCGGCGCCGAAGCAGTCGTACACCGTACAGCCGCGATAGCCGCGCTCCCTGAGCCGCTGGTGGATACCGCAGCGGAAGTCCGTACCCAGCTCCGGGCAGGGCTCTCCGGCGTCCTTGTCGACCGGGAAGTCGGCCGAGGCGGAGAAGGCCAGGGCGACACAGCACAGCCCGAAGCAGTTCGCGCAGTCGGCCCGGAGGTCGTCGCCGAGGCTCTCACCGGGGCTTCCGTCCGGGCCCGCCGTCGCAGGGGACGGACGCCGGGCATCGGCGCCCCGCGGCGGACGGGGGGCGGCGGGCGGTACGGACACGGGGGCCGGTCTCCTGTTCACAGGGGTACGGGATATCACGAAGGGTACGAGGGCGGCTCGGCGGATCCAACGGACAAAAAACGATCAGCGCGGTGCGGCACGGGCCTCCAGCGCCCGGCGCGCCCGCGCCGCCAGCCCGTCGGCGCCGCACTTCACCGCCAGTTCGAGCCCGCAGGACAGCTCGGCCGGAGAGCCCGTCGCGATGCCGTACTCGACGCGGGCGAAGGCGAGTTCGTACCGGGAGGGCGAGGATTCGAGATGCCCGACGGCCTGCGCCAGCAGATCGGCCCGTGCCCGGCCCTCCTTCAGGGACGCGGCGCAGCACAGCGCGACCCCGATGGCGGTGTGCGTTCCGAAGCGTTCCGCCCGGTCACGGGCGTACGCGGCGAGCTGGGCGGCGCGTCCCGGATCGTCCTCGGCGAGCGCGGACGCGAGGTCGCAGGCCCAGGGAGCCATCACGATGTTGTGCCGTCCCCGCGCGGTCAACGCCCGTCCGACCGCCTCCAGTTCGGTGACGGCCTCCTTCGTGCGCCCGAGCGCGAGCAGCAGCCGGCCGCGGACGCAGGGAGCGTCGGGGATGACGATCGAGGAGGAGTACGGCGGTGCGAAGGCGTAGCGTTCGGCGGCCTCCCGCGCCTCGTCGACATGGCCGCGCGCCAGCAGTGTGTCGATGAGCATGGAGGCCGCGTCCCAGTGCATGGGCAGTCCGTCGCCCACCCGGTCGGCGAGCCGCAGGCTCTCGCGCAGATAGGCCTCGGCGTCCGTCAAGTCGCCGCGTCTGCGGTGGAGATAGCCGACCAGAGCATGGGCGAAGGCGAGATGGCCGCCACTCCAGCCGGAGATCTCGAAGGCCCGCAGCGCCTCGGTGAACAGGCTCTCCGCGCGGTCGAGCCGGTCCGCGAAGGCGTACGACAGACCGAGCAGGGCGGGAGGTTCGAAGCCCCAGGAGGTGTCGGTCCAGCCGGTGCCGGGCGCCAACGCACCGTCGAGCAGGGCGCGTTCACCGATCTGGACGTTCTCCTCGGCGCTCTCGCCGCGGGCCGTGCCGTCGAAGGCGCGCAGCATGGGCAGGATCCGCTCGGTGTTGTCGCGACCGGTGAGCCCGGCGGCGACGCGGCTGAGGCGGCGGGAGCGTCCGGGGCCGTCGTCCTCGACGGCCCGCACTCCCTCCCACAGGAAGTGCGCGGCCCGCAGCCGCAGTCCGGCCGGGCCCTCGTCCGTACGGGCGACCTCGGCGGCCACCACCCGAGCGGCCTCTCCGGTCTCGTTGTTGTGGGTCAGGGCCTGGGAGAGAAGGAACACCACATCGATCCGTTGGGCGTCGTCGAGCTGCTGGGTGTCGAGCGCCGCGCGTAGATGGCCGACCGTGGTGGCCGGTGAGGTGAGCAGGGTGGCCCGGCCCAGTTCGTACAGCACATGGGCGCGCACACGGGTCGACGGCGGTTCCGCGAGAGCGCGTTCGAGGCAGCGCCGCGCGGCGTCCGGCGCACCGACCGCGAGATGCTCGGCGGCGGCCTCGCGGAGCTGCTCGACGAGTTCGGCGTCGCCGTCCGGGTGGACTTCGAGGAGGTGCGGCGCGGCGGCCGCGGCTCCCCTGCCACTGCGGGAGACCGCCCATGCGGCCAGTCCGTGCATCGCGGTACGGACACCCCCGGGGATCGCGCGGTAGACCGCGCCCGCGATCAGCGGGTGGACGAACTCCATCGGATCCACACCCACCAGGATGCGCGCGGCCCGCAGCCGTTCGGCGCACTCGGCGGCCTCTTCGGGGCTCATGCCGGCCAGCGATATGGCCAGGTCGAGCGAGATGTCGGTGCCGAGGATCGCGGCGGCCCAGGCGAACCGTGTGGTGGCGGTGCCCAGTTCCTCCAGCCGGGCGATCAGTCCCTTGCCGCGTGCGGAGGCGCCGAGGGCGCGAAGCTCACCGGCGGAGTGCTCGACGGGCGCGAGGCCGCTGTCCCGTACCTTGGCGAGCAGTTCGACGGTCTCGTACGCGTTGCCGCCGGTCACCGCCCACACCTCGCGGCAGAACGGGTCGTCCACATGCTCGCCGAGCGCGGCGCGGGTGAGCCCGGCGGTGGCGTCGGGCGTCAACGCCCGCAGGCTGACCAGCAGTTTGGCCGCGGCACCGAGCGTGGTGAGGTATCGCTCGGACTCGCCGACCGCCTCCTCGGTGCGGTACGCGACGACGATGAGAACGGGCAGTCCGCCGGCCGGGCGCTCCGCGAACGAGGCCAGCCAGGCGAGTGTCTCCAGATCGGCCCACTGGGCGTCGTCGATGATCAGGACGAGCGGGCCGCACGCCTCGGTGAGCCGCTCCACCAGCGCGTCCAGGCCGTCCCGTACACCCTGCGGGTCGGCCTGCTGTCCGCACGGGGTCGCCACACCCAGCGCGGGACCGACGATCTCGTACCACTCGCCCAGCAGTTCGCGCGCGTCCAAGGGCCCGCCGGCCACGGGCCCGTCGCCCGTGGGGACCTGGCTTTCCGGACCGCTCACCGTCAGCGCGGGCTGGAGCAGTTGGCGTACGACATGGAAGGGGACGGAGGTGACGGTCTCGCCGCCCCGGGCCGACCACACCGCGCAGCGCCCGGTCGCCATCCTGAGGACTTCGGAGAGCAGCGCGGTCTTGCCGAGTCCCGCCGCGCCCCGGTAGACGAGCAGCCCGCCGGACGGCCGTGGTCCGCACAGCGCGTCGACCGCGTTGGCCGCCGCGGCGAGTTCGGGCTCGCGCTCCAGCAGCGGGAGGGCAACCGGGTGGTCCGGCCGGTGCACGGGCGTCCCTCCCTTCGAACAGTGCGCAGGTCAAGTGTCTAGGGTAGCCCCGGAGCACCCCGAGTGCGCCTGAATCCAACCGAATTCGGCCGTACGACCGTGGGCCGGCGCGTCCAGACGTACGAGACGCTCGTACGCACTCCCGAAGGGCGGCCCGCAACACGGCGGTCCGGGCAGTACGTCGAGCGCGCCCCGCGGCGTCCCGGCCGGAGCGGTCCCGGTCATGACGCCCCCGGAGGTGTGCCACAGGCCGGGCAGTCGGGCCGGCGCTCGAAGCGCTCCTCCAGCGGTTCGGAGAGCGCCATCAGATTGAGGCCGAAGCGGAAGCCGGGCTCCATCTCCGGTACGCCGGTCAGCAGGGCGATCGCGGCGTACACGAGCAGATGGCCGGAGAGCCCCGCGGTCACCGCGTTCACGGGGTTCCACTCCATCCGGGGCGAGGCCGCCTCCTCGTCCTGGCCCGCGGCGAGCCGCAGGTCCCGGCGCTCGACCTCGCCGGCTCGGTGGCACTCCCAGCAGGCGCCCCGGCCCGGGGCATGGACCCCGACGGTGACCAGGGGGCCGCGGTAACCGGCGTCGAGCCAGGGGATCCCGGCTTCCAGACAGACCCGGTTCGCCCAGCGGCGGATCTCCGGCGGCCGGTCGGCGCAGAGCAGCAGCAGATCGTAACCGGGCGCGAGCAGTGCGGCGAGATCGTCGGGGCCGTGCACCTCGCGCCGCTCCGCGGTCAGCGCCACCCGCGAGTTGACCGCCCGCAGGGCCGCCACGGCCGCGGTCGCCTTGGGCCGGCCGATGTCGCTCTCGTGGTAGAGGGGCTGCCGGTTGAGGTTGGACAGTTCGACGACATCGCCGTCCACACAGTGCATGCGGCCCACTCCCGAGGCTGCGAGGCCCTGGGCGGCGAACCCTCCGGTGCCGCCGAGGCCGAGCAGCAGCACCCGGGCCGAGCGTAATCGTGCCTGGAGTTCCCAGGCCGTCGCGCGGGGCGAGAGGTCCATCCAGCGCAGCAGGGTCACACCGCGGCTGTAGCGTTCACGGTCCTCCGCGGTGAGCGCCGCGGACGGCTCGGCCCCCGCGTCCTCCAGGAACCCGGCCTCGTACAGATCGTCCATGGCCTCGGTGACCGAGCGCGGTTCGAGACCGGGGTGGCGGGCGAGCACCTGGGTGACCGCCTCGGCGGGGGCGCGGGTGCCGTCGAGGGCCTCGGTCAGGGTCCAGATCCAGCCCTCGGGGTCGGTGACCTCGGCGCCGATTCCGTAGACGACGCTGCCGATCCGCACATTGCCGTCCACCGTGCGGTACGCCCGGTGCTCGGGCTTCACCCGTGGCCTCCGTAAGCCGGACACCGGTTCCTGGTGCCGCTCCGGTGTCATGCCCGTACCGCCCTCGGCTCCCTGGACCCGGCGGCCAGTTCGGTGGCGGCCAGCACGATCCTGAACTGATGTTCCGCCTGGTCCCGGACCGGGATCCAGCGGGCGCCGCAGTCGTCCTCGAAGGCGGCGCAGCGCTCGGTGAGGAAGCGGTCCAGGGTCGCGCGTACCTCGGTCCCCGGAGCGCCGGCCGCCGGGTGGGGCGCGGCCATGAGCATCTGGTGCAGGAGCCCGGCCGTACGGATGACGAGGCGCCGTGCGGCGATCCGCAGGGCCATGATCCGCGCCCGGTTCATCGGCGGCAGTCCGGCGGAGCCGGTCCCGGCACCGCTGTCGATGCCGCCGCCCGCGCGGGCCCGGGGACGCCGCCTCCCGGTCGCGGTCACACTGCCCCCCGCCGCGCCGAGGGCCGCTTCCGGGGCCCATTCGTCCGCGAGTCCGGGAGAGACCGCGAGATATTCGTCGACCGGCGCGAGCAGCGGTCCCGCGGTGGCGAGGAGGTCCGGCCGTACCCGCTCCAGCAGTCCGGCGAGTGTCCGCGCGTCCTGCCGGAGCGCATGGCTGATGATCTCCAGCGCGCCGTACGGATCGGGGTGCGGTGAGGTGTCACCCACTCCTTCTACACCCCACATCGGCGCTTCCACGACCGCGGTGACTGTTCCGTAACGGTGGGGATGGAACCAGGTGGAGGTGGCGGTGGCCGCGGGGAGCGAGACGAACTGATCGGTCTCCTGCGGCCGGGGCATGTCAAAGACGCCCGGCCCGGGACTCGGCCAGAAGAACGCGTCGTACGGTCCCAGCTCGACCGGGATCCTGAGATCCGCGGCCGAGCGCGCCAACTCGTCGGAGAGCCCGGGAAGTTCCCGGGTGAGCTGGACGAAACTGCCGCCCACGTCCACGCCGTGCAGCGAGCACTGGAGATACGGCCGCAGCTCGTCCTGGAGATCGAGCAGCGCCCGGGTCTCCGGCATGGGCTCCGCGCCGGGTTCGGTGGGCAGCCACTCGGGCTGGCCGGCGAACCCGGGGCGGAAGAAATGGCGGTAGTGCTGGGAGAAGGTCATCGGCCCCTTGAGCCACCGCTCGTTGCGGCGGGCTCCGTCGGGATCGAGACAGAGGACGAAGTGCCAGGTGGTGTCGGTGAACCGGACCCTGGCGGACCGTCCGGCCGGAGCCCCCGGCCGGGCGGTCCGCGCCAGATACCTCGCCAGCCGCAGTACGGTCAGCCCCCCGACCGGTTCATTGGCGTGCGGCCCCGCGACCACCAGCACATGCCTGCTCCCCCGCCCCACGGACAGCAGCCGGATCGGCTCCCCCTCCCGTGAGGTGCCGATGCGGCGCAGGGCCATGAGATCGGGGTGCGCCGCGGCCAGAGCCGCGGCGCCGGAGGTCAGTTCATCGACGGTGGGATAGCGCCCCGGCACGACGACCCGTTCAGGAGCCGGTGGAATTGCTGTCGCCCGTAGTCTCTTTCCTGTCCAGGCGCCGGATCTGGATGGTCGTCTGCTTGCGGCGTGAGGTGCTGTCGCTCTTGACTGTTCCGCTCATGAGCCGCTCCTTTTCTGCGCGGTGCCCAACTCCGCGTTGTGCACCTGGTTGTGATGGTCCGTCACGGATTGGGAGTCGTCAACACTCTGAAAGACACACTCTGGCTACGATCCCGCGAGCCGTACAGAAGGCGAAGGCCACCGCGCAACTTTGGCGGAGACATATGCCTCCACCGGCTCGCGCGGTGGCCCGAAGCCCCGCTCGTACGACGTCTCACCACGGTCGTCGTACGTCAGTTGTGCGCAGACGTCAGCGCGTCAGTACGCCAGCAGCAGTGCCGCTGCCGGTCGCCCGGTGTCAGCGGAACGCGCGGCGGTCGGCGTCCAGCGGCTGGGTGAGCCGGATGGTGATGAACTCGTTGTTGTCCGCCTTGCCAGGCGTACGGCCCGAGGAGCCCGGGAAGTTGTTGTCGTTCATGACGGCCAGCGTGCGGTCGTCGATCAGCACGACGTCCTCGATGGTCGTGAACGGGAAGCGGAAGGTCTTCCCGAAGCCGCCGAGGCCCTTGGGGTTGGCGATGTCGAGCAGGTCGGCGACGAGCTTCTTGTCCATGACGCCGTCGTGGTTCCGGTCACGGCTGTCCGCCAGGTAGATGCGCTTGAACTGGGCGGAGTCGCCCTGTCCGCCGTCGCGCTCGATCACCAGGAAGCGGTGGTCGTCCAGGGCGATCGCGTCGCCGATGGCGTTGCCGGTCGACTCCAGGCGGTAGATGAAGCGCTTGCCCGTGTAGGCGTTCGTACGCAGGTCGAACTCGCTCATGCGCAGGTCGCCGGGCGTGCCGTCGGAGACCCAGCCTTCGAGCAGCGGGTAGAGGTGACGGCCGTCGACACCGCGGGCCATGCCCTCGAAGCCCTTGCTGCTGGGCAGGTTGGGGGCCGCGCCGTTCAGGTACGGATTCTCCGGCGCCTGGACTCCCTTGAGCGGGATGGGGGCCTGGAGGAGACGGCCCTTCGAGGAGAAGTGCAGCAGGAACGGGCCGAACTCGTCGCCCGTCCAGTACGTCCCGTCGGACGCACGGACGATCGACTCGACGTCGAAGTCGGCGCCCGTCAGCACCCGGTCGGAGCGGGTCAGCGCGAACGGCACATGGCGGTAGGGGTCGCTCAGGTTGAAGCCGCCGAGCACCTTGACCTTGCCGGTGCGCGTGTCCGGCTTGACGTGGTGGACACGGAGGAGGAAGTCGGCGCTGTTGGCCTTGTTCCCGAACCCGTTGTCGGACAGCACGTCGTACGTGCCGTCGTGCCGGTTGAGGATACCGCTGAATCCCTGGACGGGCTGGCCCGGGAACGGCGCGGCGATGCCGTTGACGGGCTCCGTGCCGAGGGCCGCGCCGGAGACCGGGCTGCCGGGTACGTAGGTCTCGGCCGGGAGCGAGGCGAAGCCGGTCAGGGTGGCCCGGCCGAACTCGGCGGACCCGTTGTGGTCGTGGCCGCGGTGGGCGGCGGCGGGCGCGGCCAGACCGACGGTCAGCGCGGCGGCGCTCAGCATGATCAGGAGCTTGTTCATGGCACGGACGGTAGAGACGGCGCATGACGTACGCCCCAACAGCAGGCGACCCGCGCGCGAGCGGCGAACGGCCCCCACCGGCCCGGACCTGGCGTGGCCCGGCCGCCGTCCGGCGGCTCGCCCAGGTCCTGTCCGGCGGATCTCCGTCGGACAGGACCTGGTGTGCCGGGCGTCAGGAACGGTAGGTGTTCCGGGTGTACGTCAGGCTCAGATTGCCGGTGTTCTTGAAGTACTGGCTGATCAGGTACGCCGGGTCGCCCGCGATGGAGCCGGCCTGGAGGTCGCTGCCGTCGTTGGAGTCGTCCCAGGCCCAGGGGGCGTGCGCGGCGTTGTCGCGGCCGTTGTCACCGGCGAAGGTGCCCCAGGAGGCGTACGGCGGCTTGGAGTTGCGGCGCTCCCACAGGCCGCCGGCGGCGAAGATGTCGACGAGCTTGTAGGAGGCGGCGCGGTCGTTGCCGCCGGTCGGGACGGTACCGGCGGTGCGGTTGGGGCGGTAGACGACGCCGTCGCCGCCGGGGAAGCTGCCGCCGCTCCAGTTGTACATGCCGTGGCCGCGCGCCTCCTGGAAGACGGTGGGGTGCTGGGCACCGTCGTGGGTCTCCATCAGGAGGGTGCCGTCGATGTTCTCGCGGTTGCCCTGGAAGGGGCTGCCGGCCGGGATGTACGAGTAGTAGTTGTCGTGCGCCTGGGTGACGGCCGCCTGGAGCGTGCCGTAGGTGCTGCCGTCCTTGAGGACGACCTCCAGGACACCTTCCATGTCGTTCTCGTGGGAGGTCCAGTTGAGCGGATAGTCCTTCCAGTCGCGCGGGTGGTAGAAGGCGTAGGTGATGTACCAGTGCGTCGAGGTCTCGACCACGGAGTAGTACGCCGTACCGGTCAGCCGCGCGGTGTTGGCGTCCAGGTTCTCCCAGTTGTTGAGGGTGTTCCAGTCGCCGTCGTAGTCGACCGGCGAGGTGTACTCGGCGGTGTAGTAGGCGGACGAGGTGTCCTGGTAGTGCACAGGGGCCCAGCGGTAGGCGAGGTCGGCGTCGCTGGGCGCGGCCTGGGCCTGGCCGGGTACGGCGAGGAGTCCCGCGGAGAGCAGGACGGAGACGAATACGACACGGGCGGATCGCCGGAGCTTCACGGTTCCTCCAGAGGCTAGGGCCGGTTGCGCAAACGGCCGTCACTCTCCGGTCGCCGGATGACACCTGCACCCGCCCGGCGATGACGTGGACATGAAAATCTCAGAACCGCCGCGGGACCACACCAGGCGGCCCGGGTCGGCTATCCGGCGCAGTCGCTCATCGACAGGTTCAAGCAGGTGATCAACGCGCACCTCGCCCCGAACCTGCGGATCGCCGACCCGTTCCACGGCATCGAGAAGTCCGGTGCCACCGAGGCGGTCAACAGCATGCTGGCCCAGAGCGACCAGGGGATCGTCACCCTCTTCCCGGTCTGGCCGGCGGGCAAGAACGCGAGCTTCTGGCAGTTGCGCCAGAAGGGAGCGTTCGTGGTGTCCAGCGCGAAGGAGAACGACCGCGCCAGCTATGCCGAGGTCACCAGCGAGGCCGGTGGCACGCTGCGGCTGAAGAACCCGTGGCCGACGGGCACCTTCACCGTGACGGACACGAGCGGCGCGGCGGTTCCGTTCACCACGGCGAACGGGGTGATCTCGGTGCAGACGGCGGTGGGCCGTACGTACCGGATCGTGCCGGTCTGACGCACGGCTGAAGCACCTCAGGCGCCGGACGGGCCGACACGGACCGTCCGGCGCTCACGTGTATCCGCATGGGGCCGGCCGTGGCCGTTTTGTGATGGCGAAGTCCGTACGCGGAGGGTACACAGACGGAAATGTCGCCTAATGTGACGCCCAACCGGCCGGAGTCCGCGCTTCAGCGCACCTTTTGCCCCCACTCCCGGCCCCGGCCCGGCATCGAGGCCCCCTCACCGAGGGACCCATATACCTCTATGTGGAATTCTCGCGCGACCTATTCCGTATAGGGCGCACCGTCCTTATCGTTCTGGACACCCGGACAGGAGTGCTCAGCCGCTCCACCGGCCACGGCGGGCATCGCCCGTTCCGGTCACGAGGAGGGCAGCGCCATCTATATCGACGTCCACGGGCATGTCACCGCCCCCGACAAGCTGTACGCGTACAAGGCAGGGCTCCTCTCCCATCGCGGCGCCCATGGGCGCGGGCGTTCCGGGGTGACGAAGGAGCATGTGGTGGAGGCGCTCAACGCGCCGCACCCGAGTTTCGGCAAGATCTCGCATCTCCGGCATCTCGACGAGGCCGGGGTGGACATCCAGTTCATCTCGCCCCGGCCGTTCCAGATGATGCACAGCGAGACCCCGGCCAAGCTGGTCGAGTGGTTCACCGCGGAGACCAATGACGTCATCGCGCTGTGCTGCGAGGTGGACGGCCGGTTCCGCGGGATCGCGGGCATGCCGCAGTCGATGGACCTCGATCCGGCCGTCTGGACCCGTGAACTGCGCCGCTGTGTCACGGACCTGGGTTTCGTCGGCGCGACCCTGAACACCGACCCGTACGAGGGGCTGCGGCAGCCGCCGCCCATCGGCGACCGCTTCTGGTACCCGGTGTGGGAGGCGCTCTGCGAGCTGGACGTGCCGGCCATCATCCACTCGGCGGCCTGCCGGCCCCCGGCCCGGGAGAGCTACTCGCTCCACTTCGTCCAGGAGGAGACCCTGGCGGTGGCCGGGCTGCTCCAGTCGACCGTTCTGGACGACTTCCCCGAGCTCAAGATCGTCGTGTCGCACGGCGGCGGGGCCGTCCCGTACCAGAAGGGCCGTTTCTACCCGGCGGCCCTGCGGGCGGGCACGACCTTCGAGGAGCGGCTGCGCCGTCTCCACTACGACACCTGCCTCTACACCCGCGACTCGATCGAGTTCCTGCTGCGGACCGTCGGGGTCGACCGCTGTCTGTTCGGTACGGAGAAGCCGGGCACCGGCTCGGTGAAGGACCCGGAGACCGGCCGCTGGGTCGACGACATCCATCTGCTCATCGAGGACATCGACTGGCTGACCGGCGAGGACAGGAAGGCACTGTTCGAGACGAACGCCGTCGAGCTGTTCCGGCTGGAGGTGTGAGGCGGCGTGAGCGACCTCGTGCTGGGCGTGGGCACCTCCCACGGCCCGCTGCTGAACACACCGCCGGAGGACTGGGGGCTGCGGGCCGTCGCCGACCGGGCCAACCGGGCGCTGGTCTACCGCGGTGCGGAGTATCCGTACGACGAGCTGCTGGCGCTGCGCGCGCCGGGGTTCGCGGCCGAGTGCGGGCTCGACGTACGCCGTCGCCGCTACACGGCCTGCCGCGAGGACATCGAGGAGCTGGGCCGGCGGATCGAGGCGGCCGGGGTGGATGTGCTGGTGGTGGTGAGCAGCGACCACAAGGAGGTGTTCGGCGATGAGCTGCTGCCGCAGTTCGCCTTCTACTGGGGCGACACCATGCGGCACGAGCCGTTCACCCAGGAGCAGTTGGACGGGATGAAGCCGGGGCTGGCCATCGCCGAGGTCGCCAATGTGCCGGCCACGGGCACCGTACGGCCCGGGCACTCCGCGCTGGCACGGCATCTCATCGAGCGGACCTCGGCCGCCGGGTTCGACCCGGCCGCGTCCCGGGCCCTGCCGCCCGGGGAGTGGGGCAACTCGGGCATCCCGCACGGCTGGGGATTTGTCTTCGAGCAGGTGCTCGGCGGCGGGGAGACACCGCCGACCGTACCGGTCTTCGTGAACACCTTCTGGGAGCCCAACCCGCCGTCGGCCGTGCGCTGTTACGACTTCGGTGTGGCCCTGGGCGAGGCGATCCGGGACTTCCCCGCGCCGCTGCGGGTGGGGATCGTGGCGTCCGGCGGGCTGAGCCACTTCGTTGTGGACGAGGAACTCGACCGGGCCTTTCTCGCCGCGCTGACCGCTCGCGACCGTGACCATCTGCGGTCGCTGCCGGACTCGGTGCTGCGGTCGGGGACCTCGGAGATGCGCAACTGGATCGTGGTGGCAGGCGCGCTGGAGGCGTCCTCGCTCACCGCCGAGCTGGTGGGGTACGAACCGTGCTACCGCTCGGAGGCGGGCACCGGGTGCGCGATGGCGTTCATGACCTGGCAGAACGAGAACACCCAGAACGAGAACACCGCTTCGGCGGGCGCCCGTAAGGATCAGTCATGACGGCGCCCGACGAGGCGCGGACGCCCACCCTGGTGGAGCGGCTGCGGGCGCTGGACTCCTGTGCCGTGTCGGACGCGCTCGACGCGTACGGCCTGTCGACGGTGGTGCTCGGGCCCCGGCCGGTCTGGCCGGTGCCCCATGTCGTCGCCGGGCTGGTCCGTACGGTCACCGTCGGCCCACGCAGGTCCGACCGGCCCGCCGATCATGTCGCCGCCGCCGCCGTGGATCTCTCGGGTCCGGACGATGTGCTGGTCATCGCCAACCAAGGACGTCCGGACGTGTCCTGCTGGGGCGGGATTCTCAGCCGTGCCGCGCTCGCCCGGGGCATCGCCGGCGTGGTCGTCGACGGCGCCTGCCGGGACGCGAGCGAGAGCGCCGGACTCGGACTGCCGGTCTTCGCGCGGGCCGTGGTGCCCGTCAGCGCGCGCGGCCGGGTGGTCCAGTACGCGATGAACGAGCCGGTCGGGTTCGGCGACATCACCGTGAGCCCCGGCGACTACGTGGTCGCCGACGGCAATGGGGTCGTCTTCGTACCCGGCGCCGATGCCGAGCGTGTGACCGCCTTCGCCGAGCGTGTGGTCGCCCGCGAGGCGGCCATGGCCGACGCGGTCGCCGCCGGACGGCCGGTCTCCGAGGTCATGCACGACAGCCGGTTTCCCACGACCGACACCACTGACACACCACCCGAGGAGTCCGGCTCGTGACCCACGAACCCACCGGCCCCGAGCCCGCGAACGGCCCGGCGCACCCCTTGTACGGCTACTCGACCGCCACCGTCTCCGACGCCCTCGACCGCCTCGGCCGCGACGGCTGTCTCTCCGGTATCGCCCCGCTCTTCGACGGCGCCCGGATCTTCGGCCGCGCCTACACCGTCTCGTACGTCGCCGCCGGACATCCGGCCGGTACGGTCGGCGACTACCTCGACGACATGCGGCCCGGCGATGTGGCGGTCCTCGACAACGGCGGCCGTACCGACTGCACGGTGTGGGGCGACATCCTCACCGCGATGGCCAGCGACCGCGGTGTCGCGGGCACGGTGATCGACGGTGTGTGCCGCGATGTGCGGCGGGCGCTCGACGTGAGCTATCCGCTCTTCACCCGCGGGCGGTACATGCGCACCGGCAAGGACCGGGTCGAGGTACGCGACGTCCAGTGCCCGGTGAGTGTCGGCGGGGTACGCATCGCGCCCCGCCAGCTCGTCATCGCGGACGCCGACGGCGCGGTGACCGTACCGCCCGATGTGGAGGACGAGGTGGCGGAGATCTGCCACACCATCCATGAGCGCGAGGCGCGCATCGTCGACGACGTGCTCGCGGGCCGTTCGCTGGCCGAGGCGCGCGCCGCCCACGGCTACCACCTGCTGCAGAGGAACCAGGCATGACGACCGCTCCCACCGGCCCCGCCGGCACCGCCGTACCGGACACCGCCGTACTCCTGCGGCTCGGGACCGCGACGCTGTACGAGGCGGCCAAGCTGGACTGTTTCCTGCCGCCGCGCATCCGGCCGGTGTGGCCGGGGGCCGCCGTGGCCGGCCGGGCGCTGCCGGTGTCCACCGCGCCCGCCGACAATCTGCCCCTCCATCTCGCGCTCGAACAGGCGGAGCCGGGCGATGTGCTGGTCGTCGACGGCCGCCAGGAGGCCTGCGGCTACTGGGGCGAGGTGCTCACCGCGGCCGCACAGGCGCGCGGGGTGGCGGGGCTGGTGATCGACGGCGGTGTACGGGACGCCGACCGGCTGCGCGAGCGTGGCTTTCCGGTCTTCAGCTCCGCGATCGCGGTGCGTACGACGGTCAAGAACGACACGGGAACGGTCGGCGCCCCCATCACCCTGGGCGCTGCCACCGTCGGCCGGGGCGATCTGGTGGTGGCCGACACCGACGGTGTGGTGGTGATCCCGCGGGCGTCGGTGGCGGCGGTGGTGGAGCGCGGCCGGGCGCGCGAGGCGGCCGAGGCGGGCTATCTGGACCGGATCGCCGGGGGCGAACTCACCCTGGACATCTACGGTTTCCGACCGGCCGGCACGGACTGAGCCGCCATGAACGATCTGGACCCTCTCGCCGCCAGGCACCTGCTGGTCGAGCAGGTGCGTCTGGAGGCCACCGGAGTCGTATCGCTGAGACTGGTCGATCCGGACGGCGGTGAACTGCCGCCGTGGGCACCGGGCGCGCACATCGATCTGCGCCTGCCCAGCGGCACGGTCCGCCAGTACTCGTTGTGCGGCCCCCTCGACGACTCCCGCTCGTACACCGTCGCCGTACTGCGCGAGGAGCACGGGCGCGGCGGGTCGGCGGAGGTGCATGACTCCGGGCTGGTCGGGCGGGTGCTCCAAGTCCGGGGCCCGCGCAACCACTTCGCCATGGTCGACGCTCCCCACTATCTCTTCCTCGCCGGTGGTATCGGTGTCACACCGATACTGGCGATGGTCCGCAGGGCCGCCGCGACCGGTGCTTCGTGGGAGCTGTACTACGGCGGGCGCTCGCGGCCGGCGATGGCGTTCACCGGGGTGCTGTCGGCCCTCGGCGCCGGGCGCGTCCATCTCGTACCGCAGGACGAGGCGGGGCTGCTGCCGGTCGCGGAACTCGTCGGCGCGGCGCCTCCGGGAAGTGCCGTGTACTGCTGCGGACCTGAGGGCATGGTCCGGGCGGTCACCGAAGCCTGTACGGACACCAGGCCGGGCGCGCTGCATGTGGAGCGCTTCACCGCGCCGCCGGGCGGCGACGCGCACGGCACGACGGACGCGCGCCCGTTCCGGGTCGAGTTGCGCCGCAGCGGTGTGACGCTCGATGTGCCGCCGGAGCGCACCCTGCTCGACGTGGTCCGCGAGGCCGCGCCCGATGTGGCCTTCTCGTGCGAGGAGGGCTACTGCGGCTCGTGCGAGACGAAAGTGCTCGCCGGTGTGCCCGAACATCACGACACCGTGCTCTCGGACGAGGAGCGCGAGCGCGGCGACACCATGATGATCTGCGTCGGCCGGGCGGCCTCCGAGCTGCTGGCACTGGACCTCTGACGGCACTTCCCG
Source organism: Streptomyces odonnellii (assembly GCF_000981895.1). Lineage (GTDB taxonomy): Bacteria > Actinomycetota > Actinomycetes > Streptomycetales > Streptomycetaceae > Streptomyces > Streptomyces odonnellii. The sequence continues at coordinate 22,517 of NZ_LATD01000131.1, read as the reverse complement.
AGTGCCCGTGTCAGTCCCGGCGCACCACTCCCCCCACGACTCATATTCCACATCAAAGAACTTAGAGAACAGATATTTCTCTATGAGGTATTCCTGGTTAAGGTCGCGTCAACCAGGACTGATCCGAGGAGTGCAGGATGTCGATGAGGGCGACCACACCGGACCGCCTCGCGGGCCGGATCACTGGCCCGGTGGACGAGGCTTCCGGTGAGCCCGCCGTTCAGCTCCGGCTGTCCGGTGTGACCAGGAAGTTCAACGATGTCGTCGCTGTCGACCAGATCGACCTCGACGTCAAGCGGGGCGAGATATTCGCCCTCCTCGGGCCGAGCGGCTGCGGGAAGAGCACCTCGCTGCGGATGATCGCGGGCCTGGAGAAGATCGACCAGGGCTCGATCCTCATGCGGGACCGGGCGCTCGCCGATGCCGGACGGGGCACGTTCCTGCCCTCGGAGAAGCGCAATATCGCGATGGTCTTCCAGTCCTACGCGGTGTGGCCGCATATGACGGTCGCGCAGAACGTGGGCTTTCCCCTGCGCATGCGCCGGGTGAAGCGGGCCGAACGGCGGCGCAGGGTCGAGGAGATCCTCGCGGTCACCGGTCTCGAAGCGCTGGCCGACCGGCCGGCCACCCTGCTCTCCGGCGGCCAGCAGCAGCGGGTCGCGCTGGCGAGGGCGCTGGTCTACACCCCGGATCTGCTGCTGCTCGACGAGCCGCTGTCGAATCTGGACGCCAAGCTGCGCATCCAGATGCGGCGCGAGATCCGCAGGCTCAACCGCGAACTCGGCATCACCATGCTCTTCGTGACCCACGACCAGGACGAGGCGCTGTCCCTGGCGGACCGCCTCGCGGTGATGAACAAGGGCAAGGTCGAGCAGGTCGGGCGGCCGATGGACCTGTACGAGCACCCGAAGACCGCGTTCGTACGGGACTTCCTCGGCCGGCTCGTCGTCGTCGAGGGCGTCCTCGCCGGGGACCCGGCCCGGCGCCGGGTCCTGCTGGGCAGCGGCGGCGAGCGGGCCGGGGAGGTCGTCGGCCCGGACATACCCGCGGAGCTGGCCGACGGCGACGCGGTCGGGGTGTACCTCCGGCCCGAGGACGTCGACATCAAGCCGGCGGGACCGGGTGAGCCGGCGCCGAACCAGGTGGCCGCGCGGGTGCTGTCCTCGGTCTACCTCGGCGACAGCTTCGAGTACGTACTGGACATCGCCGGGTCGAACGTCCTGCTCAGCGCACCGCGCCGGGTGGTGCACCAGCCCGGTGACGCGGTGGTCGTCGAGGTCGACCCGCAGCGCGCGATGGTGTGGCCGCTGTGAGCGGGGTCCTGCCGCCGGTGGCTCCGGACGCCGTCGAGCCGCTGCCGGGTCCGGTACGGAGACTGGTCAAGGCCCGCCGCTCCAGTGGCTCCCGGGTGACCGGTACGGTCGTACTGCTGCTGGTGGCCGCGGTCACCGTCGTCCCCATCACCCTGCTCCTGCTGAACAGCCTCAATGTCGCCGACCCGGGCGATCCCGCCGCATACGGCCTCGACAACTGGCGGCAGGCCTTCGCCAATGGCGCGATGTGGGAGTCCGCCTGGAACACACTGCGGCTCGGTGTGCCGAGGGTGCTGCTGGGCATGGTGATCGCCACGGTGATCTCCTGGCTGATCGCGCGCACCGACATACCGGGCGGCAAGGTCATCGAGGTGTTCCTGTGGTTCTCGTTCTTCATTCCCTCGCTGTCGATGACCCTGGGCTGGATCCTGCTGCTCGACCCGGCCAACGGTGTGGTCAACCAGGTGATCAGGACGGTGCCGGGGCTGGGTGACATCACCCAGGGTCCGCTGAACATCTACAGCTACTGGGGCATCATCTGGACCCATCTCACCGCGACGACCGTGCCCATCATGGTGATCCTGCTGGTGCCCGCGTTCCGCAGGATGAGCCGGTCCATGGAGGAGGCGGCGCAGATCAGCGGTGCCAGCCGGCTGCGCACCCTGGTGAGCATCACCGTACCGATGATGCGTCCGGCCATCATCGCCGCGACCCTGCTGAGCTTTGTCTACTCGCTGAAGACCTTCGAGATCGAGCTGCTGCTCGGCACCCCGATCGGGCTCAATGTCTACTCGACACAGATCTACAACTGGCTCCAGTCGTCTCCCCCGCAGTTCGGCACCGCGACCGCGCTCGGTTCGGTGTTCATCCCGATCCTGATCATGCTGGCGATCATGCAGCGGTTCGCCGTACGCAGCCGCAGTTACGTCACCGTCGGCGCGCACACCTACAACGACGAGCCGATCCGGCTGGGGCGGATACGCCGCTGGGTGATCGCCGGGGTGCTCTGGCTCTATGCCGTCATCACCGTGGTGCTGCCGCTGGGCGCGATCGTCCTGGGCTCGTTCATGCGCCGGTTCGGGTTCTTCCAGCTCACCAACCCCTTCACCACCGAGCACTGGTCCGCGCTCTTCCACGACAACCTGTTCGCGTCGTCGGTGCGCAACACACTGGTCATCGGACTGATCGCCACCCTTGTCGGTGTGCTGGTCTACTTCGTCATCTCCTTCGTCATCGTCCGCAGCGAACTGCCCACCCGGGGCGGTGTCGATGTGATGGCCTGGCTGCCGGCCGCCGTGCCGGGCATGCTGCTGGGCCTGGGACTGCTCTGGGTGTATCTCGGCACCCCGTTGCGCACCGTGCTGTACGGCAATCTGTTCGGCCTGATCATCGCGCTGGTGATCAGCCACATGGCCACCGGCACACAGCAGTTGAAGGCCGCGATCCTCCAGGTGAGCCCCGATCTGGACCGGGCCGCGCGTATCTGCGGTGCCACTCCGGTACGGGCGTACACCTATGTCCTCTTCCCGCTGCTCGGCCCCTCCGTGGCCGCGGCCGGGGTGCTCACCTTCCACTCCGCCGTCAGCGATGTCAGTACGGTCGTCCTGCTCAGCAGCAACGACTCACGGCCGCTGTCGATCCTTCTCCTCGAATACAGCACCAGCGGTGTGCTCGAACAGGCCTCTGTGCTGGGTGTCCTCATCAGCGCGCTCACCGTCGGGGTGGCGCTGCTGTCCCGGGCGCTGGGCGGCCGCCGGCTGCGCGCGTCGAAGCCGGGACGCCGTATCCGGGTGACCCGCGGTACCCCGCCGTCACCCCTCCCCGCTATGAAAGCAGGTGCGTCATCAGAAGATTCATCGCTCACCAGAACTGGAAGCTGATCTGCGCGGGTGCCGCGCTGGCGCTCGCCGCGACCGCGTGCGGCGACGGCTCGGACACCGCGGCCGGAGGCAGTGCGCCCGGTGACATCAGCGCCCAGTGCCCCGACCCCTCGGGCTCGCTGGCCGCCGCGGCGAAGAAGGAGGGCACGGCCGTCATGTCCGGTCCGCCCACCGACACCGTGCGCCAGAAGCTCCCGCAGGCGTTCCAGCAGACGTACGGAACGAAACTCGACTACATCGGCACCAGTGGCAAGGACAACGCGGCCCGGCTCCAGTCGGAGCGGCAGGCCGGTATCTACTCCCAGGATGTCTTCGTCGGCGGCGCCGACACCATGGCGAACACGTACCACGCGCAGAACTGGATCGCCCCGCTGACCGGCGTCCTGACCCCCGCGGAGCTGGAAACGAAGGCGTGGCGCGGCGGGACCGTCCCGTTCGTGGACGCCGACAAGTCGATTCTGAGCATCAGCCGGTATGTCACCGTGCCGATCGTCGTCAACACCGACCAGGTGGACCCGAAGGAGATCACCACCTGGAAGGATCTGCTCGACCCGAAGTGGAAGGGCAAGATCGCCACGATCGATCCCCGGAGCCCGGGCGGCGCGATCTACAACGTGGGTATGTTCCAGGCCGCCCCCGGCTACGGCGACGACTTCGTCAAGCGGCTCTACAAGGACCAGAGCCCGGTCCTGATCACCGACTCCCGCCAGGGCACCGACGATCTGGCCAAGGGCAAGTACCCGATCGCCCTGGGGCTCGGCCAGCTCGATGTCGACACCGCGGTCGACGACGGGCTGCCGATCCAGGTGGTCATGCCCGATCTGCTCCAGACCACCAGCGGTTTCGGCTTCCTGGCCGTCTCCGACAAGCCGCCGCACCCGAACGCCGCCAAGCTGCTGGCGCAGTGGCTGGCCTGCCCGGACGGCAACAAGGCGTGGAACGACGCGTACGGCAGCATCAGCACCCGCGCCGATGTCGAGCCGCCGTCGGATCTGCCCGACTGGCAGGTACCGCAGGACGGCAAGGACTACTTCGACGCCAACTCCTGGGAGTTCCTGACCAAGGGTGTCAAGGACGCCACGGAACTGATCAAAAGCCTCATCGGCAGCAACTGACACCGGCCGAACACGAACCGGCGCCGGCACACCGCGAAACCGCGTACAAGGAGAGACGAGAGATGACCGTGGCCGAAACCGAGCTGCCCACGATCAAACGCCCGACGGCCTATGAACAGTGGCTGGCGGACGAGGGTCTGAAGGTCGTGGAGGGGCTGTTCATCGAGGACCTGCGCACCGTCGAGCTGGGCGACTGGGCGCGGCGGGGCTGCCGGGCCGCGGTCGCCCGGCTGGAGGGCACCGAGGACGTCAATGACGCCCACATCATCGAGATCGCCCCCGGCGGCCAGATGGCTCCCGAGCGCCATCTCTACGAGGAGATCACCTATGTGGTCTCCGGCCGGGGCTCGACCACGGTGTGGAACGCGGCCGGGGCGCGGACGACCTTCGAGTGGAACGCGGGCAGTGTGTTCTCCGTACCGCTCAACGCGTACGCGCAGCACTTCAACGGCAGCGGTGCCGAACCGGCCCGCTTCTACACCGTGACCAGCGCTCCGCTGGTGATGAGGATGTTCCACAACCGCTCGTTCATCTACGACTGCGACTTCGACTTCACCGACCGGTTCGGCGCGGACAAGGACGACTTCAGCGGGGCCGGAACCGCCTACCAGTCCCGGGTCTGGGAGAGCAGATTCATCCCCGACGCGGCCCGGATCGAGCTGAAGTCCTGGGCCGCGCGCGGCGCGGGCGGCAGCAATGTGATGCTGGAGATCGCCGACAACAGCCTGTGCGGCCATGTCTCCGAGTTCCCCGTGGGTACGTACAAGAAGGCACACCGGCACAACGCGGGCGCCCATGTGATCATCCTCGGTGGTACGGGCTTCTCGCTGCTGTGGCGGGAGGGCGAGCCGGTGCGCAAGGTCGACTGGCGGCAGGGCTCGATCGTGGTGCCGCCCGAGCGCTGGTTCCACCAGCACTTCAACACCGGCACCACGCCCGCCCGTTATCTGGCGCTGCGCTGGGGAAGCAAGAAGTATCCGCTGTTCAAGCAGTTCCTGATCGACCGTCCCACCACCGAGGGCGGCGACCAGATCGAGTACCGGGACGAGGACCCCTCCGTACGCGCCACCTTCGAGGCGGAACTGGCCCGGCACGGCGCGGAGAGCCGGATGGCCGAGGTCTACGACCGGGCCGCGCGCCGGACGAGCTGACCATGATCAGCCTTGAACGGCCGTTCGACGAGGACTTCTCCCCCGCGGCGGACGTCCCGACGCTGTCGGTCGACTTCTGGAGCTATCTCAACGCGCTCCAGGCACGGCTCGGCTGGTCCCCCGCCGACGACAGGACCTGGGACTACCTGGAGGAACTCGAACGCGACATGGAGCCGCTCATCGAGACCCTCCCGGACGCGGACGCCGCGCCGTATCTCCACCGGCTCATCGACACCTGGGCCGCACGGGGCACCGGGGAGCGCGACGACCTCCGGCGGCGGATCGCCGCCATGCTGCGGCAGGCACTGCGGAACCAAGAGGAGCATCACCATGATCAGTGAAGCCGAGAACGAGTTTCTGACGCGGGTCGGCCCCGGCACCCCGGCGGGCGAACTGCTGCGGCGGTACTGGCAGCCCGTCGCCCTCACCGCCGATCTCTCCCCGGAGAAACGCACCAAGCGCGTACGGATCCTGGGCGAGGACCTGGTGCTGTATCTGACCGACGAGAACACCTACGCGATGGTCGCCGAGTCGTGCGCGCACCGGCGGGTCTCGCTGTACTACGGCTTCGTGGAGGGCTGCGAGATCCGCTGTCCGTACCACGGCTGGAAGTACGACAGCACGGGCCAGTGCCTGGAGCAGCCCTTCGAGCAGGAGAACCGGCGGGCCCGCGAGCGCGCCCGGATCGCCGCCTATCCGGTACGCGCCTACCGCGGCATCCTCTTCGCCTATCTCGGCCCCGGCGAGCCGCCCGTACTGCCGCGGTGGGACGTGCTCGACCGGCGCGACGGACATCTCACGCTCTTCGTCGAGCAGGACCTCCAGTGCAACTGGCTCCAGCCGATGGAGAACGCCGTCGACACCGTGCACACCTTCTGGCTGCACGGACACACCATGCATCTCAAGGGCATCGACCGCGGCAGCTACTACTACCGGCCCATCGAGAAGTACTCCTTCGAGCAGTTCGAGTGGGGCATCATCAAGCGCCGTGTCTACCGTGACACCGCCGGCGGGGTCGAGGAGGAGACCGGGCATCCGCTGGTGTTCCCCAACATCCTGCGGCTGCCCGAGGGCCCGTTGCAGGCGATGCACTGGCGGGTGCCGGTCGACGACGAGCACACCATGCTCATCCGGGCCGGGCTGCTGCCGGACAAGCCGGGCGAGGAGCGGGTGCACGACGAGGAGCCCAGTGTGGTGCGGGTGCCCTCGGAGATGACCGAGGACGGCGACCACGCGATGAACACGTTCACCAGCCAGGACCGGATGGCATGGGAGACGCAGGGCGCCGTCTACGACCGCACCAAGGAGATGCTGGGGGCGGAGGACAAGGGCATCGCCATGTACCGCAGGCTGCTGCGGCAGCAGATCGAGCTGGTCCGGGCCGGTCAGGATCCGATGGCGCTGATCCGCGATCCCGAGCGGGCCGTGGTGACCTTCGATGTGTCGCGCGGGCAGGCCAGGGTGGCCGTGGCCGAGGGCCGGGTGTGATGACGTCCGCGGCCGGGCACGGCGCGGCGGCCGAACGGGTCGCCGCGGCCTGCCGTGTGCTCGGGCGCATGGGACTCACCCGCGAACCGGCCGGGCACATCAGTGTGCTGCTGGACGACGGGAGTGTCGCGGTCAAGGCGCGCGGGCGCGCGGAGTCGGGTCTGCGGTTCGCCGGCGCGGAGGATGTCGTGGTGGTGGATCCCGACGGGAGACCGCGCTCGTTCGCGCCGGGTCTTGAGCCGCCCCGGGAACTCGCCATCCATCTCGCGGTGTACCGGGCGCGCCCCGATGTCACCAGTGTGGCGCATGTGCATCCGTTGACGCCGGTGCTGTTCGGTGTCTGCGATGTGCCGCTGCTGCCGCTGATCGGTGCGTACGACCCGTACGCGCTGCGGCTGCTGGCCCGGGGGGTGCCCACTTTCGAGCGCAGTGTGCTGGTGACGACTCCGGAGCTCGGCGACGAACTGGCCGCCGTGCTGGGGCCGGGCGCGGTGTGCCTGATGCGCGGGCACGGGGTGACGGCGGTGGGCGCGAGCCCGGAGGAGGCGGCGCTCAATGTCATCAAGCTGAGCGAGCTGGCCGAACTGAACTACCGGGCACGGCTGCTCGGGGATCCGAGGCCGATCGAGCAGGCCGAGTACGAGGAGATCGTCGGTACGGGCAGGACGCGGCCGGAGCTGATCGAGTCGGCGTGGCGGTTCTACCGGCTGCTCGCCGAAGAAGGAGCCGAGGAGAGGTGAGATCATGTCCGACAGCGTCCTGACCGGGACACACCTCCACGGTCAGCACCACCACGGTCACACCGGCACCCACGACGGCCAGGACCACGATCACGGCCGCAACCATGACCATGACCATGGTGTGACCATCGGGGCCGACGACCCGGCTCATCCGCTCCGGGAGCGCGATCAGATCGTCCTCACCAGTGTGGGCATCGACATCGGCTCGGCCACCAGCCAGGTCCTCTTCTCCCGGCTGACCCTGCGGCGGATGGGACGCGAACTGTCCAGTGCCTTCCGGGTCGTCGGAAAGGAGATCATCCATGAGTCGGCCGTCGCCCTCACTCCGTACGCCGAGGGCCGCCGCATCGACGAGGAGCGCCTGACGGCCCTGGTCGACGCGGCGTTCGTGGACGCCGGTGTACGGGCCGAAGAGGTCGACACCGGGGCGGTCATCCTCACCGGTGAGGCCACCCGCCGCCACAACGCCCGCGCCATCGCGGATCTGTTCGCCGCCAGGACGGGGCGTTTCATCTGTGCCACGGCCGGCCACGGCATGGAGGCGACACTCGCCGCCCACGGTTCGGGCGCGGTGGCCAGAAGCGCGCGCGATCACTCACGGGTGCTCAACATCGACATCGGCGGCGGCACCACCAAGCTGTCGGTGTCAAAGTCCGGCAGTGTTTTGGCGACCGGTGCGCTGCATCTCGGCGCACGGCTGATCGTCGTGGACGGCGCGGGACGGATCGTACGGCTGGAACCCGCGGGCCGGCGGCTGGCCGGATCGCTGGGACTGGACTGGGCCTTGGGCGACCGGGTGTGGGAGCCCGAACTGCGGGAGGTGGCGGCGCTGATGGCCGACACCGTCCTCGCCGAGGTCAACGGAGTGCCCGCACCGCTCGACGGTCTCGGCTGGACTCGGCTCACCGGGCCGCTGGCCGAGCAAGGTCCGTATGACGCCGTGGTGTTCTCCGGCGGGGTCGCCGAGTATCTCTACGGCCGTGAGTCAAGGGAGTTCGGTGATCTGGGCGCATTGCTCGGCCGTGCGCTGACCGAGCGGGCGGACCGGCTGCCGGGCCCGGTGGAGGACACCGGCCGGGCGATCAGGGCGACGGTGCTGGGGGCGTCCCAGTACACCGTGCAGGTGAGCGGGAACACCATTCACATCGACGATCCGGACCTGCTGCCGCTGCACAATCTGCGGGTGGTACGGCCCGAGGTCGAACTGCCCGACACGGTCGATCCGCGGTCGGTCGAGGCCGCCGTCCGGCGGGCTCTCTCGGATTCCGGCACCGGCCCGGGCGACGCGGTGGTGTTCGCGTTCCGGTGGAGCGGGCTGCCGAGTTTCCCACGCCTCGATGCCTTCGTGGAGGGCATACGGCGCGGTCTGAGCGAGCGGATCGAGGCGGGCAGGCCGTTGTGTCTGCTCTTCGAGGGCGATATCGCCAGGACCGTCGGGGGCATCCTGTACGACCAGGGTGTCCGGGTGCCGGTGATCTCCGTCGACGGAATCGCGGTCGGTGACCTGCACTTCGTGGACATCGGCGCGGTGCTGCCCAAGTCCGGGACCGTACCGGTCTCGCTCAAGTCGATGGTGTTCTCGCTATGAACACACTGAATGCCGCACAGGCCCGGCACACCGCGGGCACCGCACGCGCCGTGCACACTGTCAACGGCGGTCCGGTACGTTCCAGACCGCCGCCATGGCGCCGGATCCCCGGCTCAGGCCGTCTCGTTGAGCGCGTCCCGTACCGACAGCCGGGCTTCGAGCAGCAGCGGCGCGAGTTCCCTGGCCTGACCGGCCGTCTCCAGCCGGGAGTGCGGTACGGCCACGGCGATCGCCGCGAGCGGGTAGCCGATCAGATCGTAGATCGCCATGCCCACCGCGCAGATGCTGCTCTCGCCCTCGCCGAAGTTCACCGCGTACCCGACCTCACGGATCTCGTCCAGCTCGGTCTCCAACTGGCCCCAGTTCGCGATGGAGTTGGGGGTACGGGTGTCCAACTGCCGGGTGGGGTAGCGGCGGCCCAGATCGGTGGCGGGCAGCGCCGCCAGGATCGCCTTGCCGCCGGCTGTGCAGTGCGCCGGCAGGACGATGCCCGTACGTGTGGCCACCCGCACCGACCGGGAGCCTTCGACGCAGTCGATGAACCGGACCGAATTCCCTTCCAGCAGAAGCAGACTGACCGTCTCGCGGGTGTCCTCGCTGAGCTTTTCCAGTACGGGCCTGGCCGCGTGCCGGATGTCGACGCGGCCGATGGCGGCGAGACCGATCTCCAGCAGAGCGCGGCCGGGCCGGTAGACACCGTTCGGCTTGTCCTGGGTGACAAAGCCCTGGCGGCGCAGCGCGGTCAGCAGCCGGTGCGCGGTGGATCGGGCGACGCCCAGATCGTCGGCGGCCTCGGCGACCCGCAGCGCGCGGCGCTCGCTGATGAGATGCAGCAACTGGAGGGCGTTGTCGACCGATGAGAGGCCGGACTGCGGGGAGTACGGGCCGGCCGAGTGGGGTTCATCGCGGACTGAGTTCTTCATATCGGAATAGTAGCGTCAACTCTTTCGGCGCACGGAATAATCACTAAGGTTTGGGCTATGACATTCGTGTCGAATCATCGTGGGCTACCGGTGCTGATCCTGGGCGGCGGCCCCGTCGGCGTCACCGCGGCTTGGGCCCTCGCCCGGGCGGGTGTACGGGTACACCTCATCGAGCGGGAGCCGGAGCCGCGTACCGACTGGCGTGCGTCGACGTTCCATCCGCCGACCCTCGAACTCCTCGACGGACTGGGCCTGGCGGCGCAGATGCACACCGAAGGGCTGACGGTGCCGCGCTACCAGTACCGGGACCGCCGGGCCGGGCTGGTGGCCGAGTTCGACTTCACCCTGCTCAAGGACGAGACGAAGTATCCGCACCGGCTTCAGCTCAACCAGCAGCACCTGGTGCGGATGCTGGTGGAGCGGCTCGCGGACGAGCCCAACGCCACACTGCACTACGGCATCGAGGCCACCGCGATCCGGACGAGCGGTGACGGTGTGATCGTGGAGGGGCGGGGAGCGGAGGGCGGTGTGAGTCTGCGCGGCTGCTTCCTGGTGGCCGCCGACGGCGCGAGCAGTACGGCCCGCGGGCTGCTGGGGGTGGAGTTCCGGGGGTTCACCTACCCCGAGCGGTTCCTGATCGCGAGCACCTCGGCCGACTTCCGCGCGCTCATCCCCGACATCGCCGATGTCAACTATGTGGCCGATCCGGAGGAGTGGCTGTTCCTGCTGCGCACACCGGAGTCCTGGCGCGCGGTGTATCCGGTGCCGCCCGGCCAGACGTACGAGAGTGCCACCGATCCGGCGGAGATGCAGAGCCGGCTCCAGGGCATAGCACCCCTGCCAGGCGGTTACGAGATCGGTGACCATCAGGTCTACCACGTCCACCAGCGGGTCGCGGAGTCGTTCGTGGCCGGGCCGTGCGCGCTGATCGGCGACGCGGCGCACATCAACAGTCCGCTGGGCGGAGTGGGCCTCAACAGCGGTATCCACGACGCGGTCGACCTCTCCCGCCGGCTCGCACGCGTCCTTCTCGACGGCGCGGACGAGGACGCCGAGCTGGCGGCGTTCGCCGAGGTACGGCGCCGGGTGGCCCTGGAGTACGTACAGGCCGACACCAAGCGCAACACCGAGCGGATCAGTGAGCGCGACGAGGCCAAGCGGCACGCCAACCACCAGGAGCTGCGGGCCGTCGCGGCCGATCCGGAGCGGGCCCGCGCCTGGTGCCGACGCGCCTCGCTGCTCGAATCGGTGGCCCGCTTCGGGATCGGCCTGCCTCCGGACGAGGTCCGCGCCCGGCTGGACGCGGAGCCCGGCACCAATGCGTGACGGGCACGGCTCCATGACGGGCACCACCTCATGACGAGCACCACAGGCGAAAGAGTCTCAATGACGAAGTCAAGCCGCCTGCGTGACCGGCGGAGCGGAGGTGAACACCCGTCCGTCACGCAGCAGAGCCCACAACACACTCGCTCGTCGGCGGGCCAGGGCAATGACGGCCTGGACGTGTTTGCAGCCCTCTGCCCGCTTCTTGAGGCAGAAGTCCCGGTTCGGTCCTTCGCGGATGATGCTGGTCTGCGCGGACATGTAGAACACCCGTCGCAGGCGGCGGCTGTAGCGCTTGGGCCGGTGCAGGTTGCCGGTGCGGCGTCCGGAGTCACGCGGGACGGGCACCAGCCCGGCGGCCGACGCGAGGTGACCGGCGTCGACGTAGGCCGACAAGTCGCCGGCGGACACGACGAACTCGGCCCCGAGTACCGGGCCCATGCCGGGCAGGGATTCGATGATCTCCGCCTGCGGGTGACTGCGGAACGTGTCGCGGATCTGCTTGTCGATCCGTTTGAGCCGGTCGTCCAGGGCCAGGACCTGCGCGGCCAGGTCGGCGACGATCTGGGCGGCGACGTCTTCTCCGGGCAGTGCGGTGCGCTGGGCCTGCGCGGCTTCCAGCGCAGTCGCCGCAACCGCGTCGGCGCCGCGGACACCGCGGTTGGCCAGCCAGGCCGTGAGCCGGGCCCGGCCGCGACGGCGAAGGACAGCCGGGGTCTGGTAGCCGGTCAGCAACACCAGCGCACCCTTGTGGCTGCTGTAATCGAAAGCCCGCTCCAGCGCGGGGAAGATGCCCGTCAGCACGTCGCGAAGCCGATTGACCAGCCGGACCCGGCCGGCGACCAGGCCGGATCGGTGGGCGGTCAGCAGAGCGAGGTCCGCGGCCAGCTGGGCAGGCACGTCGATGACGGCGAAGTCCCGGCGCTGGCGGGCGGTTTCGGCGATGACATAGACGTCACGGGCGTCGGTCTTCGCCTCGCCCCGGTAGGCGCCCGACATGCGGTTGACCGTGCGGCCGGGAACGTAGACGGCCTGCTGGCCGCGGGCGGCGAGCAGAGCCAGCAACAGGGCGGAGGATGTGCCGGAGATGTCCACTGCCCAGTGGACCTCCCCGGCCAGCTCCAGGATCTCGCCGAGCGCAGCCAGGATCGCCGACTCGTCATTGTCGATCTTCTTCGACCACAAGGTTGCGCCGGTCTCATCGACCGCCACCGCCCAGTGGTGGCCCTCGCCTGCGTCGATGCCGGCCCAGACCCGGGCCCGCCGCTCGCTCACTCGCCCCTCCCCAGTTCCAACAGTGTGCCATCGGCCCGAGGAACACCCCGCTGTCATCTCCGTAATCAGCAACCGCACGAAGCACGCACATCTCAATCAGCAGCCAGGGCGCCCCGGAGAACCGGGCGGCCACTCCTTCGAAGCCACTGAAGGCAAGAACCCATAAGCCACACCCGGCCCTCCCGGGCCGCCTAACAACTTACGGAGGACCCATGACAGAGGGACCCATGAAAGACGAAGAAACCCAACTGGCGGCCCTGTACGGGGATCTGGCCGCGGTCGACCTGCATCCGCTGTGGACGATCACCCGTGATCTGCTGCCGCCGGCACCGCGCCCGCGCTCGGTGCCCTGGCTGTGGAGTTCCGAGGTGCTGACCGAACTCGCCGAGCGGGCGCTGCGGTTGGTGCCGGTGGAGCGCGGCGGGGAGCGGCGGGTGCTGAGCCTCGGCAATCCGGGGCTGGGCGGACTGCCGTACGCCGCCGGGACCTTGTGGGGCGCGATCCAGTGCCTCGGGCCCGGCGAGACGGCACCGGCCCACCGGCACACCCCGGGCGCCATCCGCTTCATCCTGTCCGGGGACGGGGTGGCGACCACCGTGGACGGCGATGTGTGCGACATGCACCCCGGTGACCTGATTCTCACACCGTCGTGGAACTGGCACGACCACAGCAGCGCCAGCGACGGCCCGATGCTGTGGTTCGACGGACTGGATCTGCCGATGATCGAGGCGCTGGACGCGGTGTTCTTCGAACCGTACCCCGATGTGCGGCAGCCGGACTCGGACCCGCACAACCGGTCGGAGCGGGAGGCCGGTCCGGGGCCGCGCTTCGTCAGCGGAGCGGTACGGGACGTACTCACCGCCGAACACTCACCGCTGCTGGTCTACCGGTGGCAGGACACCGACCGGGAGCTGTCGCGGCTGGCCGCCGAGAGCGGGGAGCCGCTGGTGAGCATCGAGTTCGTCAGTCCCGAGACCGGTGCCAGTGTGCTGCCGACCATGAACTGCGCGATGCACCGGCTGGTACCGGGCGCGCGGACGCTGCCCGTACGGCGCACCGGCAACAGTGTGTTCGTGGTGCACCGGGGTTCAGGTTCGTCGGTGATCGAGGGGCAGCGTTTCGACTGGTCGGCCGGTGACATGTTCGTCGTACCGTCCTGGGCCGCGGCCGAGCATGCCAGTGAGGAGGGCGCGGACCTGTTCTCCATCGGCGACAGCCCCGTACTGCGGGCTCTGGGCATCCACCGGGAACTGGCGCTCGACACCCATCAGCGGGTGACCGGTGTGTTCACCCCGGCGGCGCTCCGGCCGAAGGACTCGGTGGGCGTATGAGACTCGCGATCTTCGACGACCGGCGCCTGGGTGTGGTGACCGGGGACCACATCGTGGATGTCACGGCCGTACTGCCGTGGCCGCACGATCCCGATCCGCTGCTCGCGGGCTGGTGGCGTGGCCTGTGCCGGGACTTCGCGGTGCTCGCGCCCGCCCTGGAGGAGGCCGCGGCCAACGGCCGGGGCCGGCCGCTGGAGTCGGTACGGCTGGCCGCGCCGGTGCTGGGACCGACCAAGATCATCGCTTCGGCCAGCAACTACCAGGCACACGTCGACGAGATGCACTCGGTGCAGCGCCGCACACTGGGGCAGGTCGAGTCCTGGATGATGAACTTCGATGTGTTCCTCAAGGCTCCGTCGTCGGTCGTGGGGCCCTCGGACGGCATCGTGCTGCCGCGCGATGTGCTGGAGGAGGGCAGCGAGATCCACCACGAGTCCGAACTCGTGGTGGTGATCGGTACGGGCGGCAAGGACATCCCGGTCGAGAACGCGCTGAAGCATGTGCTCGGTTACACGATCGGTCTCGACATCACCGTACGCAGCGCGGCCGACCGGTCGCGGCGCAAGAGCTATGACACTTTCAGCCCGCTGGGCCCCTGGCTGACCACCAGCGACGAGGCGGGCGATCCGGCCGGCTTCGACATCCTGCTGACCTGCAACGGCGAGCAGCGGCAGGCGGTCAACACCTCCGCATTCATCACTCCGGTACCGGAGATCGTCGCCTACGCGTCGCGCATGATGACACTGAATCCCGGCGATGTGCTCTTCACCGGCGCACCGCCCGGTGTCGGGCCGATCCTGCCCGGCGATGTGCTGTACACCTCGATCAGCGGGCTCGGTGCCATGACACTGCCGGTCCACGCCGAACAGGACCGCGCCGAACAGAACCGGGCCGAATAGACGCACGCCGAACAGGTCCGCGCCGCACAGCCCTTCGGAGCCCCAAGGAACAGCCCGGCATTCCTGCTGGTGGAATATTCTACGCGAGTATTCCAGTGACGCGAACGTGATGGCTATGGTCCTGACACCCCCCAGCCATATCGCTCACTCGCACAGAGAATCAGGTGAGGGCCATGTCGATGACGACGAAGGCCGGGTTCATTCTCCCCGCCGCCGCGGTGCTGCTCCTCGGGGGCTGCGCGGGAGGCACGTCCAACGATTCCCCGGAGAGCGCGGACGCGGGCCGCGCCGGCGGTACGCGTGTCTCCACGGGCTGTCCCGACCCCGACGGCACCCTGGCCCGAGCGGCCAAGAAGGAAGGGGAGGTGGTGATGACGGGTACGCCGGACGGCAGTGTGCGTACCGACATACCGAAGGCGTTCGAGGAGACCTACGGTGTCAAGGTCACCTATGTCGGCGGCCGCAACAGTGATATCGCGGCCAAGCTCCAGGCCGAACGCAAGGCCGGCATCTACACCCATGACGTCTTCGGCGGCGGTGGCAACACCATGTCGAGCACCTACTACGGCGAGGGCTGGCTCACCTCCCTCAAGGACGCGCTCGACCCGGCGCTGCTCACCGCGGCCAACTGGCGTGACGGGGCGCCCAAGTGGGTCGATCCCGAGAAGGAGAAGATCCTTCAGCTCTCGAACTATGTCGACTCCGGTGTGGTGGTCAACACCAACCTGGTCAAGGACGGCGAGCTGACCTCCTTCGAGGACATGCTCGATCCGAAGTGGAAGGGAAAGATCGTGGTGGACGACCCGCGCTCCAACGGCGGGGCCATCTACGATGTCGGCGCCTTCGAGCAGGCCTACGGCCAGGACTTCGTCAAGTCGCTCTATGTCGACCAGAAGCCGACCCTGCTGACCGACCAGCGCCAGGAGCTGGACGACATCGCCCGGGGCAAGTTCGCCTTCGGTCTGTCGCTCCAGACCGCGGAGACCGAGGAGGCGCTGGCCGAGGGGCTGCCGCTGAAGCAGCTCAAGCTCACCGGCGCGCCGCCCGTGGCGACCGGCGGCTCCAGCCTGCTGGCCCTCGACAACAAGGCTCCGCACCCGGAGGCGGCCAAGCTGCTGGTCAACTGGCTGGTGTGCAAGGACGGCAACGCCGTGTGGACGAAGGCGCTCCAGGTGCCGAGCAACCGCGCGGATGTGCCGGTGCCGGCGGATCTGGGCGCGACCGTCCCCCAGGCGGGCAGCGAGTACTACGACAGCTACGGCTGGAACGTCCTCACCAAGGATGTGAAGCGGCTCCAGAAGATGCTGATCGAGCTGCTCGGCCCGCAGTAGCCGGCCGTAGAGCGCAGTAGCCCGCGGTACCCGCAGGAGAAGACCCCTTTCTGGAGGCAGTCATGACAGCGCAGCCGCGGCGGGCACCCGCCCCGCCCACCGCGTACGCCCGGTGGTCCCACGGCCAGGGCATCGACATCGTCCCCGGCTTTCATATCCCCGATCTCCGGGAGGTCCCGCTCAAGCCCTGGGCGCGGACGGGCGGTCACGGCTGCTTCATCCACCACGACGCCAGCGACCGGAGCAACGACTGCTACGTGTGCCGGATCCCGCCCGGGCAGCATCTCCACCCCGTGCGCCATCTGCACGAGGTGATGATCTATGTGCTCTCCGGGCGGGGCAGTACGACGGTGTGGGGGCCCGGCGGGGAGCCGCAGAGCTTCGAGTGGCAGCACGGGTCCCTGTTCGCGATCCCGCTGAATGTCCGCTACCAGCATTTCAACAGCAGCGGTGAGGAGCCGGCGACTCTGCTCGCCGTCACCAACGCCCCCGTGGTCATCAACCTGTTCGACGAAGCGGGGTTCGTCTTCGACTGCCCCTACGACTTCCCGTCCCGCTTCTCCGGAGAGTCCGGCTACTTCAGTGGCGAGGGCACGCTGACGGGCCGGCTGTGGGAGAGCAACTTCATCCCCGACGTACGGGACTTCCAGCTCGTCGCGTACCGCGAGCGAGGCGCGGGCGGCACGAACGTCCAGTTCAAGCTGGCCAGGAACACGATGATGGCGCATGTGTCGGAGTTCCCCGTCGGTACGTACAAGAAGGCACACCGGCACTCGCCCGGCGCCCATGTGGTGATCCTCAGCGGCACCGGTTACAGCCTGATGTGGCGGGAGGGCGAGCCCATCCGGCGGTACGACTGGGCGGAGGGCTCGCTGGTCATTCCGCCGGGCGAGACCTTCCACCAGCACTTCAACACCGGTGCGACGCCCGCCCGTTATCTCGCCCTGCGCCATCTCAACGCACGCCGGGACCCGGCGACCGGGCTGCCGATGTCCTCCATCAGCACCCGGCTCGGCGGCGACCAGATCGACTACGCGGACGAGGATCCGGCGGTCCGGCGGATGTACCGCGAGGCGTGCGCCGCACACGGCATCGCCTCCCGGATGGACGAGTTCTACGACTGACGAACCGCACGACGCATGAGTCGCGCGATGGAACGCGATGGAAGAGGAGTGACCGATGGCACCGTCCGGCCAGGCCCGGGAGACCTTCTACGACACCTGGATGCGCAAGGAGGGAATCCCGGTCCACCGCGGCTACGGCATCGCCGATGTCCGTACGGTGGAGCGCGCCGACTGGGCGCGCACCGGGGGCCGGGCGGCCTTCGTCCATCTCCACGGTATGGAGGGCTTCACCGGTATGCAGATCGGCGAGATCGCCGCCCGCCGGTCGCTGGAGCGTCAGCAGCACCTCCACCAGCAGTTCATCACCGTCCTGTCGGGGCGCGGCACGGCCGATGTCTGGCTGCCCGGGGACTCGCACAGGACCAGCTTCGAGTGGCAGCGGGGCAGTTTCTTCGCCATCCCGCTCAACTGCGCTTATGTCCTGCACAACACCGGGTCGGAGCCCGTTGTCTACATGGCCGTCAATGACGCGCCGATGGTGCTGGACCTGTTCCACAACGAGGACTTCGTCTTCGCCAACGACTACCGCTTCACCGACCGGTTCCCGCCCGGCGGGACCGGCTACTACTCCGCCACCAGACGGTACGAGAACTACTTCGGCGGTGTCGCCGAGACCAACTTCATCGCCGATGTTCATGAGATCGCGCTGGACTCGCTGGGGGTCAAGGGCAGTGGTGTGGACGCGACCGTCTTCGAGATGGCCGGCAACACGATCGCCGCGCACATCACCTCCTGGCCGGTGGGCCGCTACCACAAGGCACACCACCATCTCGGCGGGGCCGTTCTCTTCGGTCTGCGGTCCAGCGGCTATGTCCTGATCTGGCCGCAGGAGGCGGGCAGCCGCCCGTACGAATCGGGCAACGGCGACCGGGTGGTGCGGGTGGAGTGGGGCGAGGGCTCCGTCTACAGCCCGCCGAGCAAGTGGTTCCACCAGCACTTCAACACCGGCGCGGAGACCGCACGGCAGCTCGCCTTCCGCGGCGGTGTGAAACACCCGACGGGCATCCGACGGGCCGGCAACCCGATCGTGGGCGGCCGTCCCGGGGTGCTCGTCAGCGTACGGGAGGGCGGCAGCCTGCTGCCGTACGAGGACGAGGACCCGCGGATACGCCGCGACTACGCCGACGCCCTGACACGGCAGGGGATTTCGCCCGACATGCCCGAGGACCTCTACACGGGCACCGCCTGACCGGGAGGCGCCGCGCCGGTTCGGTGCCCGGTCCCGGTCCTGTCCGGCACCGGAACACCGCGCCCGGCGCCGGATCGCCGTCTACCCGGCCAGCGCGCCGCTCTGTGCCGCTTTGCGGTGCCGCTCGGACAGGCGCGAGCCGGACTCGCGACGGGCGGCACGGCGCAGGAGTGGCACCGCGAGGAGGAATCCGAGGACCGCCCAGGCGGCCAGGACCAGGGCGACCATGGGCAGTTCCCAGGAGCCGGCCGCCTCGGCGGTCCGTGCCGCGTCGGGGAGCAGCGCCGAACGCAGGCCCTGCGCCATCCACTTGAGCGGGAAGACCGCGGCCACCTGCTGGACCGGCACGGGCAGCGAGGTGATCGGGAACACCGTTCCGGAGATGAACAGGAGCACCATCGTCGGCAGCATGACCAACGCCAGCGCCTCGCGGGGGTTGGGCAGCACCGCTCCCACGGCGGCGCCCAGCGGTACGACGGCGAGCAGCCCGAGCGTGGTGACCCACAGCAGCGTCAGCCAGGCGCCCGGCCCGTGCGGCAGCGGCCCGTCCACCAGCAGCGCCCCGGCCGCCAGGAGCAGGGCCACGGTGCCGACCGCCACGACGACGATCAGCACGCACTTGGCGACGAGGTAGGCCGGTATCCCGCCGGGCGTGGCACGCAGCCGCAGCAGAGCGCCCTCCTCCCGCTCGGCCACGAGCATCTGCGGGAGGTTGATCAGTCCGACCTGGAACAGCAGATAGGCGGCGAAGCCCGCCAGCATCAGATCGGACATCGGGGTTCGAGTGCCGGGCACGTCGTCGCTGATGTAGGCGGCGACGAGCAGCGCGACGACCACGTTGGTCAGATGGCCGGACATCTCCTTGCCGTTGCGCAGGAGGTGCCGCAGTTCGATGCCGCCGCGCTGGAGCCCGGCACGCACACCGTTCGTCATGGGTGTCTTCCTCATGCGGCCTGTGCCTCCTTGTCCGCGTCGCTGTCCGCGCCGTCCGCCTCCCGGTTCACCATGTGCAGATAGGTGTCCTCCAGCGTCGGGCGGCGGACCTCCAGGCCGGGGATCGGGCCGTGCGCGTCCCGGTGGAGTTCCCAGACCAACTGTGAGGGATCCTCGGTGCGTTCGCGGCGGGACGTCCCGTCGTCGGCCGTCCAGCGGACCTCGGCCTGGGCGGCGGCCCGCCGGGCCAGTTCCGCGGGTGTGCCGCAGGCCCGGATCCGGCCGCCGACCAGCATGGCGATCCGGTCGGCGAGCCGCTCGGCCTCCACCAGGTCGTGGGTGGTGAGCAGGACGGTGACGCCCTCGTCGCGGGCCAGCCGTTCGACCAGGACGTGGAACCCGTGCCGCGCCTCCGGGTCGAAGCCGGTGGTCGGCTCGTCCAGGAAGAGGAGCTCGGGGCGGCCGATGATGCCGAGCGCGACGTCCAGCCGCCGGCGCTGGCCGCCGGACAGCCGTTCCACCTGCCGGCCGGCCTGGTCGGTGAGGCCGACCAGGGCCAGCAGCTCGGCCGGGTCGCGCGGGTCGGGGTAGTACATGGCGAAGTGCGTCAGCAGCTCGGCGACCCGCCAGCGGCGGTGGTCGCGCCAGGACTGCAGGACCAGTCCGATCCGGCCGCGCCACGCGTCGTCGCCCAGCTCCGGGTCCGTACCGAGGACGCTCACCTCACCGGCGGAACGCCGCCGGAAGCCCTCCAGGATTTCGACCGTGGTGGTCTTCCCCGCGCCGTTGGGTCCGAGCAACGCGAAGACCTCGCCGCGGTGGATGTCCAGGTCGACGCCGTGGAGGACCTCGATGTCGCCGTACGTCATCGTCACGTCGCGCGCGTGGACGACCGGCTGGGTGTGCATGTGATCCGACGTCATCAACTCGCCCCCGAGTGGTGTCGCTGTCGTGGTGGTGGTGTTTCGGCCGCCGCCTGGGGGCCGGCGCCCTCGACGATCGCCCGGAGCGCCGCGACGTGCCCCTCGAAGGCGGTGCGGCCGTGGTCCGTCAGCCGTACCCTGGTCCGCCGCTTGCGGCCGCCGCCGTCCTTGTGGAGCTCCAGATATCCGGCCTCTTCAAGGGTGTGAAGCTGTTTGGAGAGCGCGGAGTCGCTGAGCGAGAGGCTGTCGCGGACGAACGCGAAGTCCGCCCATTCGGTGGCGGCGAGCAGCGCGACCACCGACAGCCGGGTGGCGGGGTGGATCAGCTCGTCGAAGCCGGCGGGGACGCTCATCGGTCCGCCCCCTCGCCCGCGGTCCGTATGCCGCGGCCCCGCGCCGAACCGGCCGCCCAGCGGCTCGTCGGCCCGACGAACAGCACGAACACCGTCGCCGAGACCGTGGCCTGGATCAGACTGGCGGACATCGGCTCCAGCGAGTCGACCAGATGGCCGGAGAGCAGGGTCGTCCCGCCGGTCACCACCGCCCCCGCGACGAAGGTGCCGAACATCCGCCGGGTGCAATGGGTGTGGTGCAGACGGACCCGGCTCCGGCGGTTGTGGAGCACGGCCAGCGCGCCCAGCAGCGCGACGTACAGGGCCATGACCAGCCCCACACCCCACCACGGCAGGTCCAGGCCCAGCCCCGCCAGGAAGAGCCACATCAGCACGGCCGTGGCCCAGGTACCGCCCGAGCCGCCCGCGGCGGACCGCTCGACCTCGTCGTACACCCGCTCCTGCGGTACTCGGATGCGCTGAAGGTCCCTCCACGCCTGTTCTGCATTGACGGACGTGCTCACGTCACTCGCCCTCCCACCCTCGCTTCACTTGCCCAGGAGGAAAGTTACCCTTGACTTTCCTTCCAGGCAAGTCAGCAGCTCACCGGCACCGACAACCGGGCAGGAGCGGGGCGGGAGCAGCCGGGAGGGCACCGGCTAGCGGGGCATCCCGTGGGACGGCTCGTGCGACACGGCAGGCGCGGGCTCGGGCTCATGCTTCGCCGGCCGCGGGTCCGCCGTGACGGGATCGACGGCGCCCCCGACCCCGTACGCGACACCGAAGGCCGCCGCGAGCATGGCGGCGAAGGCGGTGATCCTCAGCGCGGTGTTCATGGACCTCTCCTCTGGTCGTCCGGCGGGACTCCCCAAGGATATACCCCCATGGGGTACTCGCACGACCGGGTCCGCTCCACTCGCGCCACTCCCCCGCAAGGAGTAGGACGGAGACGGCGGGCGGCACGGAGGAGTGGTCCGGGATGCAGATCGTCGTCGATCTCAATCGCTGTCAGAGTTACGCACAATGCGCGTTCCTCGCCCCGCAGGTGTTCGAACTGCATGGCGAGGAGGCCCTCATGTACACCCCGGCCGTCCCCGACGACCAGCGTGAACGGGTCCTCCGCGCGGCGACGGCCTGTCCGGTGCAGGCCATCCTCGTCGGGGAGCGCGCGGGCACCGGAGGGCGGACCGGCGCCGGGGAGCGAGCGGGCGCCGGTGTCCGGTGAGCGGCTCGACGGCCGGATCGTCATCGTCGGCGCCTCCCTGGCCGGGCTGCGCGCCGCCGAAGCGCTGCGCGCGGAAGGCTTCACCGGTTCGCTGACCCTGGTCGGGGAGGAGCCCGATCCTCCGTACGACCGGCCGCCGTTGTCCAAACAGGTGCTGCTCGGGCGGGTGGGCGCGCGGGATGTCGGGCTGCCGTCCCGCCGCGAGGTGGACGCGGACTGGCGGCTCGGAGTGCGTGCCGTCGGTCTGGACGGGATCAGGAGGCGGGTGCTCCTCGCCGACGGGGAGCCGCTGCCGTACGACCGGCTGCTGATCGCCACCGGAACGCGGGCCCGCCCCTGGCCCCACCCCGCCGAGGCCGCGCTCGACGGCGTACTTACCCTCCGTCCCACCGACGACGCGCGCCGCCTCGTCGCGCGGCTCGACGCCGGACCGC
>NZ_LATD01000130.1 GCF_000981895.1 Streptomyces odonnellii | reverse complement strand
GGGACGTCGGCGGACGCAGGGACGTCGGCGGACGCAGGGACGTCGGCGGACGCAGGGACGTCGGCGGACGCGGCGTCGCCGCCGGAAGCGGTGTCGCCGACGGCGGGAGCCTCCGCGACGTCCGCCACGAAGATGACGTCCACATCGGACACGTAGTTCAGCTCGTGGCCGCCGCACTTGCCCATCGCGATGACCGCGAGCCGGCACGCGGCGGCGTCCTCGGGCGCGGCAGCCTTGGCGATCGCGAGAGCGGCGCGCAGGGTCGCGGTGGCCAGGTCGGCCAGTTCGGCGGCGGTCTGGGCCACATCCGTCGTACCGCAGACGTCCCTGGCCGCTATGGCCAGCAGGCAGCGGCGGTACGCGATCCGCAGCGAGACCGGGTCGTCGGCGCCGGCCAGCGCGCGCTCGAACTCGTCGACGCCCGGATGCAGATCGGACAGCTCATAGGTGACCAGGGCGTGCCAGTCCTTGGGGTGCCTGGCGAGATGGTCGCCGAGCGCCTCGGACGCGCCGAGCACCCCGAGCAGCCGGTCCCGCAGCGGCTTGGCCGTCACCAGGGTGTCCAGCAGCATCGTCCGCTCGTCGGGCTTCTGCGCCTCGACGAGCCGTACGAGCCCGCGCAGCGCGAGATCGGGGTCGGCGGTGACGCCGAACGCGTCGAGGAGCAGGGGATCCGACCGTACGGGCGCCATCTCGGGCGCGTCGAGAAGCCGCTCGGCGGCGGAGGGATCGGTGAAGCCGTGCCGCAGCAGGCGGATGAACGTACTGCTCCTGCGTCCCGGCACCGTCATACGCCGTCTCCTGTCCACGACCCGTGCATCCGCCGGCCGGTCCGGCCGACTCCAGGATTCGAGCCTAGGGCTTGTCGGCACGGAGGGCGGCGTACGAGAAAATCTGCTTTCTCCGGCCGTCACCGGACGTGATCATCCGGATCGTCACCGCCACGGACGAAAATGGCTGGTCGCACCACACAGAAGGGTGATTCCCTGCCGGGCATGACGCACACCGACGACGTGAGCGGCCCGGCCGACGATCCGGGCGACCCGCTGGGCGACCTGCTGGGCGGCCTGCTGGACCGCATCGATCACTACCAGGACGCCCTTCCCAGGCTCGACGCCCGGGCCGAGGACTTCGGTCCGCTGACGCTCTTCGTACGGGACGGCGGCCCGCCGCTCCACGCGCGCCCGACCCGTGGCTGGCGAGGCCATACGGTCACCGCCGACGACGTCGACCGCGTCCGTGCCCGGCAACGCGAACTGGGTGTTCCGGAAGTCTTCGAGTGGGTCGACGACTCAGCGCCGGGGCTGCGTGCCGCCGCCGGGCAGGCCGGGCTGACGCTCGACGAACGCCCCCTGTTGGTGCTCCCGGAGGACACCCCGGCACCGGTCGCGGCGGCCCGCAACGTACCCGATGGGGTGACGGTCCGTACCCTCACCGCGGACGACCCGGCCCTCTCCACCGCCGTCGTCACCCCCCACCTCGCGTTCGCCGAACTCGGGACGGCCGTCGGCGCGACGGGCACGGAGAGGCTGGCCGAGGCGGTACGCGTACGCCAGGCCGACATAGCCAGAACGGCGGCCCGCGTCCGCGCGGGCCGCACCACGCTGGTCGCGGCGGTGGAGCACGGAGTCGCACTCAGCTCGGGCCTGCTCCCCGGCACCGCGGCCGGCACAACCGAGATCTGCGCCGTGGCCACCCTCCCGGCCGCCCGCCGCCGCGGACTCGCCCTCGCGGTGACGGCGGCCCTGGCAGCAGAAGCGCGGGCTCTGGGACTGCGGACGGTCTTCCTCTGCACGACGGACGAAACGGTGGCCCGCCTCTACGCCCGCCTGGGCTTCCGCCGAACGGCGACATTTGTGGAGGGACGAGGGGCATCCCGTTGACATCCGTTCCGGGCAGGCCTGATCGGCTCGCCCGGAACGTCGACTGGTGTCTCAGAGCACCGGGAGGTTCTTCCGCAGTTCGAAGGCCGTGACCTCGCTGCGGTACTCCTCCCATTCCTGCTTCTTGTTGCGGAGGAAGAAGTCGAAGACATGCTCGCCCAGGGTCTGCGCGACCAGTTCGCTGCGTTCCATGAGGGTGATCGCCTCGCCGAGGTTCTGCGGGAGGGGTTCGATGCCCATGGCGCGGCGTTCGGAGTCGGAGAGGGCCCAGACGTCGTCGTCGGCGCCGGCCGGGAGTTCGTAGCCCTCTTCGATGCCCTTGAGGCCGGCGGCGAGGAGTACCGCGTAGGTCAGATAGGGGTTGGCGCCCGAGTCGATCGAGCGGACCTCCACCCGGGCCGAGCCCGTCTTGCCGGGCTTGTACATCGGGACGCGGATCAGCGCGGAGCGGTTGTTGTGGCCCCAGCAGATGTACGAGGGGGCCTCGCCGCCCGAGCCCGCGGTGCGGCTGGAGCCGCCCCAGATGCGCTTGTACGAGTTGACCCACTGGTTGGTGACGGCCGAGATCTCCGCCGCGTGCTTCAGCAGACCGGCGATGAAGGAACGGCCGACCTTGGAGAGCTGGTATTCCGCGCCCGATTCGTAGAACGCGTTCCGGTCGCCCTCGAAAAGGGAGAGGTGCGTGTGCATGCCCGAGCCCGGGTATTCGGAGAACGGCTTCGGCATGAAGGTCGCCTGCACGCCCTGCTCCAGCGCGACCTGCTTCATCACCAGACGGAACGTCATGATGTTGTCCGCCGTCGACAGCGCGTCCGCGTACCGCAGATCGATTTCCTGCTGGCCCGGGGCGCCCTCATGGTGGCTGAACTCCACCGAGATGCCCATCGATTCCAGCATCGTGATGGCCTGGCGCCGGAAATCCATACCGACGTTCTGCGGGGTGTGGTCGAAATAGCCCGAGCTGTCCGCGGGGGTGGGGCGGGTGCCGTCCACCGGCTTGTGCTTCAGCAGAAAGAACTCGATCTCGGGGTGGGTGTAGAAGGTGAATCCCAGATCCGAGGTCCTGGCCAGCATCCGCTTGAGCACGAAACGCGGGTCCGCGAAGGACGGCGAGCCGTCGGGCATCAGGATGTCGCAGAACATCCGCGCGGTCCCGGGAGCCTCGGCACGCCAGGGCAGTATCTGGAACGTACCCGGATCGGGCTTGGCGATCATGTCGGACTCGTACACACGAGCGAATCCCTCGATGGCCGAGCCGTCGAAGCCCATGCCCTCGTCGAAGGCCTGCTCCAGCTCGGCGGGCGCGACCGCGACCGACTTCAGGAAGCCGAGCACGTCGGTGAACCACAGGCGTACGAAGCGGATGTCGCGCTCCTCAAGCGTACGGAGCACGAATTCCTGCTGCTTGTCCATATTAGCCGTCCTACCCATCCTTGCTGGTCAGGCCACCTGCTCCCATGCCGCGGGGCACCCTGGGGCACACGAGCATCCCACCACACGATTTCGGGCACGTTGCGAACCCCCGTCCAACGCTCCGCATCGTGCGCGTGTACGGGTTACCTGCCCATAGTGCCCGTACGACTGGTGCCCACGTAACAGGCAACCGCAACCTATGGTGCTGAAGAGGCGCCTCGTGGCCCATGGCCCGCTCACGGCCCGTGCCTCGCCCTCGGCGCGTGGCCGGTGTGGGTGTCCGACCAGCCCAGGGGGTACGGCTCGGTGTCCTCGCCCCGTACGGTCCATCCCCTGCCCGCCTCGGTGAACGCGGTCAGCGCCCGGACCAGGGCCGTACGCTCTCCGGGGGTCAGCCGCCCGACGATCGCGGCGATCTCGCGGTGGCGCGCGGCCGTGACCTCCTCGACCAGTTCGCGGCCCGCCGGGGTCAGCCGCAGCATCGTCACACGGCGGTTGTCGGGGTTGCTCTGCCTGCTGGCCAGACCCGCCGCGATCAGGCGGTCGAGCATGCGCATGGCGGTCGAGGGGTTGACCCCGAGCCGGTCGGCGATCTCCACCAGTTTGGCGTCGCCGTGGGCGGCGAGGACGGCCAGGAGGCGGTACTGCGGGAGGGTGACGCGTTCGCCGACGCGCTCCTCGACCGCCGCGAGGGAGCGGGCGGACACGGCGACCAGCAGCCGGGACGCGGCCAGCACGGCATGCGTCACGGCGTCGGCGTCCGTATCGCCCGTGCCGCCCGTGCCGACGGCCCTGCCGTCGGCACCCGCGTCCCTGTCGTCCGCGCCGGCGCACGCCCCCTCCGGACCCGTCGGACAGTCGGTGTCCTGCGGGCCGACGGGCGGCTCCGGATGGTCGGCCATGCCTCTTTGTACCGCGCTACCGTCCGGTTCGTACCGTCTCGGGAGCCCAAGGAACCGCACAACGGCTCCTCACTGCTGCTGACCGGGGGTGCACGCACTACGATCGCGCCCATGGGGGGTACGCGGCGCGGCCACATACGCAGCACGCGTCCCACGGCTCTGGTGAGCGCCGTGGCGACGCTGTACGCGGCGCTCTTCATCTGCCTGGCACCCGGGTCCGGCTCCGCCGTGGACTCGGGGCGCGGTACGGCAGGGGGTCACGGCAGGAACGGTTCCCCCGCCGCCGTGAGCACGGCCGCCACCAACACCGGGGCGGGCGGCTCCGCCGGGCGGGCCACCACCGTACGCCACCATGCCGAGGCCCGGTTCACCTGCCCGTACGACGGCGGTGACTGCGGCCTCTTCGCACACCACAGCCCGGCCGTCCTCACCGTGCCGCCGCCGGCCCCGCCGCTCGCCGCCGGTGTACAGCTTCCGCCGCGCACACTTCCGTACCCCACCGGCCAGGCGCCGCGCTCCGGAGCGCACGCCCGCGCGCCGGACCTTCACGTCCTTCAAGTGCTGCGCACGTAACGGACCCGGCCGGGCCCGCACCCCGCACCAGGAGCACCGCATTCGGAGCACCGGGAGTGCCGGGATCCCGGTTCTCATCCAGCACGTCGCGCTGTTCCGCAGTCACCCGCGTTTATCCGCGTCTGCGTATATCCGCGTTCCGTATCCGCGTTCCGTGTTTATCCGCGTTCCGTTCCGCAGTTGTCGCAGAAGGACATACACCATGGCTTCCAAGTCCCAGTCCGCCGAACGCAGGGCCCGAATAGAGGAGATGCGCCGGGCCGAGCACGCCCGTGAAAGGCGCAGCCGCATCATCACGATCACGGTGAGCGCCGTCGTGGTGGTCGCCCTCGTCGGTTTCGGCGCCTTCATCCTCAACAAGGAGTCCGACAAGAAGGAGGAGCAGCAGGCGGCGGCCAAGGCGCCCGTCAAGGACGAGAAGTCCTGGGACGCCAAGAAGCTCGGCCGCAACCATGTCACCACGCCCGTCACCTACCCGATGACACCTCCGGTGGGCGGTGACCACAACCAGGTGTGGATGAACTGCCAGGGCGACGTCTACAAGGAGGCGATCCCGGACGTCAACGCCGTGCACTCGCTGGAGCACGGCGCGGTCTGGGTCACCTACAACGACAAGGCCGCCGACGCCGATGTGGAGGCGCTCGCCGAGAAGGTCGGGAAGACCCCGTACTCCTTCATGAGCCCGCTCAAGGAGCAGACCGGCACGATCATGCTGAGCGCCTGGGGCAAGCAGGTCTCGGTGGAGAAGGCGGACGACCCGCGGGTGGACCAGTTCTTCACGAAGTACGTCCAGGGCCCGCAGACCCCTGAGCCGGGCGCGGCCTGCACGGGCGGAATGGGCGCGCAGTGAGCGCGATGAGCGCCGCGCGCTCGGTCACCCGCACCCAGTGGGCGGCGATCACCGCGGTCGTCCTGGCGCTGCTGTTCGCCGGTACGGCGACGGTGGCGTCCGCGGGGCGCGACAGCGGGGCGGGGGCGGACGACCGTACCCCGTCGGCGGACTCCGCGGACGCGGGCTTCGCCCGTGACATGGCGGTCCACCATCAGCAGGCGGTGGAGATGTCCTTCATCGTCCGGGACAGCACGGACGACGAAGAGGTGCGCCGGCTGGCGTACGACATCGCCAACACGCAGGCGAACCAGCGCGGGATGCTGCTGGGGTGGCTGGACATGTGGGGGCTGCCGAAGGTGGAGGCGGGCCGGGAGCCGATGGCCTGGATGGCTCCGGAAGCCGGTACCGACGCCGACGCCAATGCCGATGCCGATGCCGGTATGGACATGGGCTCCGGCGACCACAGCGGAATGGACAGCGGGACGGACATGGAGGGCATGGAGGGCATGGATCACGGCAGCGCCGGCCATGAGGTCCGCGACGGCTCGCTGATGCCCGGCATGGCCACCAAGACCGAGCTGGAGCAGCTCGGGAAGGCGCGCGGCAAGCAGGCCGAGATCCTCTATCTCCAGCTCATGACCGACCACCACATGGGCGGCGTGGCCATGGCGCGCGGCTGTGTCCAGCGGTGCGAGGACGGTACGGAGAAGGATCTGGCCGAGGGGATGGTCGCGGCCCAGCAGTCGGAGATGCGGCTGATGGCGGACCTGCTCAAGGCACGCGGCGCGAAGCCCCGTACCGCGAGCTGATCCTCGTACGGGCAGATCCGGGGGCCGCTGGTTCGTGACGACGAACCCGCGGCCCCTGCGCGTACCCGGGCCGTGCGCACCCGTACCGCGTGGGAACGCGCGCAGCGGTCGCGTCACCCGAACGGCTGCATGATGATGGAGCTGACTCGGGGTGGACGGAACGCACGCGACACCACTCAGGAGGCATGAGTCCGATGACCACCGCCAAAGACATCATGCACCCGGGAGCCCAGTGGATCCCGGCCCACGAGACCCTCGACCGTGCCGCGCAGGTCATGCGCAGGCTCAATGTGGGCGCGCTCCCCATAGCCGACGAGAACGAGCGGCTGACCGGCATACTCACCGACCGCGACATCGTCGTGGGCTGTGTGGCCATGGGCCATGACCCGGCGCAGACCACCGCAGGCGAGATGGCGCACGGCACGCCGCGCTGGATCGAGTCGGACGCGGATGTGGAGGATGTGCTGTACGAAATGCAGGGCCACCAGATCCGCCGGCTTCCGGTGATCGAGGACAAGCGGCTGGTCGGCATGATCAGCGAGGCCGATCTGGCCCGCCATCTCAGCGACGAGCAGGTCGGGGCGTGGGCCGAGCAGGTCTACGCGTCCACGAACCGCTGACCCGTCGCCGTACCGCGACTCGCGATCAAGGAACCGCAGCCCGCTCGCCCCGTGCGAGTGGGCCGCTGTCCCGTGCGAGTGGGCCGCCCCGTGTGAGTGGGTCGCTGTCCCGTGCGGGTGGGCGACCTGTGCGAGTGGGCCGCCCCACATCCCGCACCCCGGGACATCGCGTCAGTCAGACGATTACACTGGGCCCGTGCCTCAACTACGTCTCGCCCTGAATCAGATCGACTCGACCGTCGGCGATCTCGCCGCGAACGCCGAGGCGATCGTGCACTGGACCCGGCACGCCGCCGAGCAGGGCGCGCATGTCGTCGCCTTCCCCGAGATGATGCTGACCGGCTATCCCGTCGAGGATCTCGCCCTGCGCTCGTCCTTCGTCGAGGCGTCCCGAGCCGCCCTGCGCGCGCTCGCGGTCCGGCTCGACGAGGAGGGGTTCGGGGAGCTGCCCGTCGTGGTCGGCTATCTCGACCGCTCCGAGAAGGCCCAGCCGCGGTACGGCCAGCCCGCGGGCGCCCCGCAGAACGCCGGCGCGGTCCTGCACCGCGGCGCGGTCGTGCTGACCTTCGCCAAGCACCACCTGCCCAACTACGGCGTCTTCGACGAGTTCCGCTATTTCGTGCCGGGTGACACCATGCCCGTCGTCCGGGTCCATGGGGTCGACATCGCGCTCGCGATCTGCGAGGACCTCTGGCAGGACGGCGGCCGGGTGCCGGCCGCGCGGTCCGCCGGGGCCGGGCTGCTGGTCTCCATCAACGCCTCTCCGTACGAGCGCGAGAAGGACGACACCCGGCTTGAACTGGTGCGCAAACGTGCCCAGGAGGCCGGGTGCACCACCGCGTATCTCGCGATGATCGGCGGCCAGGACGAGCTGGTCTTCGACGGCGACTCGATCGTCGTCGACAAGGACGGCGAAGTCGTCGCGCGGGCACCGCAGTTCGCCGAGGGCTGCGTGGTGCTGGACCTCGATCTGCCGGCCGCCTCAGCCGAGCCCGCGAGCGGCGGAGCCGCTCATGGACGCGTTGTCGACGACGGGCTGAGGATCGACCGGGTCGTGCTCTCCGAGGAACCCCTCCCGGCGTACGAGCTCGAGGTGTCCGGGGGTTACGCGGACCGCCTCGAGGACGACGAGGAGGTGTACTCGGCACTGGTCGTGGGCCTGCGCGCGTATGTCGCCAAGAACGGCTTCCGCTCCGTCCTGATCGGCCTCTCCGGCGGCATCGACTCCGCGCTCGTCGCCGCCATCGCCTGTGACGCGGTCGGCGCGCAGAACGTGTACGGCGTGGCCATGCCGTCCAAGTACTCCTCGGACCACTCCAAGGGCGACGCGGCCGAGCTGGCCCGCCGTACCGGACTCAACTTCCGTACGATCCCCATCGAGCCGATGTTCGACGCGTACATGGGCTCACTCGCGCTCACCGGGCTCGCGGAGGAGAACCTCCAGGCCCGGCTGCGCGGCACGATGCTGATGGCCCTCTCCAATCAGGAGGGTCAGATCGTGCTCGCGCCGGGCAACAAGTCCGAGCTGGCGGTGGGGTATTCGACGCTGTACGGCGACGCCGTCGGGGCGTACGGCCCGATCAAGGACCTCTACAAGACCTCGGTCTTCCGGCTCGCCCGCTGGCGCAACCGCGCCGCCGAGGAGCGCGGCCAGACCCCGCCGATCCCGGAGAACTCGATCTCCAAGCCGCCGAGCGCCGAACTGCGCCCCGGCCAGGTCGACACGGACTCGCTGCCGGACTACGACGTACTGGACCGGATCCTGGAGCTGTACGTCGACCGGGACCAGGGCAAGGACGCGATCGTGGCGGCCGGTTTCGACGCGGAGCTGGTCGCGCGGACGCTGCGGATGGTGGACACGGCGGAATACAAGCGGCGCCAGTACCCGCCGGGCACCAAGATCTCGGCAAAGGGCTTCGGCAAGGACCGCCGCCTCCCGATCACCAACCGCTGGCGCGAATCGCCGCACCAGGGCGGCTGAGGCCGGGGATGGGCCAGGCCGACGCCGCGGCGCGCGCAAGGCGGTGGTCGGCGTCGGGTCGGGACCGCAGGTTGTCCGACGGCGGGGCGGCGCATGCCCAGGCGCGCGGGCGCATCTCGCGCCGGTGGCGCGGAAAGGCGGGATGGCCGAGCAAAGCCCGGGCGCCGGGCCGCAGTTGCCCCTGGCCTGCCGTCGTAGCGAGGCGCAGGCGGAACGCCGTCCGCCGCACCGGCCTGTCTCGGGGTCAGGCCTTGCCGGGCACGTCGCGGCTCGCGCGCCGTGCCCGGTGGCCGCGGCCTCGGCCTCGGCCGGCATCGGTCAGCCCCTGGCCGTCGAGCGCGACAGGCGGATCGCCGATACGAGGAAGAAGATCCCTCCGAGCGTGGCGTAGCCGGCGAGGGTGGTCAGCGAAGGGTTGTCCTGCGAGGCGCCGCGGATGAAGGACGCGCCGGCCAGCACCGAGATGCCGCCGCTGACGATCATGGCCCACTGGCCGCCCAGCGGCCGGCGCGCGACGCCCACGAGAAGCTGGACCAGTCCGGAGACGATCGCCCACGCACCCCAGACGCGCAGCACGTCGGCGGTGCCCGAGGCGCCGGCGACCGCGACGCCGACGGCGGCGAGCGCGCTGACGGCCATGTTGGCGTACAGGCCCTTCACCGACCCGGCGGCACGCGCCGACCTGGCGTCGACGACGGCCGCGACCACGTCGAAGGCGGGATAGAGGAACAGCAGCAGCCTGGCCCCTGTGGTGAGGTCCGAGCCGGACACCAGCAGGAGCGCCGCCCACACGACGGCGAAGACGAAGCGGGCGACGTACAGCCGGCGCAGGGCGGCCGTGGCACCGACGTGCTGGGCGGTGGCGACGGATGTCATGGAGTTCTCCAGTGAGTGCGGGAATGGGTACGAACAGTGCGTCAGCGCGTGCCGCGGCCCGCCTGCTCGGTCGGGTCGACGGCATGACGAATCGCGGGAAGCCGAAGCACTTTTCGAAGTAGAGAGAACGATCTCTCTTCCTCGTGACGCAGCCTGGCACACTCCTGCCGCCAGAACAAGAGAGAACGTTCTACATCCGGGACTTCCGCCTGCTACGGTGAGCGATATGACACAGACGGAAGTGGGCACCGGCAGAAAGGTCTCCGCGGCGCGCGAGCGGCTCCTGAGGACCGCCGGGCAGCTCTTCTACGCGGAGGGCATCCACGCGGTGGGCGTCGACCGCCTGGTCGCCGAGTCGAAGGTCACCAACGCCACCTTCTACCGTCACTTCCGCAGCAAAGAGGACCTCGTCCTCGCCTATATCAGCAGCGTCGACCAGGCGATCCGCGCCCAGATCGGCTCCCTGACGGCCGCGGACCAGCCGGCCGACGGCATCCTGAGGGGCATCGGCGCGTCCCTGGTCGAGCAGATCCGGTCGCCCGGCTACCGCGGATGCGCCTTCCTCAACGCGGCGGCGGAATTCCCCGCTCCCGGCCACCCGGTCCACCGGGCCGTCGTGCGGCACCGCGAGTGGTACCTGGAGACGATCACCGGACTGTTCGCCGGGACCGCGGACGCGCCCGCCGAACACGCCGGACGGCACTACGTCATGCTCCGCGACGGCGCGATGAGCGCCGGCTATCTCGGCGACCCCGTCCAGGCCGGCGAGACCCTGCTGCGCGGCATCGAGGGACTGCTGCGCGTCCACAGCGGCCGTGGGCTCGACGAGGGCGCCGCACCCGCGCCCGGCGGCCGGACGCCTTCGGTGGCCACGACGGTCTCCGGCATCGAGTGCTCGCCGCCCGGCGCGTAGCCACGGCCGGGGCGCGACCGGCCGTGCGTCGTCGTGCTCGCGGCCTCGTGGCCGCAGTGTCGTAGCCGCATCACGCGAAACGCCGGACCGGAGTCCGGGAGTGCCGGAGTCCGGGAGTCCCGGAGTGCCGGTCACGAATCCGCCGAGCCCCTGTCGAAGGGCCGGATTCGCGACCGGCAGACGTGTGCGGTGCTACATGTCGGAGCTACACGTCCGAGGCGGAGGAACTGAGCGCCCGCTCCCCGTGCCGTACGGGCCCCTCCGCCACCACCCGTGAGGCCCGCGCCGGTGCGCCCCTGTCGGTGCGGTCCAGCAGGCCCGCCGTTGCCGCGATCGCCAGGCCCACCACCGCGAGGACCGCCCCGACCAGGGCCGGGGACATCCAGCCCCAGCCGGCCGCGATCGCCGTGCCGCCGGCCCAGGCGCCGCCCGCGTTGGCGAGGTTGAAGGCCGAGTGGTTGGAGGCGGAGGCGAGGGTCGGGGCGTCCTTGGCCTTGTTCATGACGAGCATCTGGAGCGGGGTGGTGGTCAGGAAGCCGATCGCGCCCAGCAGGACCACCATCACCAGCGCCGCCCACTGCACCTGCGCCGTGAAGCGGAAACCGACCAGCACCGCCGCCAGGGCGGCCAGTGAGATGTAGAGCGTCGGCCGCAGCGCCCGGTCGGTCAGCGGTCCCGCCGCCAGCGCGCCCAGTGTCATACCGATGCCGAACAGCGCGAGGACGAGCGTCACGGAGGACTCGCCGAAGCCCATGACCTCGGTGGTCATCGAGGCGAGGTACGAGTAGACCGCGAAGACCCCGGCGAAGCCGAACACCGCGGTGGCCAGACCGAGCAGCACCTGCCGGTTCCCGAGGGCACGCACCTCCCGGCCGAGGCTCTGGTGCGCGTCGAGCGGTACGTACGGTACGAGCCGGGCCAGCGCCACCAGCGAGAGCAGCCCGATCGCGGTCACCACCAGGAAGGTGGCGCGCCAGCCGAGGTGCTGGCCGAGCAGGGTGGCCGCCGGTACGCCGACGATATTGGCGACGGTCAGGCCGAGGAACATGGTCGCGACGGCCCGCGCCTGCCGCCCCTCGCGCACCATCCGGGCGGCGACGACCGCGCCGACGCCGAAGAACGCGCCGTGCGGCAGCCCGGCGAGCACCCGGCCCGCCAGCAGCCAGCCGAAGCCCGGCGCGAGCGCGGAGGCGAGATTGCCGACGACGAAGAGCGCCATCAGCAGCAGGAGCATCCGCTTGCGCGGGATACGGGAGCCGACGGCGGTGAGCAGCGGGGCGCCGATGACGACGCCGAGGGCGTACGCGGAGACGAGATGGCCGGCGGTGGGCACGGACGTTCCCAGATCGTCCGCGACATTGGGCAGCAGACCCATCATCACAAACTCGGTCGTACCGATGCCGAAGGCGCTCACAGCGAGGGCGAGCAGGGCCAGGGGCATGAAAAGAGACCTTTCAGCGGTGAGGAACCCGCGAGGGATCCAGCAGTGAGGGACCAGGAGTTAGTACCTCGTCTGAACAAAGTCTCTCAGGCCGTTTGTTCCGGGAGATGAACTCCGGATTGCGCCCGGCGCACCGCTCCGCGCACGGACCCGGGCACCGGCCGTGGAGCCGGTCCTCAGCGCACCTGGACCCGGGCCGCGATCGGCAGGTGGTCGCTGTCGGTCCGGGGAAGGGTCCAGGACGAGGCCGGTTCGACGCCCTTCACCATGATCTGGTCGATCCGTGCCAGCGGGAACGACGCCGGCCAACTGAAGCCGTAACCATGGCCCGCGGCGCCCTGGGTGGAGCGCATCTGGGAGGTGACGGCCCTGAGGGAGCGGTCGTTCATCGTGCCGTTGAGGTCGCCGAGCAGGATCACCTGGTCGAGCTGCTCGTGGGAGATGGCCTCGCCCAGGGCGTCCGCGCTGTCGTCGCGCTGGTTGGCGGTGAAGCCCGCGTTCATCTTGACCCGTACGGACGGGAGATGCGCCACATAGACGGCGACCTTCCCGTTCGGGGTGGTGACCGTGGAGCGCATCGCGCGGACCCAGCCGAGCCGGATGTCGACGGGCTCGGTGGCGCTCATCGGGTACTTGCTCCACAGCCCTACGGTGCCCTGCACGGAGTGGTACGCGTAGGTGTCCGACAGCGCCTTCTCGTACGTCGGTACGGCGCTGTCCTTCAGCTCCTCCAGCGCCAGGACGTCCACGCCCGACTCGGCGAGGGTGCGGGCTGTGCCCTCGGGGTCGGGATTCCCGGCGTTGACATTGTGGGTGGCGACGGTGAGATCGCCGCCCTCGCCGGACTTGTCGGTGAGGAGGCCGCCGAAGAGGTTGAGCCAGACCACGGCGGGCAGCAGCAGGGCGATCAGCGCGGTGGCCGAGCGCCGTACCAGCCCCAGGATCAGAAGCAGCGGAACGAACAGCCCGAACCAGGGCAGGAAGGTCTCGATGAGACTGCCCAGATTGCCGATCCTGTTGGGGATCTGCGCGTGAAAGCTCATCAGCAGCGCGACCAGTACGGCCAGGATGGCGAGAATGATGCCGCGCCGCCAGATGCCGGGATCCCGGCGCCACCGGCCCAGCAGGGTTCTGACGCGGGATCCGGTGCGGGGCGCCGCCCCGTCCGCCGTCACCGAGTGCGCCGTGTACTCCTGCGTCATGTCCGCTGCCCTCACTGCCTTGCCGTGCACGCCCGCCCCTGACCCTAGGCGATCTACGAGCGCTGCTCCGCCGCCGGGGGACGGCCCTACTGTCCCGGAGACGAAGACCGCGGCGCGGCGGGTTCCGATCAAGGACGAATCACGGGCGGCTGTGACGGATCACGCATGGCCCGCCCCGTCCGGATTCCGGTGTGATCGGTCCGGCAGGCCGGACGTTCCACCGTGATACGAGCCGGTACGGGCCGACATGGGCCGCTCTGTACCGGATCGTGGCCTTGCGGGCAGCGCGACCGCGTCCGTCGTGGGGGCGATTCGGCCTCCCGTACCTTCCGCGACTCCCGTACGGTACCGGGGATTACCCCTCCCGTCCCTCGAACGGACGAGCTCGGGGACGGGCGCTCACGGGCGGAGGCCCAGGGGG
>NZ_LATD01000013.1 GCF_000981895.1 Streptomyces odonnellii | reverse complement strand
GCCCCCTTGTTCGACCGTCCCTCAACTCCGTTTCGACCGCCCCTCGACCCCCGTCCGGCCCTTCACCCGTGCCTGTTCTCCCCATGTGCGGAGCTTGTCCCGCCCCGGTACGAGCCGTAGCAGCCGGTGACGGGCCCGGTGTCCTGGGCCGTCGTTATGGTGAACCCCATGAGCACTCCCGCCCGCTTCGACCGCGGCCACACCGACGACCTCATGTCCTTCCTCGCGGCCAGCCCGTCGCCGTATCACGCGGTGGCCAATGCCGCGGAGCGCCTGGAGAAGGCAGGCTTCCGGCAGGTGCTGGAGACGGACGCCTGGGACGGGTCGGCGGGCGGACGGTTCGTGCTGCGGGGCGGGGCGATCATCGCCTGGTTCGTACCGGAGGGCGCCCTGCCGCACACCCCCTTCCGTATCGTCGGCGCGCACACCGACTCCCCCAATCTGCGGGTCAAGCCGCTGCCGGACACCGGCGCGTACGGCTGGCGCCAGATCGCCGTGGAGATCTACGGCGGGACGCTGCTCAACACCTGGCTCGACCGCGATCTGGGGCTGGCGGGCCGGATCACCCTGCGGGACGGCTCGCAGCGGCTGGTCAATGTCGACCGCGCGCTCCTGCGCGTACCGCAGCTCGCCGTCCATCTCGACCGGTCCGTCAACACCGACGGCCTCAAGCTCGACCGGCAGCGGCACATGCAGCCCGTCTGGGGCCTCGGGGAGCCCGAGGAGGGCGATCTGATCCGCTTCGTGGCCGCCGAGACCGGGATCGGCGCCGAGGAGATCACCGGCTGGGACCTGATGGCGCACGCCGTCGAACCACCCGCCTACCTCGGCCGCGACCGCGAGCTGGTGGCCGGGCCCCGGATGGACAATCTGCTGTCGGTGCACGCCGCCACCGCGGCGCTGGCCGCGGTCGCCACCGGCCCCGGCGGCACGGGCGGCGGCTCCGGCGGCGGTTCGGGGGGATCGAGCAGCTCCGCGGGCCCAGGCGGCTCCACGGAATCCCACGGCCCCCACGCGCCCCTCCCGTACATCCCCGTACTCGCCGCCTTCGACCACGAGGAGAACGGCTCGCAGTCGGACACCGGCGCCGACGGCCCGCTGCTCGGCACGGTGCTGGAGCGCTCCGTGCTCGCCCGCGGCGGCACGTACGAGGACCGGGCGCGGGCCTTCGCCGGCACGATCTGCCTGTCCTCGGACACCGGCCACGCCGTGCACCCCAACTACAGCGAGCGCCACGACCCGACGCACCAGCCGCGCGCGAACGGCGGGCCGATCCTCAAGGTCAACGTCAATATGCGGTACGCGACGGACGGCAGCGGGCGTGCCGTCTTCGCCGCGGCGTGCGAGAAGGCGGACGTGCCCTGGCAGTCGTTCGTCTCCAACAACTCGATGCCGTGCGGTACGACCATCGGCCCGATCACCGCGGCCCGGCACGGCATCCAGACCCTCGACATCGGGGTCGCGATCCTGTCGATGCACAGCGCGCGGGAGCTGTGCGGCGCGGACGACCCGTACCACCTGGCGAACACGCTGGTGGCGTTCCTGGAGGGCTGACGGGACGTCACCGCCCGCCCCGCCGTGGCCGAGGACGCCCACGGTACGGGGCAGCGGTCCCGTCGAGCGAATTGTTTACGCTTCGAGCCCGGCGAGCACGAGGGCGAGCCGGGCCGTTCCCGTGTCCGTGACCCGGACCGGCACGCCCCAGTCCTGCTGGTGGACATGGCAGGCCGGGTACTCGTTGGCGGGGTCGTCGTCACAGGAGGCCGCCATCGCGGAGACATGGAGCACGCCCTCCGTGACGCCGTCGGCCAGCACCAGTTCCCGGCTGAGATCCGTCCCCGTACCGCTGCCGTCCGCGAGCAGTTCGGGCGGCGTGGCGGAGACCAGCAGCCGGGTCGACGGACCGTAGCGGGTGTCGAGCTTCTGCCCGCTCGGCGCCGTGAAGACCACCTCCAGCCGGAGCGCGCCCGGCGCGACGTCCGTGGTGGCGCGCTGCGTGCGATGGGCGACGGCCTCGACCCGTACCGCCTCGTCGGGCAGCCGCAGCCGGGTCAGCCGGTGCCGCGCGGACTCGACGACGACGATGTCCTCGCCGGCCAGGACCGCGCCGCTGGGCTCGCGCAGATCCGTCGCCAGGGTGGTCACCTCGTCGGTCGCGGGGTCGTAGCGGCGCAGGGCGTGGTTGTACGTGTCGGAGACGGCGACGGAGCCGTCGGGCAGCGCGGTGACGCCCAAGGGGTGCTGGAGCAGGGCCTGTCCGGCGGGGCCGTCACGGTGCCCGAAGTCGAAGAGCCCGGTGCCGACGGCGGTACGGACCACGAAACCGCCGCCGTCGCTCCCGTCCCCGTCGCTTCCGTTCGCGTCGCGCTCGACGTACCGCAGCGCGCTGGTCTCCGAGTCGGCGACCCACAGCCGGTCCCCGGCCGCCGCGAGCCCCGAGGGCTGGGCGAACCAGGCCTCGGCGGCGGCCCCGTCCACCAGCCCCTCGTTGGTGGTCCCGGCCGCGGCCCCGACGGTCCCGGTGGCCGGGTCGTACGTCCAGAGCTGGTGCACCCCGGCCATCGCGATCCACACCCGCCCGGCCCACCACGCGACGTCCCAGGGCGAGGAGAGGTCGACCTCCAGGGCGGGCCCGGAGTCCGGCGAGCCCTGCCACCACTGCCTGCCGGTGCCCGCGACGGTCTCGACCGCGCCACTGACCGGGTCGTAGACGCGCAGCGCGTGGTTGACGGTGTCGGCGACGATCACCCGGCCGTCGGGGAGCAGGGCGAGCCCCTGCGGTTCGCTGAACGAGTCGGGCCCGAAGCCGCGCACACCGCTGCCGATCCGCCGTACGACCGTCTCGCCGTCCGGTTCCAGCTCGACGAGCTGATGGCGGGTGGAGTCGGAGACCAGGATGTTCCCGCCGGGCAGGACCAGCGCCTTCCCGGGGAAGCGCAGATCGGTCGGGACCGGCTCCGGCGGCACGTACGGCCCGTTGCCGCGCCGCAGCGTCCCCTTCGCGGCATGCTCGGCCTCCAGCTCCGCGACCAGCCGCTCGATGGCGTGCGCATGACCCTCGCCCGCGTGCTGGGCGACGACATACCCCTCGGGGTCGATGACGACGAGCGTCGGCCAGGCCCGTACTGCGTACTGCTTCCAGGTCGCCAGCTCCGGGTCGTCCAGCACGGGGTGATGGACCTCGTACCGTTCGACGGCGTCGACGACGGCCTGATGCTCGGCCTCGTGCACGAACTTCGGCGAGTGGACACCGATGATCACCACGGTGTCGCGGTGCTTCTCCTCCAGCTCCCGCAGCTCGTCCAGGACATGCAGGCAGTTGATACAGCAAAAGGTCCAGAAGTCGAGAATGACGATGCGTCCCCGCAGGTCGGCGAGGGTGTAGGAGGTGTCGCCGGTATTGAGCCAGCCGCCTTTGCCGGTCAGTTCGGGGGCGCGCACGCGGGCGCGGCGGGCCGGGGCG
>NZ_LATD01000129.1 GCF_000981895.1 Streptomyces odonnellii | reverse complement strand
GACCCCGGCCCAGCCGACGAGTACCCGCTGCCCGACCTCGCGGCCGCCGCTTCCGCGTCGCCGTCCGCCGAGACTTCGAAGGACACGGACGGCAAGGGCGACGAGGCTCAGCAGCCCGCCCCCGCCCCGGCTGCCTCCTCCGGCGACGGCGACGGTGGCGACGGTGGCAACACCGGCCTCTGGATCGGACTGGGCATCGGCGCTGCCGTGCTCATCGGCGCCGCCGTTGCCGTACCTCTCGTACGTTCCCGCCGCCGCGCGGCCGTATCTCCGCAGCAGCAGCCCCCCGCCCCGGCCCCCGGATTCGGCCCGCAGCAGTCGCCGTACCAGCAGGCGCCGTACCAGCAGCCGTCGTACCCGCCGCAGCAGCCCACTCAGCCGCCCGCGCAGCAGCAGCCTCAGTACCCGCCGTATCAGCAGCAGTACCCACCGCAGCCGCCGCCGTCCGGGCCGCCGCAGTCGTAACGGCCCACCGGGCGCGCGTCGCCGTCTCGGGCTGCGCGGCCCGGCGTCTCAACCATCTCAGTTCAACGGGGAAGCCATGTCGTTCGATGAAGAGTGGGCGTCCGCCCGCACCGATGCCACCGCCGCGACCAGTTCCGACATGCGGCTGAACAGAGTTCCCGACGAGGGGTCCGGCGGCGGGAGCAGCAGCGCCGATCTGAGCGTCAGCCAGGACAAGCTGGGTGAGATCGGGAGCGCGGCGTACGCGCTGCACGGCAGGCTCCGGACCGACGGCGGTCACGCCCGCGCCGGCACGTCGGAGGCGGCGACGATGATGACCGTCAACGGCTTCCAGACCGGTGCCGCGATGCGGACCGTTCACGACACCTGGAACTCGCAGCTCAACACCCTGCTCGACGCCTGCGCGAACATCTCCAACCACCTCGACTACAGCGCCGCGTCGCATGCGAGGGAAGAGGAAGAGATCACGGCGGCGCTCGCGGTGTCCGCCATAAACGAGTACCTCAAGTAACCGCGGGGGAGCCGTGCTGACCTTCAACAACGTGTACAACGCCCCGCTGGACAGGCTGAAGTCGGCGGCGGACGACTGGTCGGAGATGACGACCAAACTGGAGACGCTCGCCGAGGACGCGCGTACCACCATGGCGGCCAAGGCCAGGGACGACTACTGGCGGGGCGTCACCGCCGAGGTCACCAAACCGTTCGTCGACAAGACGGCCCGGGAGTTCGACGACGCGGCGAAGGCCGCCAAGGGCATCAAACTGATCCTCGCCGACGGCTACGAGGCGTTCAAGAAGGCCAAGGACGACCTCAAGGCCCTGATGGACACCGAGGCGCCGGCACAGGGGCTGGTCGTCACCGCCCATGGCCGGGTCGAGGCCCAGTATCCGCTCCAGGAGAGCGGGGCGGCCCGCCACGACCCCGACTACAGCGAACTGCTGCGCGCGCAGAACAACAAGATCGACGCGATGCAGCGCCGTATCGACGCCATCGTGGAGACGTGCGACGACGCCGACGTGGCCACGGCCAACGCGCTCAAGGCGAACATCACCACCGACCAGCACAACTTCAGCGCCCCGAGGTACGAGAGCCTGGACGCCGAGGAGGCACAGCGCGCGATCGATCTGGCCAAGAAGGGCCGTGACCTCACGCACGCCGAACTCCAGCAGCTCAACGAACTGCTGGGGGACAACCACTCCTCGCGCGAATTCTCCCGGAGGTTCTACGACGGCCTCGGTCCCGAGGGATCCCTCGCGTTCTTCGGCCAGTTGGCCACGGATACGTACGACTACTCCGAGCTCGACGAGGAGCGTCTCAGGGACGTCCAGGCGCTTCAGCGGAACCTCGGTCTCAATCTGGCCACCGCCACCAGCCCCACGGGCGTCGGCGACGCGTGGACCGACCGGTGGTCCGAGGAGATGCGCAGGCTCGGGACCGAGCGCATTCCGGTCGTCAGGAACGACATGAACGCGCCGTACGGATATCAGCTCCTCGGCGGGATCATGCGGTACGGGAACTACGACCCGAAGTTCCTGAACCCGATAGCCGAGCACGTGGTCCAACTGCACCAGAAGGACCCGTACATGTTCGCCGACTCGAAGCTGTCGATGGGCGGGCCGAAGAACCCGTACAACCCGTCGGGTGTGAACGGGTCCGGTTACGATCCGGTCATCGGCATGCTGGAGGCGCTCGGGCACAGCCCGGAGGCGTCGAGGCAGTTCTTCTCCGCGACGCCCACGGCGTACAACGAGGACGGCACCGTCAACACGGGTGCCGGGGCAGACCTCGGCCTGGACAAGGAAGGCAATCCCATCCAGAGCTACCTCGGATATTTGGCCAACGAGGAGTACGAGTCGTTCCCGGACATCAACGGCCACGACCCCGACGCCGCCGCCGCGTCCGTGGCGTACATGCCGGACGCACTGGGCCACGCCCTGGAATCCGCCACACTCGGTTACCCATGGGACAGCCCGGATCCGAACGCGGTACGGAACGAGACGAGTGCCGCGATCATGCAGCACGTCGTCGAGACGTACGGAGGGGACGCGGGCCTGCTCAAGCACCAGGAGGCGCTGGCGGACAGCATGGGCAACATGGCGGCCGGCTATATCGACGACATCAACTGGGCGCTGGAAGAGGGCGTGGACGAAAGTATCTTCGCGCCGGCCAAGAACCCGGACGCCCACGCCGAGTTCGGGCGGAAGGACGCCCGCCAATTCCTCAGTGCCCTGGGCCAGCACCCCGACGCGTACGCCTCCGTCACCACCGCCGAGCGGCTCTACACCTCCAGCATGCTGGAGGCCCAGGTGGGCCCGGACGGCAGCATCAACCAGGGCGCGGCGCGGGCGGCCGTGGGCGTCGGCGCCGAGGTGCAGGGAATGCTCGACCAGTCGCGTGCCGACCAGGTCGAGGCGGAGGGCCTGAAGCTGCACGAGGAGTACGAGAAGGCACAGCAGCAGCGGTCCGCCTGGGTCGAGTTCGGGGCGACCTCCGCGATCGCCGCCGGCGTCGCGTTCCTGCCGGTCACGGCCGCCGCGGCCGGAGCGGCGGCCATCCTGGTGCCCCTCGCCGTCGACACGGGCAGCGGGGCGCTGGAGCAGATCGCCGGTCAGGTCATCGGTGACTGGTCGGACAACGCCATCGACGAGCACAAGGAGAACATCGAGGAGCTGACCCGGGAGGAGAAGTCGAATGTATTCCGGGCCGGTGAGTACAGCGCGGAGTCGCCCATGAAGCATTTCCGCGACCAGCACGGCATCGATATGAACAGCGAATTCGGCAGGGATCTCCGGGACGCCGTCGATCTCGGTTATGCGAAGGGCAATGACCGGGAGAACCAGCAGGGCAATGATCCCGAGACCGGCTGAGACAAGAGCTGGACAAGAGAAGCCGCGACAAGAGAAAGAGCGAGACCTGTGAGGATACGGAACACCGCACGGACCGTGGGTGTCGTGCTGGTATTGGGCCTTGGTGTATCGGCGTGCGGTGGCGGCGAGAGCGAGGAGCCTCGCTTCACCGGCGCCGGGAAGCTCTGTGGTTCCGTGTTCTCCGACGACGCGATGACCGCCGTGGAGACCGCGATCGGCGACACGACCTTCTGGCGTGACAACGGCGCGCTGGACAGCGTTGTCGCCAAGCTCAAGGATCTCTACACGGACGGGCAGGACGTGTACACCAGTGCCGGCGCCTTCTGTGACATCAAGGGCCAGGGGCGCGATTCCGGGAGGATGAACATCAGCTTCGGCCTCTACAAGCCGGATGACGTGGTGGACCGCGGCCACGCGTCGGATCAGCGGTCCTACGAGCTCGGGAAGCGAGCCGTGGCCGGAGCCAAGAATTCCTCGCTCTACTTCGAGTGTGTGAGCCCCCAACTGGACGGCTCGGACAAGGATCCCGCGCGCATCCAGGGCAGCATGCACTTCACCGACCTGAACGGGCCGGAAACCCAGAACCTGCGCGAAAACAATCTCACGGTCCTCCACGCGGCGTCGTTCGCCGTGGCCAGGAAGCTGGAGTGCGAGAACAACGGAGGGCTTCCGCAGAAAGTGGTACTCCAGCCGAAGCCCGAGCCGGCCACATCTCCCACCCCCTGACGCACCCGCGGCCCCACGGAAAAGCGGCCGCCCCGGGATTCCCGGAGCGGCCGCTTCCCGCGCCCTCGGAGGCCGTGGCGGGAATCGAACCCGCGTAACT
This sequence comes from Streptomyces odonnellii, assembly GCF_000981895.1. Lineage (GTDB taxonomy): Bacteria > Actinomycetota > Actinomycetes > Streptomycetales > Streptomycetaceae > Streptomyces > Streptomyces odonnellii. Next base: position 26,281 of record NZ_LATD01000129.1, on the reverse strand, counting down.
CGCTTTGCAGGCGAGTCCCTGAACCACTCGGGCACACGGCCATGGCTGTTCGGTCGTCCGGCGCTTCCTTGTCGCTGGTTCGACCGTAGGGCGGTGGGGCGCGGGGCTCAAGGCGAGGGGCGGGGGTGCAATGCGACTGCCATACGCCGTTCACGATGGTCACGTCGTTCACGATGGCGGTCGTACGACCAAGGGACCAGCGCCGGTACGGCCCGCGACATGGGTCAACCCGAGATTTGCCCCTTACGCTGTGGCTATGACCCCCCTGGATCCACGCGACGCCGATGTCGCGCCCGCCGACAGCTCCGCCGTGTGTCCCTCGTTCACCAAAGGCCCCGCAGCCAAGGGCCCCGCCGCCAAAGGCCCCGGTCAGGGGGGTGTCCTGGGCCCCGAGCACCGGGCGCTCAGCATCGGGATCGTCTCCGTCGTCCTGCTGATCGCCTTCGAGGCGACCGCCGTCGGTACGGCGATGCCGGTGGCCGCGCGGGAGCTGCACGGCATTCCGCTGTACGCCTTCGCCTTCTCCTCGTACTTCACCACCAGCCTCTTCGCCATGGTGCTCTCCGGGCAGTGGGCCGACCGCAGCGGGCCGCTCGCGCCGCTGGCCGCCGGGATCAGCGCGTTCGGTGCCGGGCTGCTGCTGTCCGGTACGGCGGGCACGATGTGGCTGTTCATCATCGGCCGCGCCGTCCAGGGGCTGGGCGGGGGTCTGGTCATCGTCGCGCTGTACGTCGTCGTCAGCCGGGCCTACCCGGAGCGGCTGCGGCCCGCGATCATGGCCGCCTTCGCCGCGAGCTGGGTGATCCCCTCCGTCGTCGGACCGCTCGCCGCCGGGACCGTCACCGAGCAGCTCGGCTGGCGCTGGGTGTTCATCGGCATCCCGGCTCTGATAGTGCTGCCGCTGGCGCTCGCGCTGCCCGCGATACGGCGGATGGCGTCCGGGCCCGCCGACCCCTCCGCGCCGGTCGTGGCCATGGACCGGCGCCGGATCCTGCTGGCGCTCGGGATCTCGCTGGGCGCCGGGCTGCTCCAGTACGCGGGCCAGGATCTGCGCATGCTGTCCCTGCTGCCCGCCGTGGCCGGCGCGGCGCTGCTCGTACCGGCCGTTCTCGGGCTCCTGCCCGGCGGCACCTGGCGGGCTGCCCGCGGGCTGCCCGCCGTCGTGCTGCTGCGCGGGCTGTCCGCGGGGTCCTTCATCGCCGCCGAGAGCTTCGTACCGCTCATGCTCGTCACCGAGCGCGGGCTGTCACCGACCCTGGCCGGGCTCTCGCTCGCGGCCGGCGGCGCGACCTGGGCGTTCGGCTCGTACGTCCAGTCCCGGCCGCGCATGGAGCCGTACCGCGAGCGGCTGATGGCGGGCGGGATGGTGCTCACCGCCGCCGCCATCGCGACCGCGCCGAGTGTGCTGATCGAGTCCGTGCCGGTCTGGATCGTGGGGGTCGCCTGGGGGGTCGGCTGTCTCGGCATGGGCGCGGTGATCTCCTCGACGAGCGTGCTGCTGCTCAAGCTCTCGGCGCCGGAGGAGGCGGGCGCCAACTCCGCCGCGCTCCAGATCTCCGACGGCCTGTCGAACGTCCTGCTGCTGACGGCGGGCGGCGCGGCCTTCGCGGCCCTGGGCGGCGGCACGCTGGGCGCCGCCGCGTCGGCCGCCCACACCTCCTACGAGGCGACCGCCACCACCGCCTCCCACCCGGCAGCCTTCGCCGCGGTGTTCCTGCCCATGGCGGCGGTGGCGCTGGCGGGGGTGTGGGTGGCTACGCGGGTACGGACGCGGTAACTGGTACCACATTGGCCCCATCATGGGTACCGTTCTGGTATGGCGATGAACCTGCGTCTTCGTGACGATCAGACCGAGGCCCTCAAGCAGCGTGCGGAGCAGGAGGGCACCAGCATGCACGCCATACTGCTGAGAGCCGTGGACGACTACCTGGCGAGGACGGCCCACGAGGCGATGGTCCGGCAGACGGCCAAGGAGCAGGCAGCCAAGTGGAGTGAGCTGATGGAGCGGCTCAAGTGACCTGCCTCTATCTGTCCGCGGAGGACGAGCTGGTCATCGCCGATCATGCCTGCGATGACATGCGGGTCGTCGTCCGGGACGCCGGCCTGCTGGAGTCGGCGGTGCACCGCCCCTCGGCGGCCATGTTCGGCGAAGAGGCATACCCGGATCTGCTGGACAAGGCCGCCGCGCTCCTGCAGTCCCTCGCCATCAACTACCCGCTGGTCGACGGCAACAAGCGCACCGCCTGGCTGTCCTGTGTCACGTTCCTGGCCATGAACGACGTGCAACTGCGTCCGGACATCGACGCGGCGGAGCGGCTGGTCATCGCCGTGGCCACCGGGGAAATGGACGAGGTGAAGGCGATCTCGGAATCGCTCAGGGAGTTGCTCGGGCCCGAGGTGTGACAGGCGTCGCACCTGTCCGCAAGCTGCTCCGTCCGTATGAGGACCAGGCCACCCCAACGGTAGGGTGGCCCGGTCCTCGTACGTGAGCCCACCGCCCGCGTCCCGACCGGCGAACCGGAGACCGTGACTACTACCGCCTCCTCCCACCACCTCTCACCCGCCTTCCCCGGCCGGGCCCCCTGGGGTACCGCCAACAAGCTGCGTGCCTGGCAGGAGGGCGCCCTCGGCCGGTATCTCCAGGAGCAGCCGCGCGACTTCCTCGCCGTCGCGACCCCCGGCGCCGGGAAGACGACCTTCGCGCTGACGCTCGCGTCCTGGCTGCTGCACCACCATGTCGTCCAGCAGGTGACCGTCGTCGCGCCGACCGAGCACCTCAAGAAGCAATGGGCGGAGGCGGCCGCGCGGATCGGGATCAAGCTCGATCCCGACTACAGCGCGGGACCGTTGAGCAAGGAGTACGACGGAGTCGCCGTCACCTACGCCGGAGTCGGCGTACGGCCCATGCTGCACCGCAACCGGTGCGAGCAGCGCAAGACCCTTGTCATCCTCGACGAGATCCACCACGCCGGCGACTCGAAGTCCTGGGGCGAGGCCTGCCTGGAGGCGTTCGAGCCCGCGACGCGGCGGCTCGCGCTCACCGGTACGCCGTTCAGGTCCGACACCAATCCCATCCCCTTCGTCGCGTACGAGGAAGGCGACGACGGCATCCGCCGCTCGGCCGCCGACTACACGTACGGATACGGCAACGCCCTCGGCGACGGAGTCGTCCGGCCCGTCATCTTCCTGAGCTACAGCGGCAATATGCGCTGGCGCACCAAGGCCGGTGACGAGGTCGCGGCCAAGCTCGGCGAGCCCATGACCAAGGACGCCATCTCCCAGGCCTGGCGCACCGCGCTCGACCCGCGCGGCGAATGGATGCCGAATGTGCTGCGCGCCGCGGACCAGCGACTGACCGAGGTGCGCAAGGGCATCCCGGACGCGGGCGGTCTGGTCATCGCGAGCGACCAGGACTCGGCGCGGGCGTACGCGAAGCTGATCCGCGAGATCAGCGGGACGAAGGCGACGGTCGTGCTCTCCGACGACACCGGCGCGTCGAAGCGGATCGACGAGTTCAGCGGGAGTCAGGACCGCTGGATGGTCGCGGTCCGCATGGTGTCGGAAGGCGTCGACGTACCGCGTCTGGCGGTGGGTGTGTACGCCACGACGATCTCGACCCCGCTGTTCTTCGCGCAGGCCGTCGGCCGTTTCGTACGGTCCAGACGCCGGGGCGAGACCGCGTCCGTGTTCCTGCCCACCATCCCCAGTCTGCTCGGGTTCGCGAGCGAGATGGAGGTGGAGCGGGACCATGTCCTCGACAAGCCGAAGAAGGCCGGCGACGAGGACCCGTACGCCGAGTCCGAGAAGGAGATGGCGGAGGCCGAGAAGCAGCAGGATGAGGACACCGGCGAGCAGGACATGCTGCCCTTCGAGGCGCTGGAGTCCGACGCCGTCTTCGACCGGGTGCTGTACGACGGCGCCGAGTTCGGGATGCAGGCGCACCCGGGCAGCGAGGAGGAGCAGGACTACCTCGGCATCCCCGGGCTGCTGGAGCCCGACCAGGTGCAGCTTCTGCTCCAGAAGCGGCAGGCGCGGCAGATCGCGCACAGCCGCAAGAAGCCGGACGCCGAGGCGGATCTGCTGGAACTGCCGGCCGAGCGGCGGCCCGTGGTCTCCCACAAGGAGCTGCTGGAGCTGCGCAAGCAGCTCAATACGATGGTCGGCGCGTATGTCCACCAGAGCGGCAAGCCGCACGGGGTGATCCACACGGAGCTGCGCCGGGTGTGCGGCGGGCCGCCGAGCGCCGAGGCGACGGCGGGTCAGATCCGTGAGCGGATCGCGAAGGTACAGGAGTGGGCCACGCGGATGCGCTGAGCCGTGCGGGTGCCGACGCCGGGGCCCGTGGCGCCTGTGCCGGTGGCGGCTGTGCGGTCCGTACGGTCATCCGCGCCGGGTCTCGCGCCGGGTTCCCGCGCCGGACGCGGCCCCGCGTCCGGGCTCTCCCGCTCGTACGCTCGCACCCCTCTCCGCGTCACCCGGCATAGTGGGAGCGATCACCCCAAGTCACCATAGTTTTCGCTTGATTCCCGAACAGGGACCAACTCCCCTTGTCTGCCCGGATTCTGGACGAGGTCTTCCGCTCAGCGGTGCCGGTCGCTACATTCCCCGCAATGTAAACGCCCCGTGGCAGCTCAGCCGCGGAGCGCAGCCGGTGCGCGGGGGCCGCCGGCGGTCTCTCCACGCTGCCGACGGGACCGGCGCCGCTGCCTCCATGTGACCGGCCGCCGCTACTCACTCCGAAGGAGGGGCGTCGTGACCGCGGAGACCTCCCAGACGCTCGACCGGGGACTTCGTGTCCTCAAGCTGCTCGCCGACACCGACCACGGCCTGACCGTCACCGAGTTGTCCAACAGACTCGGCGTCAACAGGACCGTCGTCTACCGTCTCCTCGCGACCCTCGAACAGCACGCGCTGGTCCGCCGTGACCTCGGCGGCCGGGCCAGAGTGGGGCTCGGTGTGCTGCGGCTGGGCCGCCAGGTGCATCCGCTGGTACGGGAGGCGGCGCTGCCCGCGCTGCGCTCGCTCGCCGAGGACATAGGCGCGACGGCGCATCTCACGCTGGTCGACGGGGCGGAGGCGCTGGCGGTCGCGGTCGTCGAGCCGACCTGGACCGACTACCACGTCGCCTACCGGGCCGGGTTCCGCCATCCGCTGGAGCGGGGCGCGGCGGGCAAGGCGATCCTGGCCGCGCGGCAGACCGTACTCAGCGAACCGCGCTGCACCCTGACCCATGGCGAACTGGAGGCGGGCGCGAGCGGCGCGGCGGCCGCGCTGGTGGGTGTGACGGGGATCGAGGGCAGCGTCGGGGTCGTGATGCTGGCGGACGCGGTACCGGAACGGGTGGGCCCGCGGGTGGTCGACGCGGCGAAGGAAGTGGCGGACGCTCTGCGCTGAACGCGGATCGACGCCGTGCTCACGGACGAGTCGGCGCACCAGCGGGGAGACCACCGGGACCGGCCCCGGCGCACCGTTGAGCGGACCCGCGCCGGGTGCGGCGGGAATGCGGGGAGCGGCGGAAGGTGCGGTCCGCGCGGCGCGCGCCGGGGGTGCCGGAGGCGGAGCGCCCGGGCCGGGCCGTGTCCGCCACATGGCGTCGTCCGCCCACCGCGCGCCAGACGGGATATGGCAGACACGGCCCGAGGCACCTGCGACGGAACGCCGTGCGTACGCCTCGGCGCCGAAGGTCCGGTGCCGGGACACCCGCAGCTAGCGCATCGAGGCCCTCTCGCCGGTGCCCCCGCGACGGCGCTTCCGCCGCGGCTCGCGCCCCGCAGCGCGCCCGGCGCCGCCCGCGCACGCCTCGTCCGACCCCGTTGTACGTACCCGGTGGCGCCCGCCCACGGTCCGGCCATACGCCCGCGCACGGTCCGGCCATACGCCCGCGCACGGTCCGGCCGTACGTGCCCGGCCGGTGCGCGGCCACCCCCGGCGCATATGCCCCGGCCGCGGCCCCCGACCGGGTCCTGCCACCTGCGGCTACATTGACCTCGTGCTCTCTCGCCTCTTTCGTCTCTCCCGCACCGGTGTCCTCGCCGTCCTCGCCGTGCCGGTCGCCGCGCTCTTCGTCGTCGTCGGCGTGGCGCCGCTGCCGTACGCCGTGGCGCAGCCCGGGATGACCGTGGACGTCCTCGGTACCGACCGGGGGCAGCAGGTCATCACCGTGAGCGGGTCGCCCACGCGCCCGACCAGGGGCCAGCTCCGGATGACGACCATCGAGGCGACGGGGCCGTCCGCCGATGTCGATCTCGGCGATGTGATCGACGGCTGGTTCCGTACCGACCGGGCCGTGCTGCCGCGCGAGGCCGTGTATCCGTCGGGGGAGTCCGACAAGGAGATCGAGAAGCACAACGTCCAGGACATGGTCCAGTCGCAGGACTCCGCGACCGTCGCGGCCCTCGGCTATCTGCGCAGGAGCCCGGACAGCGTCGACGTACGGCTCCATCTCGCCGACATCGGCGGCCCCAGCGCCGGGCTGCTCTTCGCCCTCGGCATCGTCGACAAGCTCGACGGCGACGGGTCCGGCGGCGATCTCACCGGTGGCCGCACCATCGCCGGTACGGGCACGATCACCGAGAACGGCGAGGTCGGCCCGGTCGGCGGGGTGTCCCTCAAGACCCGGGCGGCGGGCCGGGACGGCGCGACCGTCTTCCTCGTACCGAAGGCGGAGTGCGGCGACGCGAGCGCCGAGCTGCCGAAGGGCATGCGGCTGATCCCGGTCACCACCCTCAAGGGCGCGGTCTCGGCGCTGCGCGCACTGGCCACGGGCGGCGACGTCCCGGCCTGCTGAGGGCCTGCTCGCCCCGGCCGGATCCACCCGGTACCGGCCTCTGTGCCGACTGCGATGTGCCGGCGGCGAGGGTGTGCCGACTGCGAAGGCGACCGAGGACACCGTGGTACGTGTCGCCGTCGAAGGCCCGGTGTCACCGTGACCGGTGCGGCGGCCGGCCGGTGGCGGAGTCCGCGGCGGCCTGCTCCACCAGCGGGATGACCCGGAGCGGTACGGGGTTCTCCATCACGATCGCCGTACTGGCCCGCACGATCCCCTCGAAGCCGACGACCCGGTCGATCACCCGCTGAAGGTCCGCGTTGGAGCGGGCGACCAGACGGCAGAGCATGTCGCCCTGGCCGGTGGTGGTGTGCAGTTCGAGCACCTCGGGGACGGTCGTGAGATGGGCCCGTACGTCCGAGCCCTGGCCCTGCTTGATCTCCAGCGTGGCGAAGGCCGTGACCGGATAGCCGAGGGCGGCCGGGTCGACGGCCGGGCCGAACCCCTTGATGACCCCGTTCGACTGGAGCCGGTCGAGCCGCGCCTGTACGGTCCCGCGGGCCACCCCGAGCCGGCGCGAGGCCTCCAGTACGCCGATCCGCGGCTCGCGTGCCAGCAGCACGATGAGCCTGCCGTCGAGCTCGTCGATACCGGCCGCCGTACCCGTACCCGTACCGGTGCCCGTACCCCTGTCGGCGCCCGCGCCGGTTCCCGTGCCCGTACCCGCTGTCATCCTCTGCCCCCTCATCACACGCGCTGCCATCACACGCACCGCCATGGTCATACTGTGCAGATGGCCCCGCCATTCTGGCCTTCCACTATGCATATTGCCCAGCAAAAACCGGAACTGTTGCGCACCTTGTGGAACGGCGGGAGGCTGAGGCCATGGCTGACACCTCGATGAACATCGACCACGCCCCCGACACCGCGCGTGAGGCCGACCCCTTCCCGGTCAAGGGAATGGACGCCGTCGTCTTCGCCGTCGGCAACGCCAAGCAGGCCGCGCACTACTACTCCACGGCCTTCGGCATGAAGCTCGTCGCCTACGCGGGACCGGAGAACGGCAGCCGCGAGACCGCGAGTTACGTGCTGACCAATGGCGCGGCCCGCTTCGTGTTCACGTCCGTCATCAAACCGTCCACCGAGTGGGGCCGCTTCCTGGCCGGCCATGTCGCCGAGCACGGCGACGGTGTCGTCGACCTGGCGATCGAGGTGCCGGACGCGCGCGCCGCGTACGCGTACGCCACCGAGCACGGCGCCCGCGGCATCCAGGAGCCGTACGAGATCAAGGACGAGTACGGCACGGTCGTCCTGGCCGCCATCGCGACATACGGCCAGACCCGCCACACCCTCGTCGAGCGCTCCGGCTACGACGGCCCGTACCTGCCGGGCTTCGAGACCGCCGAGCCGATCGTCGAGCCCCCGGCCAAGCGCACCTTCCAGGCCATCGACCACTGCGTGGGCAATGTCGAACTCGGCCGGATGAACGAGTGGGTCGGCTTCTACAACAAGGTCATGGGCTTCACGAACATGAAGGAGTTCGTGGGCGACGACATCGCCACCGAGTACTCCGCGCTGATGTCGAAGGTCGTCGCGGACGGCACCCTCAAGGTGAAGTTCCCGATCAACGAGCCCGCGATCGCCAAGAAGAAGTCGCAGATCGACGAGTACCTGGAGTTCTACGGAGGGGCCGGCGTCCAGCACATCGCGCTCGCCACGAACGACATCGTCGCGTCCGTACGGGCGATGAGGGCGGCGGGCGTCCGGTTCCTGGACACCCCCGACTCGTACTACGACACGCTCGGCGAGTGGGCGGGCGAGACGCGGGTGCCGGTCGAGACACTGCGCGAGCTGAAGATCCTGGTCGACCGCGACGAGGACGGCTATCTGCTGCAGATCTTCACCAAGCCGGTCCAGGACCGGCCGACGGTCTTCTTCGAGATGATCGAGCGGCACGGCTCGATGGGCTTCGGCAAGGGCAACTTCAAGGCGCTCTTCGAGGCGATCGAGCGCGAGCAGGAGAAGCGCGGAAACCTCTGAGCCGAGCCCCGACCGGGCACCACGACGCGTGCACATCACGTGCACGACATGTACGCGACGCGTGCCGGCGCGTACGCGGAGACCGCGCGGCCCCACGGGGAATCCCACTCACCCGTGGGGCCGCGCCCCCATTCGCTCAGGCCCGGCGCACACAATCCGGCGCACACCACCCCGCGCACGCCTCAGATGCCGCCCGTGAAGAAGGACGGAGAAGACCGCACGTCCGGCTGCGGCGGGACGGGCACCGGCGCCTGCGAGGGCACCGGGAGCTGCGGAGAGGCGGGCCGAGAGGCAGGCGGAGCGACCGGTGGAGCGACCGGAAGATCCCGCAGCTCGTCCAGCGCCTCCCGCGCCTTCGGCGCCAGCAGCGGCGAGAAGTACGGATTGATCCGCAGCGCCTCCTCGATATGGCGGCGGGCCGGGCCGTACATCTGGAGCGACCGCTCGATCTCACCCAGGTGGTAGGTGAACAGCGCGCTCCTGGGCCCCTGCCCCGTCGCCTTCCGCGCGTACTTCAACGCCTCCTCGCCCCGGCCCGCCCGGTACAGCGCCCAGGCCAGCGCGTCCGCGACGTACATGCTCCGGTGCGAGCGCGTCCACTCTGCCGTCAGCCGGGTCACCGCCGACTCCGGGTCCGCGTGGTCGGCCTCGTAGCGGCCGAGGACCAGTTCCTCGTTCACGCCATGGGCGCGCTCCTTCTCGACCCGCTCGCGCAGCGCCTCGTACTGGGTCTCCGCGTCCCCGTTCAGGCCCAGCGAGTCGTACAACTCGCCGAGTTCCAGGGAGTATTCGGGCTTCGGCAGCTTGGCGAGCGCGGTGGTGTACTGCTGGTACGCCTCGTCCGTCCTGCCCAGCGCGGCCAGTGCCCTCGCCCGCCCGGCCAGCGACGCGGGATGGTCGTGGGCCGCCGCCAGCGCCGAGTTGAAGTGCGCCAGCGCCTCGGTCGGCTCGCCCCGGTCCCAGGACACCATGCCCAGGGTGTGCAGCGCCTCGGCCTTCTCCTCCGGGGTGGTGGCGCGCCCCGCGGCCTCGGCCGCCTTGGCCGCCGCCTCGTCCTGCCGGCCGCGCTCGCGGTAGATGGCCGCCGAGCGCTCCAGCACCGGCGCTCCCTGGCGCAGTTCCTGGAGCTTCTCCAGGGCGTCGCCCGCCGCCCGGTACTCCCCGAGGCCGTTGTACGCGTCGATCAGCACCGGGTACGCCGACGCCTCGTCGGGCCGCTGGTTCCGTACCGTCTCGGCCCACTTCCTGGCGGTGGCGAAGTCGTGCCGGGCGTTGGCGAGCCGGGCGAGACCCACCAGCGCCGCGGGATTCCCGTACTCGGCGGACTCACCGGCCTTGCCGTCCTCACCGGACCCGGCAGGCCCCTCCGCGCCGCCGGACCCGTCGGTCGGGACCGTCGCGAGCGAGCGCTGGAGCGCCTGGTCGGCCTTCGGGAAGTACGTCGAGTCCGCGCGCCGCGCACCGCGCTCCACATACGCCGCGCCGAGCACGGCCCAGGCTTCGCCGTCCTCCGGGTGCGAGCGCAGCCAGGCCTCCCGGTCTCGGATGAGCGCGGTCAGGTCGGCGAACGCGGCGGGCGCCCCCGAGCCCGCCGCGGCCATCGCGCGTGCCTCGGGGGTCAGCGGCGGCCGGTCACGCTCCGGTACGAACAGCAGGACGCCCCCGACCAGCGCCGCACCCACCCCCGCGGCCAGGGCCGCCCGTTTGACCTGTCTGACCTGCTCTGTTTTCATGGGGTTCATGGTGATTACTGTGCGTCCATATGAAGAACATATCCGCGCTTGATGTTGTGGATCGCAGACGGGTTCACACCGATGGCCCCGGATGCGACGCTGGGATCATGGATGATCTGGCTGACCTCCTCGTACGGCTGCGGTCCGGACTTCCCGCCGAGGCCGTGATCACCGATCCGGACATCACGGCTTCCTACTCCCATGACATGGCCAGCTTCTGCGAGGCCGGCATCCCCGCGGTGGTCGTCCTGCCCCGTTCGGCGGAGCAGGTCCAGCACGTCATGCGGACCGCGACCGAACTGCGCGTGCCGGTCGTCCCGCAGGGTGCCCGTACGGGGCTGTCGGGCGCGGCCAACGCCTCGGACGGCTGCATCGTCCTGTCCCTGACCAAGATGGACCGCATCCTGGAGATCAACCCGGTCGACCGGATCGCCGTCGTCGAGCCGGGCGTCATCAACGCCACCCTCTCCCGGGCCGTCGGCGAGCAGGGCCTCTACTACCCGCCGGACCCGTCGAGCTGGGAGATGTGCACCATCGGCGGGAACATCGGCACGGCCTCGGGCGGGCTGTGCTGCGTCAAGTACGGCGTCACCGCGGAGTATGTGCTCGGCCTCGATGTCGTCCTCGCCGACGGCCGGCTGCTCACCACCGGCCGCCGTACGGCCAAGGGCGTCGCGGGCTACGACCTGACGCGGCTCTTCGTCGGCTCGGAGGGCAGCCTCGGCATCGTCGTCAAGGCCGTTCTCGCGCTCAAGCCCCAGCCGCCCCGACAGCTCGTGCTGGCCGCGGAGTTCGCCTCGGCCGCCGCCGCGTGCGACGCGGTCTGCCGCATCATGGAGCGCGGCCACACCCCGTCCCTCCTCGAATTGATGGACGGTACGACCATCCGCGCCGTCAACGCGATGGCGAACATGGGCCTGCCCGACACCACCGAGGCCCTCCTCCTGGCGGCCTTCGACACCCCCGACCCCACCGCCGATCTGACCGCGGTCGGCAAGCTGTGCGCGGCGGCCGGCGCCACCGAGGTCGTTCCCGCCGAGGACGCCGCCGAGTCGGAGATGCTGCTCCAGGCCCGCCGCCTCTCGCTCACCGCGCTGGAAGCCGTCAAGGCGGCGACGATGATCGACGACGTGTGCGTACCGCGCAGCCGGCTCGCCGCGCTGCTCGAAGGAACGGCCGCCATCGCCCAGAAGTACGACCTGACCATCGGCGTCTGCGCACACGCGGGCGACGGCAACACCCACCCGACCGTCTGCTTCGACCCGGCAGACCCGGACGAGTCCCGGCGCGCCCGCGAGTCCTTCGACGAGATCATGGCGCTCGGCCTGGAACTGGGCGGCACGATCACCGGCGAACACGGCGTCGGCGTACTGAAGAAGGAGTGGCTGTCGCGCGAACTGGGGCCGGTGGGGCTGGAGTTGCAGCGCGGCATCAAGCGCACTTTCGACCCGCTCGGCCTGCTCAACCCGGGCAAGCTCTTCTGACGGGCCGGCCCCGGCCCGCCCGTACCCGCCCCGCGCCGGCGACGGTTCGCGGGGCACGGTCTACCGCTCGCCGTCCGCCGATCCGTCCGACGGCCAGGGGTCGCGCAGCCACAGATCGTCCGCCGGGGTGGCGGCGAGCAGCCGGGCGAGGCCGTCGTCGATGCCGAGCTGCTCGCTCTCCGTCCCCGGCGGCACGATCCGCAGCGTGCGCTCCAGCCACGCGGACACCGCCACCAGAGGCGCCTCCAGCAGCGCGTCCCCGTCGGGCGACGAAAGGGCGACACACAGCACACCGCGCCCGTCGATCCTGGTCGGCCAGATCCGTACATCGCCGTGCCCACAGGGCCTGAACACCCCCTCCACCAGCAGCTCGCGCGCGAAGTTCCATTTGACCGGGGTGTCGGAACCGGTGTGGAAGGTGATGTGCACGGCATACGGATCGTCCGTACGGTAGGTCAGCCGGGCCGGAACGGGAATCCCGCGCTCCGGCGACAGCACCAGACGCAACTCCAGATCGCGCTCCACGACAGTGTCCATGAGCGGCACTTCCTCTCCTGACGGGTGGCCCCGCGACGGGCCCGTACCAGGAGAGAGGCCCCGCCCCGCCGTTTATTACGCGACTTTCGGCGCCGACTTCGGAGCCGCCCGCGCGCGGCCCGCGCACCCGGCGGGTCACCCGCGCGGCCTGCCCGTTCGTGCGCCCCCCGGCCCGCCCTTTTGGCACTGGAGCCCGGCTGTTCGTACACCGTGGCGAACATTTCTCTGCCCACATCCTTTCGAATGCGGCCTTTCTGCTGTTCCCCTTCTTCAGGCATCTGAGTTCTTCGTTAATGTCTTCCTTGGCGAACATGGTGTGAGTGAACGGAGTTGGGGTCAGTGGCTACTCCTCCTGGTGACGGCGGGAACGTACCCCGGGAAGGGTTCTACCCAGACCCCTCCATCCCTGGATATGTCCGCTACTGGAACGGCGCGGCCTGGGTGCCCGGTACGAGCCGGCCCGCGCCCCAGGGCGGCGAGACGGCACAGCCGGGCCCGGCCACCGCCCCGCCCGCGGTCGACGAGACCGGACCGGTCTTCCTCGACGAGGAGCCCTCCGAAGGACCCCGGCAGGAACCGGCGTCCGCCTGGCAGGCCGACGCCTCCCGGCAGACCGGCTTCGGCGGCGAGCGGGACGAGCGGGTGTCCTGGGGCGCGGGCGGCCAGGATCCCCGGATCCCCGCGCCGTCGGCTCCGCTCGACCCCGCGCCGCCCGCGCTGCACGAGGTCCCGCCGCCCACCCCCGGCGATCCGACGGGCGGCGCGCTGCCCGGCGTACGCGCCCTCGGGCCGGGCCAGGACGACGGCCCGCCGTCGGCGCCGTCGGAAGGCACGGTCGCGATCCGCGCCATGCGACGGGGTGTCAGGCCGGACACGGGCCGGGATTCCGGTCCCGGCGCGCGAACCGGCGCCGATCCGGGCCGCCCGCCGGGCCCGCGTGACCCGGAAGCCGGAGCGGGCGCGGGTGCCGGGGCGCAGCCGCCCGTCGACAGCACCGTCGCCATCCGCGCCCTGCGCGCGGCCCGCCGGGCCAAGGACGACGACGCCGCCGCGGCCTCGGGCCGGACCGAAGGCACCATGTCGATCCGCGCGCTCAACCAGGGCGCCTCCCACACCGGCACGGCCGTACCGCCCGCGCACCCCCAGCCGCCGTCCCAGCCGCAGGCCCCCGTCAGCTCCGGCTCCGGCGGCGGCGCCGCGTCCTGGGCCCAGCAGGCGCACCCGCTGGCCCAGCCCATGAACCCCGGCGCGCCCGACCAGCCGGTCGTGCCCTGGAAGCCGCCCGTCGACGACCCGTTCCTCCAGGCGGCCCAGGCCCAGGCCGCCGCCAGGCCCGCCGGCCTGGCCAAGCGGTTCGTGGCCCGGCTGATCGACACCCTCGTCCTGGGCGCGCTCGTCGGCGCCGCTTCCCTCCCCCTCTACTCCCGGGCCCGTACACATATCGACGCCAAGGTCGAGGCGGCCAAGGAGACCGGAGAGACCGTCACCGTCTGGCTCATCGACGGCACGACGGCCAGCTATCTGGGGATGGCGCTGGCGGCGCTGCTGATCCTCGGGACGCTGTACGAGGCGCTGCCGACGGCCCGCTGGGGGCGGACGCTCGGCAAGAAGCTCTGTGGTCTGGAAGTACGGGACATCGAGTCCCACGAGGCCCCGGCCTTCGGTGCCGCGCTGCGCCGCTGGCTGGTCTACGGTCTGCTGGGCGTGCTGGTCGTGGGCGTTCTGAATGTGCTGTGGTGCCTGTTCGACCGGCCCTGGCGGCAGTGCTGGCACGACAAGGCGGCCCGTACGTTCGTGGCGGGCTGACGCCGGGCCGGTGAAGGACACCGGCCCTGCGGCGGGCACCGGCCCTGTCAAGGACACCGGCCCCGCGGAGGGCACCGGCCCTGTAAGGACACCGCGCCCGTAACGGCCGCCGCGTCATAGGACTCCGGACGCCCGCCGGACTGCTCCGAACGGCGGGTGATCCGTTGCGTGCCTCTGCCTCGCGCGGTGCACTGCCCCCATGAGCAACGATCAGCCGCCGCCAGGACCGGCACCCGATGACGACCCGTTTCTGAAGAAGCCGCAGGAACCCCCGTCACCGGAAGGTCCGCAGGGCCCGCCGTCCCCGGGGGCCGGTTCTCCGTACGGTGCTCCCTACGGCGGCGACGGCGGTCCACCGCCCGGCGGCCCCTACGACCGGGACGTCCACGGCCGGAACGCCTATGGCGGCGGGCCGTTCGGCGGTACGGATCCGCTCGCCGGAATGCCGCCGCTCGCGCCGTTCGGCAGACGGCTGGTGGCCCGGATCATCGACGCCCTGATCATTTTCGTACCGCTGGCGATTCTGTCCGGATTCTTCGGAAGCTGGCGCGGCCGGGCGAACAGCAGCAACTGGGACGACTTCGCCAATCAGGTGAATACGGGAACGCAGTGGCTGTGGTCGGTCATCTCCGTGATCGCCTTTGTCGGCTACGACACCCTGATGACCCGGAGAACCGGTCAGACCCTCGGCAAACGCTGGATGAAACTGCGCGTCGCGATGCTCAACAACGGCGCGGTGCCCGACACAGGCACCTCGCTGCTGCGCGCGATCGTGCTCTGGCTGCCCGCGCTGCTGTGCTGCCTGATCATCTGGTGGGCCATCATCATCCTGAGCATCGTGGCCAGCAGGCCCTACCGGCAGGGCCTCCACGACAAGGCTGCCAGGACCGTCGTCGTACAGGAGACGGAGCAGCGGCCCACTGCCTAGGTCCAGCGCGGCGGACGGGACCTAGGGCGTGTCTTCAAAGTAGCGTCGTCCGCCCGAAGGGCGGGCCCGGCGGCGTCTGGTGCGTGCGATCGCAAGGCGGAGGGTCGTCCTTGTACTGGACGTACTTGGATGATCCCGACAACGCGGCGAGCGTGCGTGCCAGGCGTCGCCGGGCAGACGGGACTTTGAAGACACGCGCTAGCGGCGCAGTGAGTGCTGGAACCGCGACTCGGCGCCCCTGCGGATCCGCGCGGCGGGCGCCCGGTCCCGGGACGGCTCCGTGCTGCCGGCCGTACGAGCCGCCCGGGCCGGCGCCCGGCCGGGCGCGGGCACGGTGACCGTGACCAGAAGTCCCAGGGCGAGCGCGACGATTCCGATCACCACGACACCGGCACCGGTGGTGATCCCCGAGAGCAGCAGCATGACGACGGTGGAACAGACGACGGTGGCGGAACCATAGGCGAGCTGTGCTGCAGTCGGACGCGGCATGGCGGAATCCGTCCTCGGAGCATCGGTATCGGGGGTGTCTCGCGCATCCCGCTCAGGCCGCAACGGCAGAGCAGATGCGAGCAGTTCGCACTCTCAGTCGACTCTAAGGCGGTGCATGCCCGAGGGGAACGGGCCGTAAGCGTGACCTCACCCACGGTTCCGTCGCACGGGGGGCGCATCGAGTCACACCCCTCGCCAAGCGGCTTGAATTGTGTGCCTGTTGTCCAAATTCCTCCGTGTCCGTGCTGTTCGGCCGATGGAGATCCGGCCCTCGCATAGTGCAGTTGACCAGTGCAAGTCAAGGTCTGTCTTTTCTCTCTTAACTCCGGTCGAATGTCGTCACTTATGACGCAGACGCGCGCGGATCCCTCACTCCCGGTCCGCGGATCGCGTGCGCCGGGGAGGAAAAGCATCAAGTGATCAGAAACAGACGGGCGAAGAGAGTGTCCGCGGTGATCGTGGCCCTCGCCGCGACCGCCGCAACGGCTTCGGCCTTCACCACGGCCCAGGCCGAGGACAGCCCCGCATCCGGCCCCGCGGGTATCGAGCGCCGTGACCCGGCGCCGCAGAAGGGACAGGTCGAACACGACCTGGAAGGCCCGTTCAGCAAGCAGCAGGAACAGCAGCGCGAGGCAGCGCTCCAGCAGGTCATCTCCGGTGCCGCCAAGGTGGAGAAGCGCGGCGGCTCCAACGTGGTCAGGCTCGACAACAAGAAGTACGTCGAGCTGGGCCGGGAGAAGACCGACAAGATCTTCACGATCCTCGTCGAGTTCGGCGACCAGGTCGACAACACCACGACGTACGACCCGGACGGCCCCGGCCCGCTCCCGCCCGTCCCGCGGTACGGCGGCGAGCCCGGCCCGCGGCACAACCAGATAGCGGAGCCCGACCGCAAGGTCGACAACTCCACCGCCTGGCAGGCCGATTACAACCAGCAGCACTTCCAGGACCTCTACTTCGGCACCGGCAAGGACCGCAAGGGGAAGCAGAAGGAGTCGCTGAAGACCTACTACGAGAAGACGTCCTCCGGGCGCTACTCGGTCGACGGCGAGGTCTCCGACTGGGTCAAGGTCCCCTACAACGAGGCCCGTTACGGGTCCAACTACTGCGGCTCCACCAACTGTGCCAACGTCTGGGACGCGGTGCGCGACGGCGTCAACGCCTGGACCGCGGACCAGAAGGCCCAGGGCCGCACCGACGCCCAGATCAAGGCAGACCTCTCCCAGTACGACCTGTGGGACCGCTACGACTTCGACGGCGACGGCAACTTCAACGAGCCCGACGGCTACATCGACCACTTCCAGATCGTGCACGCCGGTGAGGACGAGTCCGCGGGCGGCGGCGTCCAGGGCGAGGACGCCCTGTGGGCGCACCGCTGGTACGCGTACGGCACCAACGCGGGCAGCACGGGTCCGGCCGACAACAAGGCGGGCGGCACCCAGTTCGGCAACACCGGCATCTGGGTCGGCGACTACACCATGCAGCCCGAGAACGGCGGCCTCGGTGTCTTCGCCCACGAGTACGGCCACGACCTGGGCCTGCCCGACCTGTACGACACCGCGGGCGGCGACAACTCGACGGCCTTCTGGACGCTGATGTCGTCCGGTTCCTGGCTCGGCACAGGCAAGGACGCGATCGGCGACCTGCCCGGTGACATGACCGCCTGGGACAAGCTCCAGCTCGGCTGGCTCAACTACGCCGAGGCCAAGGCCGCGACCAGCTCCACGCACAAGCTGGGTGTCTCGGAGTACAACACCAAGAACCCGCAGGCGCTGATCGTCGAGCTGCCGGACAAGACCCGCACCACGACTGTCGTGAAGCCCGCCGAGGGCTCCAAGCAGTGGTGGAGCGACATGGGTGACGACCTCAAGAACACCCTCACCCGCCCGGTCGACCTGACCGGGAAGTCCACGGCGACGCTGAACCTCCAGGGCTGGTGGGACATCGAGGCCGACTACGACTACCTCTACACCGAGGTGTCCACGGACGGCGGCGCCAACTGGACGGTGCTCGACGGTACGGCCAACGGCGTGCCGCTGCCCCGTGACGCGGCGGACAAGCCGTCGCTGACCGGCGTCTCGGAGTCGTACCAGCAGCTCTCCTTCCCGCTGGACGCCTACGCGGGCCAGAAGTTCGACCTGCGCTTCCGCTACCAGACGGACGGCGGGGTCGCGCAGAAGGGCTTCGCCGCGGACGCGATCACCCTGACCGCGGACGGCGCGACGGTCTTCTCCGACAACGCCGAGGGCGACGACGCCGGCTGGACCGCGGACGGCTTCTCGCGCATCGGTGAGTCCTTCACCCAGGACTACCCGCAGTACTACATCGCCGAGAACCGCCAGTACGTCTCGTACGACAAGACCCTTGAGGTCGGCCCGTACAACTTCGGCTTCACGGCGCCGAACGACAACAAGGTCGAGCACTTCCCGTACCAGGCCGGTCTGCTGATCTGGCTGTGGGACACCTCGCAGGTCGACAACAACACCAGCCAGCACCCCGGTGAGGGTCTGGTGCTGCCCATCGACGCGCACGCCAAGCCGCTGAAGTGGTCGGACGGCACGGTCATGCGCAACCGGATCCAGGCGTACGACTCCACCTTCAGCTGGTGGCCGACGACCGGGCTGACGCTGCACAAGGCCAATGTCCCGACGCGGATCAAGCCCCAGCTCGGCAGCCCGGTCTTCGACGACCGCAAGGGCACCTACTGGAGCGCCGAGAACCCGGGCGCGAGCGTCAAGGTTCCTGACACCAACACCAAGATCAGCATCATCGGCCAGCCGCTGGATGGCCAGACGCTGACGGTCAAGGTTGGCGCCTCCGGTCGGTAACCGGAAGTAATCGCAGGTCAGAGCAGGATCGGCCGTCGCCCTCTAGCGGGCGGCGGCCGATCGTGTTTAGGTGCATCCTGCGGTTCTCTTATTGACAGGATGTCTCACGGGGGAGATGAGCGACATGGCTGGCGGAGGCTTCAGCAAGCTCCCGAACGGCACGGTGGTGGTGGCACTGACCCTGCCCAGCCCGGCCGCCGAGGGCGGTACGGTACGCGTCCTCGTGCACGCGGCGAACCGGGCCCGCGCCCTGACCAGGCTGCGGAATCTGGGGCTGCGCGCGGTGTATCTGCGCGGCAACGCGGAGCCGCCGACGCCGGACGAGATCACCGCCGTACTGCACCATCCGGACGGTCTGCTGTGGCGCACCACACCGGAGTGCAGAAACCAGCTCTGGCAGCCGATACGCGCCCTGCTGCGCCCCTCGACGAGCCCCGCGAACGCCGGATACCGGGGCCCGGCCTACGAGGCCTCCTAGGCACCCTGGGTGCCCTGGGTGCCCCTGGGGGGTCCCGACGGGTGCCTAGGGGCGGGCGCCGGGCCGTGACCGGTCCGGCGCCCGTCGTCCTCAGGCGCCGGAGGGGCTGATCGTGCCCTCCTGGGGCGCGTCGGCCGTGCTGCGGGGGGACGGCGGCGACAGACGGTTGACCACCACCGGCTTGCCGATCAGCTTCACGCCCGCCTCGCGCAGCTCCTCCAGCGCCTTCTCCGTGGTCTCCACGGCCACGCCCGCCGTCAGATCGAGCAGCACATGGGTGGTGAAGCCCTCCCGGGCCGCGTCCAGCGCGGTCGCGCGCACACAGTGATCGGTCGCGATACCGACCACGTCGACCTCGGTGATCCCGCGGGCCCGCAGCCAGTCCGCGAGCCGCGTCCCGTTCTCGTCGGCCCCCTCGAAGCCGCTGTACGCGCCCGCGTACGCCCCCTTGTCGAAGACCGCGTCGACCGCGCCGGAGGCGACGGCCGGCGCGAAATTGGGGTGGAAGCCCACGCCCTCCGTACCCGCGACACAGTGCGGGGGCCAGGTGCGGACGAAGTCCGGGCTGCCGGAGAAGTGGTCACCGGGGTCGATGTGATGGTCCCGGGTGGCGACCACATGCCGGTATCCGGGCGCCGCCTCGCCGATCAGATCGGTGACGGCGGCGGCGACCTGCGACCCTCCCGTCACCGCGAGGCTGCCGCCCTCACAGAAGTCGTTCTGAACGTCTACGACGAGCAACGCGCGGTGCATGACGGCCATCCTTCGGCGGGGGAGCGGACGAGCGGCGGACGAGCGGGACGGGCGGACGGAGCAGGTCTCGCGGCGACGGCGGGGGAGGGTGTACGGGCCGCGGCCTGCCCGGGCCGCACAAGCCGTGCGGGTCGTACGAGCCTAGATACGCGGACCCTCCGGCGGGAAGAGCCGGACATCCTTCACCACCGCCTCACGCGACTCATATGTACTCGGTCGGGATCACCGGCTCGCCCCGCGAGAGCTGTGTCGCCGACAGCGGCAGCGCCTCCCGCGCCGCGAAGTGCCGGGCGCGCGCCGTCTCCAGCGGCTCCCGCGCGACGATCTCGCCGCCCTTGACGAGCTGCACCAGGAGCTGCCGGTCCAGCAGCTCCGGCGGCACCGCGCCCGTACCGATCACCTCGGCCTCGGCGCACCCCCGGGCGTCCGGACGCCGCGCGGCCCACTTGCGGCCGCCGATCGAGGTCTTCCCGCCCAGCGACTTCTTCGCCACCGGCTGGAGCGGCGCCTTCGGATCGGCGGAGGCCGCGCGGGCGACGATCTTGTAGACCATGGAGCAGGTCGGGTGCCCGCTGCCGGTGACGAGCTGGGTGCCCACGCCGTACGAGTCGACCGGCGCGGCGGCCAGCGACGCGATCGCGTACTCGTCCAGGTCGGAGGTCACCACGATCCTGGTGTTCAGCGCGCCCAGCTCGTCGAGCTGCTGCCGTACCCGGTGCGCGACCAGCAGCAGATCGCCGGAGTCGATACGGACGGCCCCCAGCTCGGGCCCGGCGATCTCCACCGCGGTCCGTACGGCCTCGGCCACGTCGAAGGTGTCGATCAGCAGGGTCGTGCCCCGGCCGAGCGAGGTGACCTGCGCCTGGAAGGCGTCCCGCTCGCTGTCGTGCAGCAGGGTGAACGCGTGCGCGCTGGTGCCCACCGTCGGAATGCCGTACCGGAACCCGGCCGCCAGGTCCGAGGTCGAGTCGAAGCCGCCCACGTACGCGGCGCGCGCGGCGGCCACCGCGGACAGCTCGTGCGTACGGCGCGCGCCCATCTCGATCAGCCCGCGCCCGCCCGCGGCCGCCGACATCCGGGAGGCCGCCGCCGCGATCGCCGAGTCGTGGTTGAGGATCGACAGGATCACCGTCTCCAGCAGCACGCACTCCGCGAACGAGCCCTCCACGCGCAGGATCGGCGAGCCCGGGAAGTACACCTCGCCCTCCGGATAGCCCCAGATGTCCCCGCCGAAGCGGTACGAGGCGAGCCAGGCGAGCGTCGGCTCGTCGACGATGCCGTTCCCCCGGAGGAAGCCCAGGACGTCCGAGTCGAAGCGGAAGTTCTCCACGGCGTCCAGGACCCGCCCGGTGCCGCCCACCACTCCGTACCTGCGCCCCTCGGGCAGCCGGCGGGTGAAGACCTCGAAGACCGAGCGACGGTCGGCGGTGCCGGCCCGCAGCGCGGCACGGAGCATCGTCAGCTCGTACTGATCGGTGAAGAGCGCGGTCGACGGGACATCGACCGGCAGTCCAAGATCCGCTGTGTTCATAACAAGAATTCTACCCCTACCTCTCGTCAGACTGACGATTTCTGCGTGGCCGTTTGTGCGACAGGCCGTCCCGGGTGGCAGCATGGGTCGTGTGACGCTGTGCCCCGGCGTGTGACGCTGTGACCCGGCCAGAGAAGCCCGGCAGAGAAGAAGGTCGTCCGGAACCGTGAGTGTTGCTCCCACTGAGATCGAACGCCCCGAATCGGCCGAGGAGACTTTCGCCGTCCCGGAACCCGATGTGCCGTGGGTGACGATCGTCCACAACGACCCCGTCAACCTCATGAGTTATGTGGCGTACGTCTTCCAGACCTATTTCGGATACCCCAAGGACAAGGCGCACCGACTGATGCTCGACGTCCACCACAAGGGCCGCGCGATCGTCTCCAGCGGCAGCCGCGAGGAGATGGAGCGCGATGTGCAGGCCATGCACGGGTTCGGGCTCTGGGCCACCCTCTCCCAGGACCGCGCCTGATGGCCGGGCGCTTCGAGGCCATCCCGGGCGGCGGAGCGGCCGTCGCCCTCGACGAGGTCGAGATCTCGATCCTGCGCTCGCTCGCCGTACAGCTCCTGGAGCTGATCGGGCCCGGTGACGAGCCGGCCCAGGGCGAGGACCCGCTCGCCTCGCTCTTCGCCGAGGGCCCCAGCGAGCCGCCCGCCGACCCGGCGCTGGCCCGGCTCTTCCCGGACGCGTACGGCGATGACGACGACGAACTGAAGGAGTTCTCCGCCGAGTTCAGACGCTTCACGGAGAACGACCTGCGCGGCCGCAAGCGCGAGGACGGGATGGCGGTCGTCCGCACCCTGGACGGGCTCGGCTCGGCGGGCGCCGGCGGCGCGGTGCTCAAGCTGACGCCCGAGGACTGTCTGCACTGGCTCGGCGCGCTCAACGACCTGCGGCTGACCATCGGGACACGGCTGGAGGTCACGGACGAGGACGAGGGCGGCGAGCTGTACCGGCTGCCGGACTCCGACCCGCGCAAGCCGATGGTGATGGCGTACCTCTGGCTCGGCGCGCTCCAGGAAACCCTCGTCGAGACGCTGATGCCGTAGGGGGTGTCTCGTCGGCGCAAGCCCTTTCGGTATGCGCCGTACACCCTCAGAACACCCTCAATTCGCCATAACGATCACGTCAACGCTCCGGCGCCCTTTGCTCTTCGCGGTGCGATTCGTCCGCTTCTGCCTGTGGGGTCCGCCACAGAACCGTGCGCCGGTGACCCCCTCCGCCGTGATAAATCTTCACGACCCCCCGGGGACTCCACCCCTGTCCCCGGGGGTGTTCTCCGCCGGCCGACCGCCGGCGGCACTCCATCCGTCATCCGGGGGGATCACGAACCGGTCCCGTGGCCGCGTGCGGCGCGGACCGGTATGGAGAAAGGCGCACGACCATGACTTCTGCGCAGGTCGACAAGGAATACGGCGGCGAACACGGCGGTACGGGACACGGCGGCGACCGCGCCGCGGCGGACCCGGACGGAGGCGGCCCCTCCGGAGACCGGCCGGCCGGAGCGCCCGAAGAGGGCTACGAACGGGGACTCGGCAGCCGGCAGGTCCAGATGATCGCGATCGGCGGTGCCATCGGGGTCGGCCTCTTCATGGGCGCCGGAGCCAATATCGCCAAGGCGGGCCCCAGCATCATCCTGATGTACGCCCTCGCGGGTGTCGTGATCTTCTTCATCATGCGGGCGCTCGGCGAACTGCTGCTCTACCGGCCGGTCTCGGGCTCCTTCGCCGAGTACGCCAGAGAGTTCCTCGGCCCGTTCTTCGGCTTCGCGACCGGCTGGACGTACTGGCTGATGTGGGTCGTCACGGGGATGGCCGAACTGACCGCCGCCGCCATCTACATCCACTTCTGGTTCCCGCAGATCCCGCAGTGGGTCAGCGCGCTGGTGTTCCTGGTGGTGCTCTTCGGGGTCAATCTGATCTCGGTGAAGATCTTCGGCGAGGTCGAGTTCTGGTTCTCGATGATCAAGGTCACCGCGATCATCGGCATGATCGTCATCGGTCTGGGCGTGCTGACGCTGGGCTTCTCCGACGCGGGCGGGACCGCTTCCGCGTCCAACCTCTGGGCGCACCACGGGATCTTCCCGAACGGCATCGGATCCAGCCTGATGACCCTTCAGGGCGTCATGTTCGCCTACCTCGCCGTCGAACTGGTCGGAGTCACCGCGGGCGAGTCGGAGAACCCCGAGAAGACCCTCCCCAAGGCCATCAACACGCTGCCCTGGCGCATCATCGTCTTCTACGTCGGCGCGCTGTCCGTGATCCTCGCGGTCGTCAAATGGACCGAGTTCTCGGCGGGCAACAGCCCCTTCGTACACGCCTTCGAGAAGATGGGCATCCCCCTCGCGGCCGGCATCGTCAACTTCGTCGTCCTGACCGCCGCGCTCTCCTCCTGCAACTCGGGGATGTACTCCACCGGCCGGATGCTGCGCGACCTCGCCGCCAACAGCGAGGCGCCCCAGGTCTTCGGCAAGCTCAACTCCCGCAAGACGCCCGCCCTCGCCATCACCGTCTCCGTCGTACTGATGGGGATCGGCGTGGTCCTCAACTATGTCGTCCCGGAGAAGGCGTTCGGCTATGTGACCTCGGTGGCCACCGCGGCCGGCATCTGGACCTGGATGATGATCCTGATCAGCCATATCCGCTACCGCCGCGCGGTGGAGGCCGGGCGGCTGCCCGCCTCGTCGTTCCCCGCCCCCGGCGGCGCGCTGTTCAGTTGGGTCGCGGCGGCGTTCCTGGCGCTGGTGACCTGTCTGATCGCGTACGACAAGGACGCGCGGGTCTGCCTGTATGTGGCGGCCGTGTGGGCGGTGGGGCTGGCGGTCGGCTGGCAGGCGCTGAAGCGGCGCGACGCGGGTACCGCGGAGCGCGGCGGCCTGGACGGGCTGAAGGTCAGCCCGTCCGGCGATTGAGGGCACACCGCGGCCGAAGACCGGGCAGCGACCCGCTGACGTTCGCACCGGGCTGCGGCCCCAGGCCTCCGCGTGGGCCGGCCCCGCTCGTACCGGGGCCGGGCCACGCGCTTGTACGGGGGCCGGTCCGCGCGCTCGTACGGGGGCTGCTCCACGCGCTCGTACCGGGGCCGGTCCGCGCGTGGCGGTCCCGTTTATATTCTCTGCATGCTCACCATCACCCAGGCCCTGCACGACCAGATCGTCGCGCACGCGCGAGCCGACCACCCCGACGAGGCCTGCGGGGTGGTCGCGGGCCCCGAGGGCAGCGGACGGGCCGAGCGGTTCATCCCGATGCTCAACGCCGCGCGCTCGCCCACCTTCTACGAGTTCGACTCGGCCGATCTGCTCAAGCTCTACCGGGAGATGGACGACCGCGACGAGGAGCCGGTGATCATCTACCACTCCCACACCGCGACCGAGGCCTATCCGTCCCGTACGGACATCACCTACGCCAATGAGCCCGGCGCCCACTATGTGCTGGTCTCCACCGCGGACACCGACGGCGAAGGCCCCTTCCAGTTCCGCTCGTACCGGATCGTGGACGGCGAGGTCACCGAGGAGCCCGTCGAGATCGTCTGAGAGACTCGACGCAGAAACGAGGCGGCAGGACCCAGGAAGCCGGTGCGAAACCGGCGCGGTCCCGCCACTGTGACCAAGCTCCGCTTGGCAGCCAGGAACTGACCTGCCGCCTTTCTCCCACCAGCCAGGGGACGCGGAAATCCCCCGGAGGAGGCCCTGTCGTGTCTGCCGTGCCCCGGCGCCGCCGCGCGTTCGCGCCCGCCGTATCAGCCCTGTCGCCCGCCCTGTCCGCGATATCCGCCCTGCTCGTCCTGCTGCCGCTCACGGGTTGCGGCGGCCCCACCGCGCCGGACTCCGCCGCCACGCGGGACAAGAACGCCGCACCCGCCGCGCCCGGCTTCCCGTACACCGTCACCAACTGCGGGGTGACCACCACGTACCAGGCACCGCCCAAGCGCGTGGTCACCATGAACCAGCACGTCACCGAGATCATGCTCGCGCTCGGTCTGGAGAAGTCCCTGGTCGGCACCGCCTGGCTGGACGACCGGATCCTGCCCGCGTACGAGAAGGCGTACAAGAGCGTGCCGGTCCTCGCCGAGGAGTACCCCTCCAAGGAGAAACTCCTCGCCGCCGCGCCCGACTTCGTGTACGGCGGGTACGCGAGCGCCTTTGACGCGAAGGAGGGCCGCAGCCGCGACGACCTCAAGGCGGCCGGTATCAACACCCGGCTCAACCTGGAGAACTGCACGGACGGCCGGACCACGATGGAGGACGTCTACCGGGAGGTCGAGGAGACCGGCCGTATCTTCGGTGTCCTGGAGCGCGCGAAGCGCTGGATCGCGGAGGCGCGCGCGACGGTCGCGTCCACCGCCGGCGAACTGAAGGGCGTCAGGCCCGTGTCGGTCTTCGTGTACGACAGCGGCGACCGCACCGCGTTCACCGCGGGCGGCAAGGGCATCGGCAACGAGCTGATCCGGCTGGCCGGCGGGCGCAATGTCTTCGCGGACCTGGACAAGTCCTTCGGCGACGCGACGTGGGAACAGGTCGTGGCCCGCCGCCCGGAGACCGTCGTCGTCTACGACTACGGCTCGACGACGGTCGCCCAGAAGGAGAAACGCCTCCTGGACGACCCGGCGCTGAAGGACGTCCCGGCCGTCAAGAACCGCAGCTTCGCGGTGATGCCGCTGTCGGACGTGGTCCTCGGCGTACGGGCGCCAGGGGCGATAGAACGCCTGGCGACCCAACTCCACCCGGCGTCGGCGCGGTAACGCCCGATGCGCCGCGATCCCGAGCCTCCGACTGGGGCAGAGACAGCCCGCCCGGCGGCAAATCCAGCCCGTCCGGTGTTCGGGGACGCCGGGGTAAATCCAGCCCGTCCGGCGTTTGAGGACACCGGGGTCCGGGGCGGAGCCCCGGTTCCGGGAAGGGGCGGGGT
>NZ_LATD01000128.1 GCF_000981895.1 Streptomyces odonnellii | reverse complement strand
GGCCAGCACCTTCCGCGCCCCCGCCGGCGAGCAGCCCAGCAGCCGGGCCAGCGTCGCCGCCCCCCGCCCCTCACGCTTGCGCACCGAGCCGCCGACCAGCTGCAGCCAGCCCGAGGCGCGAGTGCTCAGCACCATCAGCAGCAGCCCGAGCCGGTCGGTCGCCGCACCCTTGCCCCTGCGGCCGGCCAGCAGCCCCGGCGGCGTCGGCTCCTTGCCCTCCGGCGTCCAACCCGGCCCGAACAGCGCCTCCAGGAGGCGCAGCAGCGTCGCCAGCTCCGCCTTGTTCAGCGCCAGCGGATGCCCGGCCCCGCCGTGTGTGCGGGCCCGCCACAACGGCATCACCAGGCACCTCAGCCCGGTCGGGTGCCCCTTTGCGTTCCTTACCACCTGAGTGTGCAGCCCGTCAGACTCCCGCAACGGGGCCAGCACACAGCGGTTGACCGTGGACTCCCCCACGCCCATCCACCGGCCCAGCTCAGCGACCCAGATCGACGTCACGTTGTCGTTCTTGTCGCCCTTCGGCGCCCGCGACTTCGCGTACAGCACCACGGCCGCCAGCTTCGGCGCGTCCTTCAACCCGGCGATCGACGGGTCCGCCAGCAGCGCCTGGACCGCGGCGAGCAACCGCAGCCGCATCGCACGACCAAGACGCAGCGGGTCCTCCGGGCCCTTGCTGTCCGGCTTCCCGGAGGCCGGCACCGACCGCAGCGCGGCCCGCTGCCACGAAAGGACTGCAGAACTGTCCGCAGCGTCGTCGGCCGGGTTCGGCTCCATTGCGACAAGCGTCGCCCTCGACATCACAGGGACACACCGCCGTTCACGCAGCACACCGGGGTGAACGGAAAAAGGCGGGCAGGGCGAAGGACGTGATGGGAAGGGAGCACGTCTTCTACAGGTGTCGAGAACGTCAGCGGTGTGACGCCGGAGCACGATGAAGTTCCGGATGGCGTGATCGCCGCAGCCCGGAGAGAGGTACCACATGGTGTGACGTCAGTCACGACCGAGCGGTTGAACAGCCGTTCGTAGGGTCGGAACTGGGGTCCACGGGCACGCCAAAGCTGGCGTCCCGCCCTCCTGTCATGCAAAATGAAACCGTCCTTCCCGCCTGGCGGGAAGGACACCTGGAGCCTCCCGCGAGGGTGGCTTTGGTTCTAGGGAGAACCTGAAAGTTGGACCGTTCGAAGCCGGCTGGCAGGCCGGGTCGAACAACCCCTCCGGGAAGGCTGTGGCGGCCGGACCGGAGACGAGATGGGCACTGAGCCCAGGTGATTGGCGTCACCTGACGGCTGAGTGACCCGGGGCGGCACGAAGACCCAAAAAGGGCGCCGCCCCCGAGACCTACGTGATCATCCCGACCCCCTCAACCTCAGAGGGGCGGACCGGGATGTGTACGGACAGCACAATCACCCCGTCGAAGGACCAGCAGCACATGCGGCTGCTGAGCCCACGGCGGGGTGCGGTGTGTCGGGTGTCGGGTACGGGTACCCTGATCACGTCGGCACCGTCCTTCCTGGTGAAAGGGTGCTCGGCAGGCCCCAGGACCCCTCCTACAAGGTCCTTCGGCCACGTGGCCCCTCTCGACCTGCCCAAGGTCGATCGACGGGGCCACTTTTCTTTTTGATCAACGTCTGGGGTCACCCTACCCGTCTGGCGATACTCCGGGTGCCCCTGGGGGATACGTGTCGTCACTGCGGCGACGTTCTCACGCATTACGCACGCTGTAGACCGCAGCTCCTGCGAGGCGAGGGCGACCTCCTCCACGTGCTCGTGAGGGTCCTGAGATCCGGCGGCCCCGATGACGTATACACGCTCTTTCAACTCAGTCACTGGCCACCGCCTCGAAGTTCGCGGAGGTGGGTGACGAACTCCTGGGCCTCGGAGGCGTGTCCGTAGTGCATCTGGAGGGCCTGCCCGAGGTCGGCGGCCACCATCGCGAGGCTGGGCAGCGACTTCCGCTCGCCCGTCAGGGCCCGCTCCCCGTAGGCGAGTGCGGTGTCCAGGTCGCCCTCCCGAGCAGCGACCACCCCGAGCGTGACGCGGGCCTCCGCGATCCGCATGGGCGACCGCTCCGTCCCATCGAAATCTGTACCCGCCCGGATGACTTCGTTGGCCAGCTGCTCCGCAAGCCGGTTCTCTCCCGACTTCCGGAGCGCATCCATGCGGTAGAAGTCGTATTTCGCGGGGTCGACGACGAAATGATTCTCGATATTTTCGGGGTACGGCTGGAGTTCCAGGATCTGACGGCCCTTGTCGAGCGCCACCTCGGTCTGCGACCGGTCACCCAACCTGGCCCATGCCTTCGCCTTCTGCGCGTACAGCTGCGCGGCGACGCTCTCGGTCGGCGCCACGGCGATGCCGGCCTCCGCAGCCGCGATGACGCCGCGATAGTCGCCCCGCGTCAGCGCGAACCACGCCCGCATCTCATGCGCCCAACCCTGCACGCTCAACTCCCCGGCTTCCTGACCGAGCATCAGTGCGGCTTGCCGGGTGGCTTCGGCGTCGCGGGGGCGGCCGGAGTCGTACTCGACACAACCCACCAGGAGCGACAACCGCCCGGCGAGCGCGATGATCTCGCGGTGCTGCGCCAGGCTGACCCGCTGGTGCTGGAGGCCGACGACGCGGGCGAGCCACGCCTTGCCCTCCAAGAGCAGCTGGTCGGCGGGCATGTAAGCGTACTCGCAGCACAGCCGGTCCGCAGTGATCCGCAGCGCGTCCAGCGTCGCGACGTCCACGTCCGAGGCCCGCAGCCGCGCGATGATGTCCACCGTGTCCATGCCGCTGACCTGCAAGATCTCTGCGCGGCCGTCGCGTCGGCCGCGCTCGGGGAAGAAGGCACCCGTGGTCGTGCCGAAGGTCTGAGCGATCCACGACCGGTACTTCGTCGGCTGGGCCTCGCCCGCCTCCCACCTCTTCCACTGGCGTAGCAGGTCCTGTTCGCTCACGACCTGGTCGTCCGGGAGCCGGACCATCAGCGCGCGGACCGCGTCGGTCTGCGACCAGTCGCGTGCCGCGCGCTCCTCCACCATCCGGCGAGCCCAGTCAGGACGCTCGTCAGCCATCGCCGATCCCCTTCCCCGTACGGTCCAGCGGCGCAGCCTGAGCCCCGACAGGGTGATGCCCGCGGAGCGGAAGCAGGCCCTTCTGCGGCCGAGCATGGCACGGCCCCTTGATCGCGCGGAGGTGACAAGTGGTGGTGACATTCCGAATGTCACCGGCTGATGTCACTTTCCGTAGCCGCAGTACCTGAGCACGGTCATGGTCATTGAATGCCGGGAGCTGCGGGTGGGAGGTAGGAGTCAATGGGGGCCGCCATCCGCGGAAGGACATGCACGGCGCAGCTCCGCCAACACGTGCTCCTGGGCACCGTCGTAGACGATGTGCGGCTCAGCATCCGTCGGTGGGTGGAAACGACCCGCGAACCTGAGCAGGTCCTCCTCGCTGAACTCGATGCTGTTCGCGTCGACCAGCGACTTCGCATTGCGCTCCCGGATCCGATCCCAGCGCTCTTCGTGCGGAACCGGAAGGTAGACCAGTACGGGAACGCCGCCGGCCTCCATGACGGTCGCCGCCCACTGGCCGCGCTCTTCCGGAGTCCAGAATCCGTGGTCAACCACGACGTCCCGTCCGGCCGCCAAGAGTTCCTGGAGCTCCAGAGCGATGTCCTTGAGGACGGGGGCCTCCCGGACACGGAATTGGCCGCGCGGGAAGTCGCGGCCGTAGTGACCGTAGCGGCGAAACATCTCCTCATCAGGGCAGAGGCGCACCATTCCGGCCTGCTCAAGGGTGCGGGCCAGAGTGGTCTTGCCGGCGCCCGGCATCCCGGTCATCAGGATGGCGCGCGGCGCAGGCCCCGGTCGGCCGGCCAGGGCTTCGGAGATGCGGTTGATCTCGAATCGTCCTTCCAGGGTCAGGGTGTCGGTGTGCTCCGCGTACAGGAGCACACCGAGGCGGCGCTCAAGGCAGTTGACGAGGGTGTCGTCCAGGAGGAGCCCGTCCCGCTCGGTCACCGCAGGACCTCCGAGGTGGTCCGCCGGGTGCGGCCGGGGGCGCCCAGGTCCACGCCGTACTCCAGCAGCTCGCCGTCGGCGTCCAGGAAGCTCGCGGTCAGCACAAGGATCGCCGCGACGGTGTCGGCCTCCAGCTCCAGGAGCTCAAGGTCGCGGTCGGTCGCGATGCGAGCTGTCTCTTCATCCACGCGCTTTACGACGTGGCGCCCCGTGGCCCGAGCGATCAGGTCCAGCGAGAGGCCGCCCCTGAGTCGCTCGCTTCGGGCCAGCTCTGGCACGGCCTGGGCGAATTCGGCCGGGATCCACGATGTTGAGTGGGAGACAATGCCATGACCGTCCCGGTAGACACGGCTGCGGCGAATCACGTCGTCACCAGGCGAAATGCCCAGCACGCGAGCGACATCTTCGGGGGACTCGACCATGCCGGCGGTGTGGCCGGACGACTTCTCGCCGACGCCCCACGACGACTGCGTCTTGCTGCTGCGGTCGTGGCGCTCCGCCCCGGAGGACAGCGAGACGGGGCGTGCCATCACTTCGGTGCCGACGCCCGGGATGCCCTGCACGAGCTTTTCTTCGCGCAGCAGTCGCATCGCCCGGTCCGCAGTGGCTGTACTGACCTCCCATTTGGTCGCCAGCGTCTTGATGCTGGGCAGGAGGTCGCCCGGCGAGAGCTCCCCGGAGCTGATCAGGTCGCGGTAGTGGCCCGCGATGCGCGCGTACGGCGGCCGATTGTCGGCTCGGGGTGTCCCTGACATGTGCCTTCGCCTCCTTCGATTTTCCCTCTGGGTGCCTCACTATACCGCTTGACACTTGAGGTTACCTGATGCAACCTGATGTATGTAAGACCTCGGTGGTCCTCCGGGAGTACCGAGTAAGCACCACCGCAAAACAGCAGGAGTCAACGCCTCTTCGGGGGTGGCGGCAGTGGGGTGAGCCGAGCTCCCCCGGCCTAGGCGCCTGTACCGAATAGCTCCACCTGATTCACCTCGAACGGCGCTGCTGCGCTGTCTGTCCGCCAGGACCAACCTGCCGAAAGGCCGGCCTGGCGCGGCAGAGAAGGCAGCATCCGCACCCGCTCCCACGTCAGGAGGATTCGATGCCCCGCATTCGTCCCGGCCGCGTCCGGACCAAGAACACGAACCGCCGTGAGGCGCTCAAGCTCAGCAGCATGGCCCCGGAGGACTTCAACGTCCGACCTGGCGAGACGAAGTCGATCGCTTGTCCCGACTGCCGGACCTGGCGCCGGATCATGGGCGACAAGGTCCTCAAGATCCGTGAGCACCGCGTCTCTGACAAGGTCGCGGAGGGTGAGAAGCATGTCACCTGCCCCGGCAGCGACCAGCTCGTGGTTATCGACATCGACGTCCGGCGCTGGCAGTCCGAGCAGAACCGGCTGCTGCGTGACGCGATGCCGCAGGAGAACCGGCGCGCGGCGCGCCAGTTCTACAAGCCGCTCCCGGCCCCGGCCGCTCCGGTCTCCCGGATCAAGGCGGAGATCACGCTGGAGACGGCCCGCCAGTCCTATCTCGCCCACCGCAAGGGCTGCACGCGGTGCGTCGGCGGTCAGCACTGCACGGACGGCGGCATCCTGGGCCGCCGCTACGTCCTCGCGCTCCATCAGGAGCCCGCCCGCCGCGAGGCTCGCGAGAAGCAGGAGCGCCAGGAGCGCCACATCGCGCGGAAGTTGGCAGAGCAGTGGCCAGCCGGGCGTCAGCGGCAGTGGGCCAAGCACGGCGGCGAGGCGGTTGAGACGGCGAACAACCGCTGCGCGGAGCGTATCTCCGGCTCGGTCTCCGAGTTCCGCGGTCCCCAGCTCCCGCTGGCACCGCAGGACGTGGAGGCGCACGACCGGCGCCAGGCCGAACTGGCCAAGCAGTACGGGCAGTACGGGCGGACGACTCCGGTCACGTCAGCCACCTGACCCGCATACCGAGACGATCGACCACGGCCCCGCCCGCCCCCGCATCAAGGGGGCGGGCGGGGCCGTGGCTGCTCGTGGCTCGAACGTACGGCACATCTGATCAGCCACTACTTCCCCGTTTATCTGAGGAGTTCCCCATGCCTGCCACCCTGGCCGACCTCTACACCCGCTACACCGATGACCTCACCGCGCACGCTGCCGACCGCCTTGCTACCAGCGGCCTGGACGTTGAGGTCGACGACATCACCCAGGGGGTGTGGCTGTGGGCCGCGCAGCAGCACCGCCTCCCCGGGTGGGAGGAGCTGTGCGAGACGGCCGCGTCGTTGATCGAGGAGGAGACCGAGCGGCAGCGGGACCGGCCCGAGACCACGGCCGGGCTGCTGCCGTACGGTACGCCGGTCTGGGAGAGCGACAACATGCCGGTCACCGCGATGGAGGCCGCTGAGCGGCCTGTCGTCATGGAACGCATCGACGGGACCCGGGGCGGTGTCGACGCTTGGTACACCGCCCGCCGTGACGCGGCCGGCCTGCGCACCGACGCGGTCATCGACCAGATCACTGTCACGGTGACGAAGCGCGGCCACTGGTTCCGCTCGGACGACGTGCGGAACGGCAACAACGACCGGGTCTGCCGCGGTTGTGATGCTGACGGCCATTTCGCCTACATCCTCGACTACGGACCCTGCACGGCGCCCGCCACGATCGACAGGATCCGTGCAGTTCTCAGCGTCCCCGGCACGGCCGAGGCCGCCCCGCGCGCTGCCACGTTGCTGTCCGCCGCCTGAGCGACGCCTCTTGCCGGAACCGCGCCTCGTGTGCGGCGCCGGTGACGGGCGCCGGAATCACCGGCCGCCGACTCCCCAATTGGGGAGTGAAATGCGACAGCCCCAGGGATGAGGCCCCCGGAGCTGTCCAGGACCTAGATGGAGGCCCTGATGCAGCACAGCATCGCACAGACCGAAGACGCCCCCGACGTGCCTGTTCCGGACGTCGAAGAGGCCCTGCGCCGCGTCCGCGCGGGGAAGTGACCGCCGTGGACTGGCGTCACAACGCGGTCTGCCGCGAAGAGGACCCCGAGCTGTTCTTCCCTATCGGCAACGTCGGCCCGGCGCTCCTGCAGATTGAGGAGGCCAAGGCCGTGTGCCGCCGCTGCCCGGTCATGGAGCAGTGCCTCCAGTGGGCTCTGGAGGCCGGGCAGAACGACGGCGTCTGGGGCGGCCTGTCCGAGAGCGAGCGACGCTCACTGAAGCGCCGCGCCGCCCGCGGCCGTGCCCGCTCAACAGCCTGATTGCCCTGCATGCGCCGTGGCCGCCGGACTCTGCCCTTGGGCGGGGTCCGGCGACCGCGGGGTGTCCGCAGGACACCAGACGGCCTGGGGGTGCCTCCCCAGGCCACCACACAGGACCCCATGGAAGGCAACCCCTGTGCGAACCCTGATGATCCCACGGCCCCGACGGGCCGTCACGGTCTTACCGGCCTCATACCCCTTCCCGACCGGGCTCGCCAACGACCCGGACCCGGACCGGGAGCCGCTGCCCAAGCGGGACCCGGGCAAGACACTCCGCGACCACATCTATGCCAGCGACGCGCCGACGTGCTGCGGAAGCACGATGGGCCGCGACGGCGACCAGTACGTCTGCGGTCAGTGCGGTGCCTGGTACCAGGCCGGACTGACTGCCGCTGCGGTGCACCAGCCCGGCCCGCAGGTTCTCACCATCCCCGTCCCTGCGGCTACGGTCCGCGCCGCCGATGGCGCGGCGTTCCGTGTGGGAGCCGGTTCCGCGAGGGGGAACCACTGATGACTGATCAGGCGCGACAGGAAGCTGCCGCTCAGATGGAAGCGGCGCGGCGTAAGGCGGCTGAGGATCTCGCCGCAGCGCAGCGGGCGGCTGAGGCGGCCCGTCAGGCGTCCGCGGCGGCCGGCGCCGCCGCGTCTGCGATTTCCGCTCACCTCAGGCGCTAAGCAGGAGTTTCCTATCTCGACCCCGCAGATACGGCTCGCCCGTACCGTGCAGCACCGCGCGGTACGGGCGGTCGCCCGGCTCGGCTCCAGTCATCCCTTCGCTCATCGACTGCTCGTGGCTGCTGCGAGGGCAGCGGCCCGGGCGTGGGAGGCGGGCCATTCCGTACGAGAGATCCACCCGCCGCCGGGCATCGTCGCCCGGCGGCGTCCTCATCCCGTGTCCGGAGGACACCGTGCCGACACCCACCCCCGTTCAGTTCCGTAGCCGCCGCGGCGATCCGGCCGACTGGATGCCCGCCGACATTGACAGCTACGAAGTTCTCGCCGACATCGCTGCCCTCGAGGTGTGGACCACGCACCTGGGCGCCTGCACCGCCTGCCAGGGCGACCAGGCCTGCACGTTTGGCGCCCCGTTCAAAGTGCGCTTCCAGAAGCAGGACCGCACCTGATCTCCAGCCCCGTTCTGTCGGCTGCCTGCTCGGGCCCTCCCGGATCTCACCGGGAGGGCCCGAGTCGCAGGGGAGCCGGACAGCCCGGATCACTGAACAGCAGAGATGGAGATTGATATGGACAGCACGGGAGCCGAGTTCGCGGCGGCCGTTGAGACATTCCTTGCCGAGCAGAACACCTTGCTGGAGCGCTGCCGGCAGCGCCTGGTGGAGCGTTACGCCGACCGGCTGTGGTGGGGGGCCAGCGGTGCGGACCTGACCGGTGAGGACATCGCCGGGCACGCGGACGCGGCGGACCGGTATCTGGCGGCCTCGTACGCCTGGCACCCCCGCGCAACGCGGGCGGAGCGTACGGCGCTGTACATGGCCGAGCACGGCGTCGACGAGCTGCGGGTGCCGCTGTACCTGCCCCGGCGGAATCTGCGGGCCGCGCTGGTCGCGACGCAGCCCAGCGACGACACCCGCTACGTCCTCCAGCGGATCCTTGACCATCTGATCGCCGCAGCGTCGGGCGCCCCGCACGCGTTGCACGACGTGTGGGAGGAAGCCCCCGGGCGCGCTCTCAGCGAGGTGCGGGCGATGCTCTGCGCCGCCGCCGCGTACGCCCGCCGCTACGGACCCGTCACCGCGGACCGCAGCTGAGAACCGGCCCTGCGGTCGTGACCGGATCTGCCCGTACCGGCCGCCGAACTTCGCGGCCGGTACGGGCGGTGACGGGGAGTCGGACATTCCCCGGCCAGAACCACCCCTGGAAGGGGACGCCGTGCCCTACGTGCTGATCGTCTTATTGCTGCTGTTCCCGCCTCTGCTGGTCTTCGTCGCGCTGCGGGTGCTGTTCGGCCCGGTTTCGCGCTGGCCGGACCACGGCTGAGTCCGCCTGACGGGAGCCCCGGGCAGTTTCTCGCCCGCCCTCCAGCACTTTCCCCGGTCGGCCGCCCGCGCTGCGGATGGCCGGTCTTTCGCATGCCCCTGGCCGGGTACGCCCGGACGGCACTTCATACGACAGCCCTCCGGTCCCCGGCATAAGCGGTGCCGGGGACCGGAGGGCCTGGTCGACCTTACCGACCGACACCGACCCGCGGTGCCCTCTTCCACGGAGGCGCCGGAACATAAGAGAGGAGACACCCCGTGGCCCCCAAGACCGCCACCCGCCGCAGGCGCCAGCCTCCTGCGGCGGCAGCGAAGTCCCGCAACGGGCGGGCGTCGGCACCGCCGGCCTCCGTCCCCGCCCAGGCCGCCTCCCCCGAGGACACCGCGCCACTGGTGCACCCGGAGTCCGACCCGGTCGTCGCCGACGCCGCGGATCGCGCGGCCGACCTCCGGGACCTGGCCGCCGACGACGCCGCGCGCATCCTCGCCGACAGCGAGACCCGCGCCGCCGAACTCCTGGACGGAGCCCGCTCGGAGGCCGCCTCGATCATCGAGGCAGCCACCACCGAGCAGGCCCGCGTCCTCGCCGACGCGCAGGCCGACGCCGACCGGGTCCGCACGGAGGCCGTGACCGCCGCGACCGCCGGCGCCGACCAGGTCCTGGCCGGCGCCGACGCGACGGCCAAGCAGCTGCTCGCCGACGCGCACGCGGAGGCCGGCACCGTCACGGTGACGGCGGCCGGCGAGGCCGACCAGGTCCTGGCCGACGCCAAGGCGGCTGCCGAGCAGCTGCTCGCTGACGCCCGCCGCCAGGCGCAGGAGGCCGCCACCACGGCGGCCGCGCGGGCCGACGAGGTACAGGCGCAGGCCGCGCAGCTGCTCGCCGACGCGGAGACCAAGCGCACCCAGCTGCTCGCGGCGGCGGAGCGCCTCGCGGCGGAGACCCGCAGCCGCGCCGCCACCGACGCCGACCAGCTCAGGGAGCGGGCGCGGGGCGAGGCCGACCGGATGCGCGAGAGCGCGGACGGCCAGGCCGCCCAGGTGCGGGCCGGAGCCGAGAAGGCCGCGGCCGGTCTTCGTCAGGACGCCGAACGCGCCCTGGCCGACGCCCGTACCTCTGCCGAGGAGCTGCGGGCCGCCACCGGCAAGGACGTCACCCGGCTGCGCGAGCAGGCGGAAACGGACGCGACGACGGCGCGGGAGGCGGCGGCCAAGGCCGCGGCCGACCAGGCCGCCGCCGCGCAGGCTCTGGCTGAGGCCGAACGGGTCCTCGATGCGGCGACGCAGCGCACCGTGCAGCGGGCCCGGCGCCGGGAGATCCGGACCGACTCCCGCACCAAGCGGCGCAAGGCCCGTGCGGACGCCCGGCCTGCCGGCGGGGTGCCGCCGCTGTCCGGGCAGGAGCTGGTCGGCGTGGTCGCGATCGTCATCGCCGCCGCGACCGTTTCCACCCTCGGACTGCTCTCCTCCTACACCGCGCTGGAGACCAAGGCGGCCGGGTGGGGCTGGGAGTGGCCGTGGCTGCTGCCCGTCGGCATCGACGTCGCCATTCCCGCCTTCACCGGCGCCAGCCTGGTCCTGATCCGGATGGGCATGGAACTGCGCTGGATCCGCTGGGTGCCCCGGGCGCTGACGGCGGTGACGGTCTATCTGAACTGGACCGCCTCGGAGACGGCCGCCGGCCGTCTCGGGCACGCCGCCCTCACGCTGCTGTGGGTGATCTTCTCCGAGATCGCCTCCCACGTGTACGCGACACGGATCGGCGCGGTCACCGGCAAGGTGCGGATGGAGACGGTGCGCCGCTCCCGCTGGCTCCTCGCCCCGATCCCCACCGCCCGGCTTCGCCGCCGGATGATCCTGTGGGAGATCACCTCCTACCAGGAGGCGCTCACCCGCCTCCAGGAGCAGACCTACCTGCGAGCGCAGCTCAAGGAGGAGTACGGCTGGCGGTGGCGGAGCAAGGCCCCGCTCGGGCAGCGGATGGCGCTCAAGCTCAACACCGCACCTGCCGCGCTCGCCGACACGCTCACCCCCGACACACCCGAGCGCGCTCACACGATCGAGCGCGTGGAGGAAACCGGGCACGCTCACCCCGACGCGAGCGCGCTCACTTCGGGCACGACGCGTGGCGAGCGTGAGCGCCCGGCGCTCACCTCCGGCGCTCACCGGGGCGAGCGCGTCACGGAGGAGACGGACGCTCAGCGAGCGGAAGGTGCGCTCACGCGCAGCGAGAGTGACGCGCTGACCGAGCGCCGCCACGCCCGTATCCGTCTCCTCTACGCCGAGCTCGGACGCCGCCCCGAGTGGACGGAGATCCGCGACGCGCTCACCGACGCGGGCCTGTCCGACAAGCCGGTCTCCCGCCCGACCGCGCAGCGCCTGCGCGCTCAGGTCGAAGAGGCCGCCCCGGGCGCGTAGGCGAGCGCCCGGTGAGCGCCGACGCGCTCACCCCCTGGCACACCTCCTGCCGCTCATGGTCGCCACCGGCCCGCGCCCATGCTCCCGAGCGTGAGCGCGGACCGGTGACGGCCACGGTCGGCAGGCCGCTCGCCCGCGCCGAACCGGGCGCGGGCGGGCAGCCCGTACCGCGCACGACCCTGGCCCGCATGCGCGGTACGGGGACACGGACCACGAATCCCTCCCCGCCCCGAGAAGGAGATCCCCCCGATGTATGCAAGGAAGGAGCGCAGCATGGCACCCACAGCGACCGGGCCGACCCCGTCATCTGGGGGCTTCACCCGTACGACGGCTCACCCGATGCCCGCGCTGGCACCCCCCGCGGTGATCCCGCCGGCCCTGGAGATCTGGGCGCCCGACCCCCCGACCCGGGGCCAGCGCATGATCCCCAGAGGGATCCGGTCCGCGATGGCTGACCTGGGGCTTTGGCAGGAGCCGCGCCCCTTGAAGCCCTCATACCACCTGGTCCAGGTGATCGAAGTCCTGACCCGCTACGGCTGGTGCCAGTCCTTCGATTTCTCCCCCACCGGACGCATGTGCATCAGGGGTGCCCAGACCTTTCTGGAATCCACCGGGCACGTGACCACGACCGACCGGGGAAAGGCCGCTAATTACCTTCAGAACCAGTTGGCCCGCCAGGGCGTGAACATGCGGTTCTGGGAGTGGAACGACCTTTCCCACAACACCTTCCGAGGTGTGGAGGCCACGATCTCCGCGGCTTCCGATCTGGCACGCAAGAACGGAGAATGAAATGACGCCGGAAGAAGAGAGGGTGTTCGAAGGAATTCAGGCCGGAATGGCGGCTGGAAAAGCCTTCGGAAATAGCGAGCCGGATGCTTCCCCGTACGCCGACGAGGGGCCGTACGGAACTCCGGTCGCAACGTACAAGACGGCCGGGATGACTCGCCGTGGAAAGGTCGCCATCGCGGTGGCCGGGGTGGCGCTTATCGGCGGTGGAACCATCTGGTTCCAGGTGCATTCGGCTGCCGTGGCGAAGGAGGAGAAGGAAGCCGCGGCCCTTCAGGTCCAGATGAAGAAGCTGGAACTGGAGGAAATGAAGATCCGGAACGATATGGCAGCCGCAGACGTGAAGGCCGCGACCGCCTCCGCCGCCAAGATCCAGGCGGCTGTCGACAAGTGCGTGAAGGACTCCTCCGGCCTGGTCGGCAAGGGGTACGGATCGCCGTCCAGGGGCGAGGTCGTGGCGGACTGCAAGCAGCAGTACGAGACCGCCGACGGGTCCGGGATGGCGGTCGCCGGCGGGGCCCGGGATACCGGTGGTGCGGGGGGCGGCGGGGTCAACTCCGCCACTTTGCTGGGTCTTGTCGCCGGTGGTGGTCTGGCCCTCGCGGTGTTCGCACGCAAGGGCAGGAAGGCCGACGCGTAGTCACGCACGGTGATCAATTACTCCCTCCCTCCTGGCGGAGAGTGCCGTAATCGGGACCCCATGGGTCGGCTGATCGGCTGCTCTCCGCTGGGAGGTGAGGAGTAAGGAACCACCGGCTATCACTGAGAGTGAGGAAATGATGGCGACCGATACGGCGTCCCCGGTTCCCGCGGGACCCCCCGATCCGCCCGCTGCGCCGGCCGCCAGCACCGCGCCGGCACCGGCCGACACCGGCATCATGGCCGCCCTGATGGCTGCGGTGGAACCGGCCCGGCCGGTCACCGCGACCGGTGCCGGTGCCAGGCCGGCCGGTAACGATCCGGCCGCGAAGGCGGACCCCGACGGGGTGGTGGACCGCTCTTCCCCGGGCGTCACCAGCGAGTCGTTCAAGGCCCCGGAGGACCTGACCGGGGCCGGATCCGACGCGGCCGGTACCCGGTACAAGGAGGGTGTGGTCAAAACGCTGATCCGGGCCGGTGCGACCCGCTGGGCGAAGGGCGGCGGGACAGCGAACAAACGGCTGGATCTGGAGAAAGCCAGGGCCAGTGCGCACCAGGTGAAAGAGACCCGGAGCACCAC
Source organism: Streptomyces odonnellii (assembly GCF_000981895.1). GTDB lineage: Bacteria > Actinomycetota > Actinomycetes > Streptomycetales > Streptomycetaceae > Streptomyces > Streptomyces odonnellii. The sequence continues at coordinate 13,355 of NZ_LATD01000128.1, read as the reverse complement.
GGTCATGAAGTCGCCCGGGCTTCCGACCCGAAACGGCTCTGGAGGGGCCGGTGGAGGGGGCCGTAATTCCGCAGGAAATAGTGGTGGGAATTCGGGAAAGAATTCCACCGGGAACGGCTCCACGGGTACCGGACGCGGCGGAAGCGGCGGCGCCACCGGAGGCGGCGGGCGCGGCTCGTCCGGCTCGAATGGGAGCGGCGGATCCGGTGGCGGGCGCGGCACCAGTGGAAACGGTGGCGGAGGTTCGCCGAAGGACACCGGCACCAAGGGGGCGAAGGACTCCGGGAGCAAGGGGAAGGACGGCTCCTCGGGGAACGCGGGATCTGGCGGAAAGGCTGGCAAGGACGGAAAGGCTGGTACCTCCGGCAGCGGCGGCGGATCGACGTCGGGCGGCTCGTCCGGCGGTAATTCCGGCAACTCGAAGGACAAGCCCGACAAGGGCAAGGGCACGGAGGCCGACCTGAAGAAGGGAGGTGGCAGCGGTCAGGGTCCGGGCGGCTCCTCCGGGAGCGGCGGCGGATCCGGTTCGAGCGGCGGGTCCGGCGAGAACGGCGGCGCCGGGAAGAACGGCGCGGCCGGCCACAGCTCGAACGGGACCGACAACCGGCCCCCGCTCCAGCGTTCGAGGGAGACGGGTCACGGTGACGGCTCCGCGGTCCGGAACGCGGTCGACCACGTGAAGGCGTACGCGAAGGGCACGAAGGACGGATATCAGGACAAGAAAGCGGAGAACGGCAAGGAGCACGCGCGGCTGGACAAGGCGCACGCTCAGCACAAGACACGGCAGCAGACCCCGAAGCAGCAGGAGACGACGGTTACGGGGCCCAGCGGCCAGACGATCGTCATCGCCCCGCCGGACGAAGGAGACGACGGAGTGAGCATGGACGTGAAGCCCCTCCTGGTCAAGGAGATCGACGCGAACACGCTGACCCTGGGAACGGAGGGTGCCCGTGGGTCGATCAGCCGGAAGGAGCTCCGCAACTTCAAGCAGTACGAACGCAAGCTGGAGGCCAAGGAGAACCACCTGATCAAGGTGGCCGATGCGTGCAAGTCGCTCGAGGCCGCGGCGGAGGGCGAGGCGAAGGACTGCCAGGAGCTGGCCGCACAGGCGAGGGCCGTCGAAGGCGGGGAGAAGCTGGCCGCGAAGCTGACGAAGCTGGCCGACGCGGCGAAGGCCCAGGCGGCGGAGGCCGCCGAACTCCACAAGCGCGCGAAGCGGGCGGCGGAAATGTGCAAGGTCGTCCTGACCAACATCGGGACCAGGTACGCGCCGCTGTACAAGGCCGTGGTGGACAGCGACGAGACGAAGCCGGCCGAACTCCGCTTCTACAACGACAAGGGCTCCTACGCGCCCGCCGCGTAGGACCGGAGGGGAGTCCCGATCATGGCGGAGCTGACGTACAAGGTCCTCGTCCGAAAGACCCAGGACAAGGAAAAGGCCCTGGCCCGCAACGCGGAGGGCGTCAAGAAGGCCGCGGACAACATCAAGGAACTGGCCGACGACACCGCCTCCGACGCAGACGCGCTGGGAGCCAAGAGCGTGGACCGCGACTCCCTGGCGGAGTGCCAGGAGCTGGCGAAAACCATCCGCGGAGTGTCGGAGGGCGCGATCACCTACGCGTCGAAGACGTCCGACACCGCGAAGGCCGCGAAGGCGGCCGGCGACCAGGCCCGCACCACCCACGCCGGGTTCCAGGAAGCCTTCGACCGCTCCGACGTGACGGACCTGGAGAAGGTCAGCCGCGACTGGTTCGAGCAGGAATAGCACCACCACACCACCGGCGCGGCCGGCCCGGGGATCGCATCCCTCCGGGCCGGCCGCGCCCTTGCGGATCACCCAGGATCCAGACAGGAGTACCCCCCGATGTCCACCATCACCAAGACCGTGCCGAACGCGGAGCCGGCGGAGCGCGCCGCCGCGGCGCTCCAGATCGCCCTCCCCGTCGGGGTGGGCATCCTGGCCCCCTACCTGGACCCGAACGCGGCGGCCTACGTGGGGGCCGGCTTCCTGGCCGGTGCGACGTTCGCCGGTGCCAACTACATGAACCGCCTGGGCCCCTGGGCGAACCGGCTCCCCGGGATCGACATCGCGCGGGCGCACCGCGACACCATGGGGATCTCCACGATCACCACCGGTATGGGCCTGGCCCTGGGCCAGCTGGGCGGAGCCGAGGCGTCCGAAGCGCTGATGGCCGGCGTCTTCGAGCCGGCCACCGTTCCCGGGATCCTGTCGCTGGGCTGGTGGGCCGCGGTCGTCTTCACCGGCTGGCGCCTGCGCCGCGTCTTCGGCCGGCAGAAGATCGAGGTGGAGCAGGCGCAGCCGACGGCGCAGACCGGCCCGGTCAATACCGGCGACCCCGGCCCGGTGTCCCTGGCCGACAAGATGATCGCGGCCTGGGGGCGCGTGATCAGCGACCCGAAGACGGGACGCCACCGCAACCAGGTCCTCTCCGACGTCGTGATCTACGCGGACCGCTGGGAGGGACGGATCACCGCAGCCCTGGGCGACTCCGTGAACGTGTCGAAGGAAGCCGTCTCCAGCCTCTTCGGCCGCTCGGTCGACGACATCACCATGAAGTACGGCGCGCACTCCGGGGAGGCGCTCATCACCGTCTGGTACACCCAGCGCGCGGAGCTGGACCCCTCCACCCTCCAGGGCGCCTGGAAGCGAGTCCAGGCGCGGGTCCTGCCCAAGACCCACCTGGAGGAGGTCGGCGAGGACGAGAACACTGGCGGCCAGGTGGCACGCGTCGTGGCCGACGACGACCTGGACGCACTCCCCCGCGTCGTGAACCTCGGGGAGCTGGCCGGAGCGCTGCGCCGCTCCATCGACCTCGTCTCCTACGAGCCGGGACGGCGCGACCCCAGGCGCGCGATCATCCGCATCATGGACCACAACCCGCTGGAGGCCGGCCACGAATTCCAGGGCCTGGACTCCCTGAAGGCCACCCCGGGCGGCTGGGTCAACATCGGGAAGATCGTCTCCGGCTTCCCCGCGAAACTCCAGCTGTTCGACCCTAAGCTGGGCGCCCTCCACGTCGTGATCGCCGGTACCACCGGCTCCGGCAAGGGAGGCACTGGCCAGATGATCAGCCTGGCGTACCACGCCAACAAGATGGCCCAGATCTACGGCGACCCCAAGGGCGCCAGCAACCCCGCGATCCCGAAGATGGCCGCCTACAGCGGCCTGACGCAGTACGGCGCCCTGGGCGCCATGCGGCTGTCCTGGTGGGTCCTCCAGCACCGGATCGAAGAGGCCGCCCGCCTGGAACTGAAGAACTTCGAGCCGTCCGCGATGCGGCCGTACTGCGCCACGATCCTGGATGAGGCCGCCCAGATGCTGGCCCCGGGAGCACAGAACCGCAAGGAGGCCATCAAGATCGTCAAGGACGGCGCCTCGCTGACCCGCTCCATGGGCATGCCCTGGGTCCTGATCAACCAGACCGTGAACCTGGACCAGCTGGGCGGAGAGCAGGCAATCCGCGCCAACCTCCTGGCCGGCGGGACCTGGATCATCCTGCGCACCGACAGCGACCAGGTGAACCTGGGCGACCTGCCCCCCGGCTTCGACGGGCTGGACCCCTCTCTGATCCCGCCGGTATGGGTGGAAGAGGACGACGCGCTGGTGTACGACCCGACCATGGCGGAGTCGGACCCGCGCCGCACCTTCGGCCTGGGTTACGTCGCGGCACCGGGCGGGCGCGCCGGCATGATGCGGATCGACACCCTCGAGGACGCCACCGCGCACATCAGGCCGGAGAACATCATGGCCCCGGTCGACGTCCCCTGGTGGGGCGACCAGGCGTACATGGAGGAGCTGGCCCAGACTCCCATCCCCGGCTTCGAGGAGAAGGACGACGAAGGCGGGACCGGCGAGGCGGGGATGTCGTTCGCCGGCGTCGACCTCCCGAAGGCCAAGGAACTCACGTCGGAGGAGAAGGTACTGGCCGCCCTCCGTGACGAGTCCGACCCCATGTACGTGGACATGGTCGACCAGGGCGACGAGATCGACCCCGACGACATCGACTACGTGGAGCGGGGCCAGCTGCAGGCCGCCTGCGGGGTGGCCGAGTCCACCTTCGCGAACGTGCTGAACAAGCTGGAGAAGAAAGGCGAGATCCACCGGATCAAGGAAGGGAAAGCCTCGAAGGTGGCCCTGGGCGGCCGACCGGACAAGGCCAGCGGCGAAGCGGCCTGACCGCATCGAAGAGGCCGCCTGAGACCTCATCGGCGACGCCTACGGCCAGTTCACCCTCGCCTCCACCGGCATCGCCCCCGCCATCAACAGCGGCATCAGCAACATCGCCGGATGGATCAGCAGCCTCGGATAACCGAGCCGCCGCCGACCGGCCCGCTCCCGCAGACCAGCGCGCCTTCCCGCCGTATCCGGCGGCGGGAAGGCGCGCTCCGCATCAGTCAGGAGTTTCCCGTGACAGCCCCCGGCCTCACCCGCACGCCGACGACCACAGCCCAGACCGAGCCGTCGGCACACATCGATCTGGAAACGCGGATGGCCGCTGTCGAGGCGGCCATGACGATCCGTCTGGAGACAGCCGCACTGACCGTCGACGTGAACTCCGCGCACATCCCCCTCGACCACCTCGACCTGCCCGACGTCGTCCGCGTCCCGGTGACCGCTCCCCCACACCCTGAACAACTCCGCCCGTACCCCACGCCCGTCGCCGCGCTGCTCCAGCGGGCCGCCGGACGCATGGAGACGAGCGGCTGGTGCGCCGGCGGCACCACCGACGAAACCGGCGCGGTCTGCCTCTACGGCGCCATCCACAAGGAAGCACCCACAGACTCCCTGGAGTCCGACGCCCTGGACCTGCTCCTGGACACCATCCGACGCCGCTTCGGCCCGTCGGTGGAGTCCGTACCGGCGTTCAACGACGCCCACGCCGATGCCCGCGTGCCCCTGCGCCTGCTCCGGCAGGCAGCCGACCGGGCCCACACCTGCGGCATCTGACATCCGGTCCGCCTGCCGGCAACGTCCGCCAGCTCCGGCGCTGACCTCCGGTCGCTCCGCCTGGTCCTCGCACACCCCGGCGCGGTGTGCGAGGGCCGGACAGGCCGACCGGCCGCCACGTCCGACGTCCAGAAAGGACACCATGGCTACCCATTCCACATCCAACGAGGTCAGCGGCGGCACCATCAACGGTCCCGTCGTACAGGCCGACGGGATCACCAACTGCAACGTCGTACAGGCTGGCGGGATCACCATCAGCGGCCAGTCCGGCGGCATCGGCATCGTGATGGGCTCCGTCGGCCAGGTCACCCCCGATGCCGACCCTGCGGACGACCACCAGGTCCGGCAGCACTGACGCCTGCCTGCCCGCCCCCGCGCCCCACGGGCCAGGGGGCGGGCAGAGCGCCGGAACAACCCCCTGGCCTGCCATCGTCTTTCAGAAGGGAAAAACCCTGATGACCGAGATCATCGAGACCATCCGGTATACCGCCGATGTCGTCTGCCTGCGCGGTGACCACGTCCTCCTGATCGAGCGCGGCTGGCCGCCGCACCAGGGCCAACTCGCCCTTCCCGGCGGGCACGTCGACCCGGGCGAAACCTCCCGCGCCGCCGCCGCCCGCGAGCTCCTGGAGGAGACAGGCGTCCGCGTCCGCGAGGAGGACCTGCACCTGGTCGGCGTCTACGACCACCCCGCCCGGGACCCGCGCGGCCGGTACGTGAGCGCCGCCTACGCCGTCACCGTTCCTGCGGACACCACCGCCCAGGCCGGCGACGACGCGACCGCCGTGAAGTGGACGCCGCTGAACGCTCCCGGAACCCTCGCGTTCGACCACGGCGCGATCGTCCATGCCGCACGGCAGCAGCTGCTCACCGCCGGATTCGCCCGCACCGAGACCTGACGCCCTGCCCGGTCCTCGCCCCGTCCCGCGCCCCGGGGCCGGGCGAGGACCGGACAGGCTGCCTGGCCGCACGCACCACCCGCTGCGCCCCGCCGACACCGCACCACGTCGGCGGGGCGCAGCGCTGTCCACCGACGACTGGAGGAGACCACTCGTGCTCATCCCCCGACCGCGCCGCCGGATCGGCCGGCCCCGCCCGCAGCGTCCCGCCCGGCTCCCCGGCGCCTGGAGCAGGTGATGCCGCGCCCGAGGAAGAAGCGCCGCCGCGAGGTGAAGCGGGTGCCGCGCAGCGACGCGATGCTGCCGGAGTTCGACCGGCGCGCTTGTCCCGAAGGCCTGGTCACCCGGAGGCAGTTACGGGAGGAGGGATTGAGCCCCGGCGGGCACGGCCCGGTAGCGGTCCTGCGCTGCAAGGCGTGCACCTTCCTGCCCGACCAGGCATGCATCCATCCCACCCGGGCCTGGCTCTACAACGTGGACCTCGCTCGGCCCAAGCGGACCCCGACGCTCGCCCAGGAGCACTCCTTGGACCGGGCGATGGCCGCCCGCCAGACCTGCCCCCAGTGCCGGCGGCGCTACTACTTCTGCCTCCCGCTCAAGACGCTCGGGAGCTGCCTGGAATGCCACGACGGCACCCCGGCCGATCCCTCCACCTACATCGCTCCCCCGGCAAAGCACCTGCTTGCTGCCTGATCCGAGAGGACCACCGCCCATGAGCACCGCTGTCCGCGCTTCCGCCTTCACTGAGCCCGAGCGGCCCAAGAACCTCCAGATCCGGTTCGTCACGCTCAGCGGATCGTTCGTCGACGTCATCGGCCTCGGTGAGCACCTCAAGAACCGGTGGAGGTGCCACTGCTGCAAGGACACCTCGCGGTTCCCGGAGGAGGACTAGAAGGCGAACGACCACGCCGCCGCCTGCCGCGCGATCCCGCTGACGTGACCACCACCCGCCGCCTGCGCGCCGTCCTGCTGCTCGCCGCCGCCGTCCCGCGCACCGCGGCGACGGCCACCGCCGTGCTCAGGGCCAGCCACCTCAAGCTCTACGCCGACCGGCACCGCATCGAGCTGAAGCCTCAGCCTCGCCGCTCCTGCCCCGACTGCCGGGGCGCGGGCGGCTGGTGGGTCGGCGGCGCGATCCCGGAGATGGAGGCGCGCGGCTGCTGGATGAACCGGCGCGAGCTGCGCGTCCGGCTCCTGCCCCTCCCGGCCTGGCCGGACGACGCCCCGTTCTGAACGACCCGACCCCGGCCGGTGTGGCCGGGGTCGGGACCGCCGGGTGGCCGCGCATCGGCAAAGGGCCGGCCACCCCGCTCCCTCACCCTCATCGAGATCAGGAGACCTCCAGCATGCACCGTCCTGCCGTTTTCGCCGCCCTGCTCGGACTGACCCGCGCTGCCAGCGCGATCGGCGACTTCTGGGTACAGAACGACTTCTGCGCCCGCGTGAAGGGCGCCTCCGACGACGTCCCGGTCACCTACGAGGACCCGGCCACCAACGAGAAGACCACCCACGGCACCGCCGACGGCCGCAAGGCATGCCTGCACCACTGCCTCACCTACACGGCCACCCAGGCGATCATCGCCGGACTCGGGGCCCGCGCGCTGGGCATCCGGGTCCACCCCGGCGCCGCCGCGGCCGCCCTCGCCCTGTCCTTCGGCACGCACTACATCGCGGACCGCCGGGTGCCCGGCCACGGCGTCCTGGAGAAGCTCGCCGACAAGACCGGCAAGACCAACTTCTACCGCCTGGCCGACTTCGGCATGAACGGCGCCTTCCACCTCGACAGCTCCTGGCACCACGGCTGGGAGACCGCCGCCGCCCTTATTGCCACCAGCAAGGCCACCACCCGGTGACCGGCCAGCCCCGCAACCGCATCGACCGCGTCCGCGCCTCCGCCGGGATCATCCAGCTCGCCCTCCAGCAGATCGGGGACGAACTGCGCGGCGAGATCGACGCCCGCGAGCTCGCGGAGGTCCTACGCGAGTTCCACCACGAGGACCACCACCAGGACGGCGTCTTCGGCTCTCTCGCGCAGCTGCTCACCGTCGCCGCGCAGGCCGCCGGACGGATCGAGCCGGATCACGACGGCGAGATGTCGTGCCCGCTGTACGAAGCCGCCGCGCTCATCACCGAGAACGCCGGCCTCCAGACCTACTACGCCACCCGTGCTCTTGACCCGCAGGGAGAAACCGCATGAAGACCTTCCGCCTGGAAAACGCGCTGCCCGTCGACACGACGATCCCGGACGACTCGCTGGTCTGCCTGATCGGCGCGGCCGGTTCGGGCAAGTCGACGTGGGCCAGCACCTGGCCCGCCACGCAGGTCCTCGAACTCGACAGGTTCAGGGCCCTGGTCAGCGATGACGCGGGCTGCCAGGAGGCGACCGACGACGCGGTGTTCGCGCTCCAGGCCGTCCTGGAGGCCCGCCTCGCCCGCCGGAAAATGACGGTCGTCGACGCCACGAACACCGTGGCCGCCGTGCGCGCCAACCTGATCGCGACCGCCCGCCGCCACGGCGTGCCCACGGTCGCGCTGGTCATCCCCACCCCGGCCTCCGTGTGCGTCGAACGCCAGGAAGGCCGGCCCGCGAACCGGCGCGTGCCCGAGCCGGTCGTCCTCGCCCAGCACGCCGCCATGGTCGCCGCGTGGCCCGGCCTGCCCGGCGAGGGCTTCGACCACGTCGTCATCGCGGAGAACATCCACCGCTTGGAGGCGCTGCTGCAACGCGTCAGCGACGCCCGGCGCGCGGACCTCGGCTGGGACGGCGGCGAGGGCCTGGGCGACCTGCTCCTGGTCCGCCGCACCTTCGGCCCCGAGATCCTGCCGATGTGGCGCTGGCGCGATGCCTCGCAGCTCGCCGACGGCGACCGCGTCGCGGAGATCCGGCTCGGAGCGGACCGCACCGTCCTCGCTCAGCGCAACGACGTCGACGGGGCGGGCGACGTCGGCTTCGAGGTCCTGGTGGGCTGCCCGGCCGACGACGAATGCGAGGGCCAGGCGTGGGCGCCGGTCTACAACGTGACCGATCTCCTGCGCGCCCTGACCGGCGAGCTGAGGAACGACCCGGACGTGTACTGCACCGTCCACGGCCCGTCCGAGGACGAGGACCAGGAGGACGACCCCGAGGGCCGCGCCGACCTGGAGCAGCAGTACAGGGACGCGGTCCGCGTATGAGCCGCGCCGCTCCCGGACGGCGACGACTGGTTCCGCGGCTGCCCGGACTGCCACCTGCCCATCCAGGGCGGGGGCGCCGGCCTCGCCGCCCACCGCAGCACCGTCCACACCAGCGCCGGTAACCCTCGCACCCCCATCACGATCCGGCTCGACTACTGACAGGAGGCCCCGCATGGCCACCCAGACCGACACCTCCGCCGCGCCCCACACCTTCACCGCTCTCCACGACTGCTTCACCGCGGACCTCGCCGCTCTCATCGAAGACGAACCGCCGCAGGAGACCACCCCGAACGCGTTCATCGACCTGGTCGAGCGCGTCCGTGATGACCTCGCCACGTCCGGCATCAGCAACCGGAGGGACGCCAGCGAGGAACTGGACCATGCGGTCACGTACCTCACCGACGCGCTGACCAGCCATCGGGGAGACCGGACCGGGCTCCTCGTCTGGGCGCGGACCCACCTGCGGGACGCCCTGAGCGCCGCCGACCTCCTCGCTTCCTCGTCCCAGGCCGTCTGACGGTCCTGTGTGCCGCCCCACCCCAGCCCCGGGGCTGGGGTGGGGCGGCACACAGGACCGGGCAGCGGGCCCAATCCCAGCACCAACACCCCGAAGGGCACTCACGTGAAGAAGCAGAAGATCCACTACATGGCGACCCGGCCTGACGGCACCGTCCCGCCCACCACCCACGGGTGGTACTACAGCGCCCAAGGCGAGACCATCCCGACCGTCAACCTCGCCGACCACATCGGTGAGACCGTCGACCACCCCAGCCCCGGCCAGAAGTGGTACACGGACAAGCCATTCAGCTACTTCCACATGTACACCCGGCCCGGCGAGATTCTGGAGCGCATCGAGGACGGCTGGCCGGTGAGGCTGTTCGTCGTGGAGCCGCTCGGTGAGACCGGCAACTGGGGCAGCGACTTCGCCCCGTACTGGCTGATGTCCCACCAGATCCGCGTCGTGGAGGAGACCGAGGCGTGGCGTGCCTTCGGGCACCGCGGCGCGCAGACCCTGGCCGCTCTCGCCCAGCTGCCCGACCTCACCCGGCAGTGGGCCGAAGAATGGGCCGCCGACCCCGAGGGCACGCGCCGCACCTACGCCAAGTGGGAGGAGCGGGTGGACGACACCCGCGCGCTGACCGACTGGGCGCACTGGCGGGCGCGGTACTCCCGCCGTTCGGCCGGCTTCGCCACGGCCGGCCAGCTCGCCGGGGACGCCGCCGCGCAGGCCGCGACCGATGCCGGCGCCGAACCCTACGCCGTTGCCAGGATCCAGCTGCGGGCCCGCTGCCTGGTCGCCGGTCAGCTCATGTACGACCGGATCCGCACGGGCGAGTACGAGCAGTCGGTCCGCGGCCTGCTGCTCGGTGCCGGACTCGACATCCCGGCTTCTGCCGCAGTCTGACGGGTTTCCGTGCCGTCCCGCCCGCACCGCCAGGGCCGGGACGGTTGCGGTGGCCCCTCAGCCCTGCACCCAAGGAGACGAGTACGTCATGCAGATGCCGCCCATCAACGCCTTCAGCGAGACCGCCGCGCTGTACGCGGTCCTCAGCGACGACGACCAGGAAGCCCAGCGTCTCGTCAGCAGCATGCTCCCGTGCGAGCGCGCGGTCTTCGCGGGCCAGCTCGACAAACTCCGCCGCATGATGACCGACCGCTTCGGTAACGACCTGGGCCAGACCGCCCTCACGCAGTCTGACGCCCGCCCCAACGTCGTCCAGCACTGAGCGGACGGCCCTGGGGCCCTGCGCAGCCCCGCACACACAAGTGCCCGGCACCACCACTTCGCTTACCGGGCTGGTTGGCGGTGCCGGACTTCCCCGTAGAGAGGAACCCCCAGTATGACCTCCCCCGCGCGTACACAGGTCCGTTCCGGGCATCGCGCCCTCCTGGTCACCACGGCCGCACTGCCGCTAGCTGGCTGGACCGTCCACGCCGTGACCCTCCACCGTCGCTTGGCCGCCTCGCACCGCGACCCGCTCACCGGGGCCTGGCGGCGGGACGCGTTCACGGCGCGCGCCCGGCGCCTGGTCGCCCGCCACGACGACACCGTCGTCCTAATCGCGGACCTCGATCATTTCAAGCGGCTCAACGACCAGCTCGGGCACGCGGCCGGCGACGCCGCTCTCACCGTGGTGACGGCCCGGCTCATCGACTGGGCAGGCCCGCGCGGCGTCGTCGGCAGGCTCGGGGGTGACGAGTTCGCCATCGCCACCCGGATCAGCCCCCGCCACCACGACCTGCGGATCGAGCAGCTCGGACGCCTCCTCGCTCTGCCCGTCGCCATCGAGGGCGAGCAGGTGCCCGTCGGTGTATCCGTCGGCGCCGCCACCGCCCACGTGACCGGCACCGCGGACCTCTCGGCACTCCTGAGGGCCGCTGACACGGCGATGTACGCGGGCAAGCACACCGGGATCCCCGTCCAGGCCCGCCCCGGCGATCCCGCCGCCCCCAGCGTCAACGGCCGACGCGCCGGACGCCCCGGCACCAGCACCCACGCCATCAGGAGCGCAGCGTGAGCCTGACCCCCGAGACCGTACGGGCCATCACCATCCGCCAGCCCTGGGCCACGGCCATCGCGCACGGCACCAAGCGCGTGGAAAACCGCAGCAAGCACTGGACCTGGCGGGGCCTCTTGCTGATCCACACGGCCAAGGCGGTCGACCGGCCCGCGCTGCATGACCCGCTGGTCGCCACCGCGATCCGCGGACACGACCTGGAGACCGGCGCGGTCATCGCCGTCGCCCGGCTGGCCGACTGCCACCCCGACTGCCACGACAGCGCCGACGGGCCGTGCAGCCCGTGGGCGCAGCGCGACGCTCACCACCTTGTCCTTGCCGAGGTCCAGGCGCTGACCCTGCCTCTTCCCTGCATCGGCGCCCTTGGACCTTGGCGGCCGCCGCAGAGCGTCCTGGACCAGGTCCTCCTCCAACTGCCCGACCTGCGTGCGTGACGGACGCCGCAAGAAGCCGCTGTGGGAGCCGGGCCTGATCCCGGCCCCCGGCGGCCTCCTGGACTGGCGCGACAACCAGCACTTCGACCGCTGGCAGGACCGCCCCTGCGTCCTGTGCAGCGCCTGCGACCACGCCTGACCCCGGCCCGAGTGACAACCGCCCCCGTACGACCGGGGCGGCTCCGGGCGCGGCAACGCCCCGGGGATGGTCCGCTCCGTCGCTGGCCATGCCGCCAGTCGGACGCCCCCCGGGGCTCCTTCACTTTCGCATGTTCAAGGAGCCCTTCACCATGCAGCCCTCTGTACTCCCCCTGGACCGCCTCATAGGCCCCGTGCACGCCGCCCAGTTCATCAACAGCCTGGTCGGCGACCTCATCACCCAGGACCTGCTCGCGGAGTCGGTCGCCTACCGGCTCGTCTGCGAAGGCGTCCTGGCGGGCGACCCGTTCCTGCTGGCCGACCCCGGCCAGGCATGGGCCCTGCGCCCCGGGACCACCGACCCCGCTCCGGGCCTGCTGCTCGTCATCCGGCGGGACACCGACCAGCTGACGGTCGAAGACGGGCACGGGCAGCGGCACCGGATCCCGGTCTGCGCCCTGAAGACCTACGAGCTTGACCAGTGGTTCTGGGCGCGCGACGGCGAGCCCACCTCGTGACCAGCGACACCACGAGCACCACCCATCCGCACACCAACGACATGGAAGGCAGGACACGGTGAGCGTCATCGGACAAGAGGCCGGAATCGAGCACGGCTCGATGCGCGGCTACCGACAGCACACCTACCGGCAGATCAAGGCGACCGAAGAGTGCGGCTGCCTCGCTGCGGTGCGGGAGCACCAGCGCAAGAACAAGCCGGTCACCGGGCGCAGCGAAAAGCAGAAGCAGTGGTTTGGCGGCCAGTTCGTACACAGCGGCACCGGGTCGCAGCCCGGGCGCCCGATCCTTCCGCCCGGCGACTGCCCGACCGACGGGTGCGGGCAGGAATGCGCCGGGCGTACCGTCCAGCGCCACGGCTGGGTCCGCGTCCACGTCCAGGGATCCGAGGTCCCGCCCCGCACGTTCTGCTCCGGCTCCTGCGCCACGGTCGGCATCGCGCTCGCCGAACTCCGTATGAAGCCCACCGCCTGAACCACCGAGCCTTCAACCATGTAGCGGCCCGCCCCAACCGGCGGGCCGCTACATCCATGTCCGGCCCGGGGCGGCCGCCGGCTATGAGCCCGGCCGCCCCGGCTGCCACCCAACCACCACCACCGACGCCGCCCAGCGGCAGACGAGGACACACCGTGAAACTCCGCATCGACCACCCGGACCTGGCCGCCGCCGTCAGCTACGCCGCACGCAGCCTCCCCGCCCGGCCCCC
>NZ_LATD01000127.1 GCF_000981895.1 Streptomyces odonnellii | reverse complement strand
GGCGCGCGGGGGCGAGCACAGGTACGAGTACGGGTACGGGTACGGGTACGGACGCGCTCGCCGCCGAAGGGACCGTACGGTGACGACCGCCCGTACCGAAACCCGTACCGGCACCGTGCTGCGCCGCGACGCCCTGCACGGCTCGCTCGGCTCTCCTGCCATGGGGTCGATCAGCTTTCTCAACGAGGTGATGAGCCGCTTCCCCGACGCGATCTCCTTCGCGCCGGGCGCTCCGCACACCAGCTTCTTCGCCGAGATCGACACCGCCCGCCACACCGCCCGCTATCTGCGCCACCTTCAGGAGGAGCGCGGGCTGACGCCCGAGGAGGCCGAGCGGCTGCTCTACCAGTACGGACCGAGCCGGGGCCTGATCAACGGCCTGGTGGCCGACGCGCTCCGTACCGACCAGGGCATCGACGTACCACCGGAGTCCCTGGTGATCACGGTGGGCTGTCAGGAGGCGATGCTGCTGACGGTCCGGGCGCTCGTCGCGTCGCCCACGGATCTCGTCGCGGTCGTCAATCCCTGCTTCGTCGGACTGTCGGGGGCGGCCTCGGTGCTCGGGGTGGATCTGGTGCCGATCGACGACGCCTCCGACACCGGCGACGACGGCGACACCGACGGCATCGACTTCGCGCAGTTGGACGAGGTGTGCCGGGCCGCCCGGCGGGCGGGCCGCCGTATCCGCGCCCTGTATGTCGCGCCCGACTTCTCCAATCCGTCCGGCGGCTTCATGGGCCTGGCGGCCAGGCACCGGCTGCTCGCCGTCGCCGAACGGGAGGACTTCCTCGTACTGGAGGACAACGCCTACGCGTTCACGGCGGAGCAGCCGGGCGCGCTGCCGCCGCTGAAGGCGCTGCCGGGCGGTGAACGGGTCGTCCACCTCGGCACGTTCGCGAAGGTCTGCATGCCGGGGGCCCGGGTCGGTTACGTCGTCGCCGACCAGCGGGTACACGACGACGCCTCGGGCCGTACGGTCCTGCTCGCCGATGAACTCGCCACGCTGAAGAGCATGGTGACCGTCAACACCTCACCGCTCGCCCAGGCCGTCATCGGCGGCATCCTGCTGGAGCACAACGGTTCGCTGGCCTCGCTCGTCCGGGCCAAGGCCGCGCTGTACCAGCGGAATCTGCGGCTGCTGCTGGACGCGCTGGACCGCGGCCTCGGCCCGGGTACGGGCGCGCCCGCCGGGGTGTCCTGGAACCGGCCCCGGGGCGGCTTCTTCGTACGGGTGCGGCTGCCCGTCGTGGCCGACGAGCGGCTGCTCGAACGGTCGGCCCGCGAGTTCGGTGTGCTGTGGACACCGATGTCGCACTTCTATCTGGGCGACGGAGGGGACCGTCAACTCCGGCTGGCGTGCAGCTATCTGGACCCGGACACGATCGAGGAAGGCGTCGCCCGGCTGACGCGCTTCCTGCACACCGTGTGCCCCTGAGCCCCCTCCGGCGGACACGCCCCGGACCCCCGGCACAGCCCCTTTCCCGAGAGAGAGCCGAAAGACGTCATGGACGACAACACCACGGCCGACACCGCCTCCGCCCGCCCGAGCAGGCGCCGCGTCCTGGCCGGGGGCGGTGTGCTGGCCGCCGGAGCACTGGCCGGCACGGGAGCCGCCACGGCCCCGGCGACCGCCGCCGTACCGGACACGGCCCGGGACGGTGACGACGACGGTGACCGCCGGACGTCCCGTACGGTCACCGTCTTTGAGGGCACGAACATGGCCGCCGCGCTCTCCCCCGACGGCACCCGGCTCGCCATCGATCCGCTCGGCGCGATCTGGCTGGTGCCCGCCGACGGCGGCGAGGCCGTCCGGCTCACCGGAGACCTGCAGGACGCCACCCAGCCGGACTGGGCCCCGGACGGACGCGCGCTCGTCTTCCAGTCCTTCCGTGACGGGACGTATCAGCTCTGGTCCGTACGGCCCGACGGCACCGGCCTCACCAGGCTCACCGAGGACGACTACGACAACCGCGAACCGCGCCACTCGCCCGGCGGCGACCGGATCGTCTTCACCTCGGACCGCTCCGGAAGCAACGACCTGTGGCTGCTCGAACCGGCCACCGGCACCCGGACCCGGCTCACCTCCGGCGACGACGAGGACGGCATGCCGGCCTGGTCGGCCGACGGCACCCGGGTCGTCTGCACGGTCAACGACACGGCCGTCGACGCCGTGGACCTCGCGACCGGGGCGCGCACCCGGCTGGTCACGGCGAGCGGTGACGCCAGGATCTACGGCCCGGCACTGAGCCCGGACGGGCGGCGGCTGAGCTATGTGCAGATCGCGGGCACCCGCGCCGACGTGATGGTCGACGGCCGGGCCGTCGTCTCCGGCGCCGATGTCCACGCCCTGCGCACCTCCTGGATCTCCGCCGACGAGCTGCTCTACACGGCGAACGGACGCGTACAGCGGCTGCGCCTGGCCGACGAGGGAGCCTCTCGTACGGCCTCTGGTGCGGCGGCCTCTCGTACGGTCGACTTCAGCGCGACGGTCACCCTGGAGCGTCCGCCCTGGCGCCACCGGGTCAGGGACTTCACCTCGACCGCCGTGCAACAGGTCAAGGGCATCGCGAGCCCGGTCGTCTCCCCCGACGGGGAGCGGATCGCCTTCCGCGCGCTCAATGCCCTCTGGGTGGCGGGGACACGGCCCGGCGAGGTCCCCGTCCGGCTGGTGGACGACGGGTTCTTCGCCTCCGACCCCGACTGGTCCCCGGACGGCACGGCCGTCGTGTACGTGAGCGACCGCTCGGGCACCGCCGCCCTGTGGCGCCAGGATCTCGCCGGCGGCGAGCCCGTACGGCTGACACGGCTGGCGGGCGCGCAACTGACTCCGCGCTGGTCGCCGGACGGCACGAAGATCGCCTACCAGGACGAGAACGGCGGTACATGGGTGCTGGACCTGGCTTCCGGGGCCGTACGGCAGGTGCTGCCGGTGGTCTTCCAGCCCGGCCGCCCCACCTGGTCCCCGGACAGCACCCGGCTCGCCGTCGCCGCCAACAAGCCGTACTCCAGACGGAACCGCGCCGGACTCAGCGAGATCCTCTCGGTGGATCTCGCCACCGGTACGACGCGTTCCGAGCCCGTCGCGCCCCATCGGTCGATCGCCACGCGGGGTGACGACGGGCCCGTATGGACCCCGGACGGACGGCACTTCGTCTTCGCCATGGGGAGCACGGCCTGGCGGGTGCCCGTCGACACCAGCGGCAAGGTCACCGGGGCGCCCGAGCAGATCACCACCGAGGTCACCGACTCGCTGTCGGTGGATTCGCACGGCCGTCTGCACTATCTGAGCAACGGCACGCTGCGGACCGTACCCGTCTCCGGCGGCACCCCGCGGACCGTACCCGTGGCGCTGACCTTCCGCCGGCCCGTCGGCACCCGCACCGTGGTGCTGCGCGCGGGCGCCCTGTGGGACGGCCGCGGTGACCGGCTGGGCGGCGCCGCCGACATCGTCGTCAAGGGCGACCGGATCGCCGAGATCCGCCCGGCGGGCCGGGGCCGCGGCGACGAGGTCGTGGATCTGCCGGGCCTGACCGCGATGCCGGGTCTGATCGACTCGCATGTGCACTGGCACATGCGCGGCCGGCAGTGGGGCGACCGCACGGGGCGCCTGATGCTGTCGTACGGCATCACCACCGTCGTGTCACCGGCCGACCCCGCCTACCAGATGGTGGAGACGAGGGAGGCCATCGAGTCGGGGGCGCGCGTCGGTCCGCGTTTCTTCGGCACGGGGGAAGCCCTGGACGGGGCCCGGGTCTTCTACAACAACGTCCGGCCCGTCGTCGACACCGAACAGCTCCGGCTGGAGATGGCCCGTGTCACGACGCTCTCCTACGATCTCGTCAAAACCTATATCCGGCTGCCCGCGCCCCTGGAGCGGGCGGTCACCCGGCAGGCCCACGAGCGCGGTCTGCCGGTCACCTCGCACTACGCGTATCCGCAGGCCGGTTACGGCATGGACGCCATGGAGCACACGGGCGGCGGCAACCGGGTCGGCTACTCGCAGACCCAGACCCGGCTGGGCCGGGCGTACCAGGACTCCGTCGCCGTACTGACGGCGGCCTCGATGCCCGTCACCTCCACGCTGCTGAACTCCTCCGTGCTGCTCGCCGACGACCGCTCGCTCGTGGCCGACGAGCGCACACGGCGGCTCTACCCGCCCTGGGACTACACCGCGCTGGTGGCCAAGGCCGACGCGGCGGACGGGCCGACGGCCGGGCTGAACCGGGCGCTGCTGGCCGGCGGCGTGGACATGCTGCTGCGGATCCATCGCGCGGGCGGCACCGTCGTCGCCGGTTCGGACGCCCCGCTCGACGATCCCGCGCTCTCCCTGCACCAGAATCTGCGCGCGCTGGTCCTGGGCGGCTTCACCCCGTACGAGGCGCTGCGCACCGCCACGGCCAACCCCGCGCGGCGCATGGGCGTGGACGGGCTGCTCGGCGCGCTCGCCCCGGGAATGCTCGCCGATCTGGTGTTCGTCGAGGGCGATCCGCTGCGGGACATCGACGCGGCGGCGGCCGTACGGACAGTCGTGACCGGCGGCACGGTCCGTACGGTGGACTCGCTCGTGGCGCCCTTCGCACCCGTGACCGCCACGACCGGCGAACCCGCCGCCAACCCGACGGCGCGCTCCCTGGTCTCCCCCGAGGCCGCCCGCCGCCACGGGTGGCAGGATCCGCGCCCCGGCGGAACGGGCTGCCTCTGCTGAACGGCGACGCGAGGACGTACGGGATACGGAGGTACGGGGTGTGAGCGCGGCCCGGGATACCTGAGGCGGACGGCCCCGGCCCGCTGAGCGGTGCCCGGCCCGTGACCGGTCGACGGGACCGGCCGCGGGCCGGTCACGTCAGTTCACCAGCACGATCTTTCCGCGGGCATGACGGGTCTCGCTCAGTTCGTGCGCGGCGGCTGCCTCGGCGAGCGGGAACGCCGCCGCGACCGGCACCCGCAGCCGCCCCTCGTCGGCGAGCGTGACCGCCGTCGCGAGACCGTGCACGGCCAGCCGGTCGGCGGGGGCGCCCACGGCGGCGCCCGTGTCCTCGGCCGGTGCTCCGTGCGACATGTGCACGCCGTGGGCCGCGGCGGTGAAGTCGGCGATCGTCACCACACGCGCCGGGTCGCCGGCGATGGCGACGAGGTCGGGCAGCGCCCCTCCGGCGCAGTCGAACACCGCGTCCACCCCGGCCGGTGCCAGCGCGCCGACCCGTTCGACCAGCCCTGTCCCGTATGTCGTCGGCTCCGCGCCGAGGGAACGCAGGAAGTCATGGTTGTGCTCACTCGCCGTACCGATGACGGTGGCGCCGCGGGCGGCCGCGAGCTGCACGGCGACGGTGCCCACCCCACCGGCCGCGCCCTGTACGAGCACGGTGTGCCCGGCGCCGACCGCGAGCCGGTCCAGAACCCGGGTGGCCGTCTCGACACCGCCCGCGGCGCCGCCCGCTTCCTCCCAGCTCCACGCGGCCGGCCTCGGCGCCCAGGCGGCCAGGACCGCGAAGTCGGCGTTGGCGCCGCGCGTGGCCATGGAGGCGTGGCCGAAGACCTCGTCGCCGACGGTCACGCCCGTGACGCCGTCGCCGACCTCGTCCACCACGCCCGCGGCGTCGAACCCGGTCCGGTACGGGAACGTCGTGGGCACCATGTCGCGCAGCGTGCCGGAGCGGATGAGCGTCTCCCCGGGGGAGATTCCGGAGGCCCGTACCGCGATGCGGATCTCGCCCGGCCCGGCGTGCGGCGCCGCCACTTCGGCGACGTGCACAACACTGGGCGGGCCGTACTCGGTGAATTGAATCGCTCTCATGCGCCGGACCGTAACGGAGCACCCCGTCCGTTTCGCTAAAGTGAGAGTGGTGACGGCCCAAGTGATAACGAAGCGCCGCTCGGATGCCCGCGACAACCACGGGCGCATCCTGGCGGTCGCCCGCGCGGCCTTCGCCGCCGAGGGACTCGACGTACCGATCCGGGAGATCGCCCGGCGCGCCGAGGTGGGTGTCGCGACCGTCTACCGGCACTTCCAGACCAAGGAAGCCCTGCTGACCGAGGCCTTCGCCGAGCAGATGGCGTCCTGCTCGGCAGTCGTGGAGGAAGGGCTGGCGGCGGGCGACCCGTGGAGCGGGTTCTGCCTGGTGATCGAGAACCTCATGGAGATGCACGCCCTCGACCGGGGCTTCGCCCGCGCGTTCACCTCGCAGCTTCCCGAAGCGGTCGACTTCGCCGCGGACCGCGACCGCACGCTGCGTCTGCTGCTCGAACTGGTGCGGCGCGCGAAGGCGGCGGGCTCCTTGCGGGGGGATTTCGTACTGGAGGACTTCAGTCTGGCGCTGATGGCGAACGAAGGCATCCGCGCCGAGTCACCCGGGATGAGGGTGGCGGCCTCGCGCCGCTTCGCGGCCCTGATGATCCAGTCGTTCCAGGCGAACCCCGTCCGGACCCCACTCCCGCCGGCCGTCCGGCTGCCGCTCTCCAGGGCCTAGCCCGTCTCGATACGGGCCGCTGCCCGGTGAGTGCCACCACCCGCCGGCCACGAGCCGCCCGATCGTGATCGAGCGCCCGTGGCCGGCGGACCCGGCGGACCCGGTGTGTCCGGGAGCCGGTGGTGTGTCCGGGATCTAGCGGACGTGGACGAAGACCGGGTTCGAGTAGAACCACAGGTCGTCCCAGGGGCTCTCCAGCCCGTCCGCCAGCGGCTCGACCTCGTCGGTGCTCGTGCCGCGGACGCGGGCGTACATGTCGCCCTCGACGTCGCGCAGGGTGTGCTTGATGACGTACTCCTTGCCCTGCCTGCGCCAGTCACGCGGGCCGAACCGTGCCACCACCTTCGTGGTCGGGTTGGTGTCGGTGTCCAGGCCGGCGCTCGGGCCGGTGATCTGACCGGTGATCAGGTCCACACGCCGCACCTCGGGCCGGTCGCCGTTGCCGTTCTTGCCCTCCAGCGGACGGAACCGGATCTCGATCTCGACGTCCGTACGGTTGCGACGGCTGACGGTGAGCGTCTCGCCCATGGCGGCCTCGTCACCGCGGTTGCTCGCCGTCAGGTCGAGGCTGGTGATCAGGTCGCCGGTGCCGACCCAGACCCGGCCGTTGCGCAGCCCGTCCATGATGTCGGCGTAGTCCTGCCTCGCCAGCACATGGGTCTTGCTGTACTCGCCCGGCCAGAAGTCGGAGCCACCGCGCGTCCAGTGCACATGCGAGTCCGAGGTCGCCGTGATCCACCAGCGCCGGCCCTCACCGAGCAGCGAGTCCCACAGCCCGCCCACCCGAGCCGTCATCTGGTCGAAGCCACCATGGGTCGGGTAGTTGCCGTACCCGCCGCGCGCGCCGCCGTTGAGAGGACCGGCCTGGTGACCGGGCGCACCCTCGAAGCCCACGTAGATCTCCGGAGCGATGTTGTTGCCGTTGCGGAACTCACGCGGGGTGTCCTGCCCGTACACACCGAGGCCGGTCGCCGAGCGCGAGGCGTGGTGGGCGATGACCAGCGGCTTGCGCCGCATGTCCTTCGCGGCCTTCAGGAACTCGATCATCTTGGCCTCGGTGTCACGGCCACGATCGGCGGGGAAGGGGTCGTTCTTCGCGAAGCGGCTCTCCAGCTCGAAGAGCTGCTGCGCCTCGTCGCTGTGGTGGGGAATCATCAGCGTGTGGTGGTCGAGCGCCGGGGCGTCGAACTCCATCCCCCAGAACTGGAGGACCTCGGGCACCAGTACGCGGGAGCGCAGGAGGTCGGGGTAGGCCTGCTCCAGGTTCACCTTGGAGTGCGTCGGACCGCCGTGGTCGGTGCACATCACCCAGGAGAGACCGAAGTTCTTGGCCATGATCGCGTTGGTGACGATCGGGTAGACCGCGTCGGCACCCTTGTGGAACGTCGGCGGGTTCGTCGACGTGTCGAACTCACCGCTGTACTCCGAGTGCACATGGTGATCACCGGCACGCCACACCCGCTTGCCGGAGTCGCCGGACTTCTCCTGCTTGCGGTCGTCGTCGTGGGCGTACGCCGTACCGGCCGCCCCCACGAGCGGGCTCGCGGCGGCCAACGTCGCCCCCACGCCCGCGTACTTGACCAGCCGCCGCCGCGAGATCGCTGTCTGTTCGGGGTCTTCGATGTTCTTGTCCGTCATGGTGAAGCCTCTCGTCTGCAAGTACTTGGGGGCGATGGCCGAGTGTCGAAGAACAAACCGAACACAACATGAACAGGGATCAGGAGTACCGGGAACAACGGAATCCGCCCTTCGGGAGCCCCACCCGAGGAGGCACCCCGGCCACCACTCACCTTGTTACTAAAGAACTAAGCTCTATAGTATTAACGGACAAGTCTTCGCGAGATCGATCAGAAGGAGACCGCCTCAGTGGCGTCCCACCGTCGTCCCAAGCAGACCAGCCAGGCCTACACGGCCGTTGTCACGGCGACGGCCGCCGCGGCTGTCGCCGTGACGGCACAGTCGGCTTCGGCCGATCCGCTGCCGGACCCCAACAAGAAGGGCGTCCAGGCGCAGATCGACCGGCTGTACGAGGAGGCCACCCAGGCCACCGAGAAGTACAACGGGGCGAAGGAGAAGGCCGGTGTCCTCCAGAAGCAGGTGGATGATCTCCAGGACACCGCCGCGCGCAAGCAGAGCGATCTCAACGACCTGCGGAACCAGATCGGTTCGATAGCCGCGGCCCAGTACCGCGGCGGCGGGCTCGACCCGTCCGTACAGCTCCTGCTCTCCTCCGATCCGGACGGCTATCTCGACAACGCTTCCGCGCTCGACCAGTTGAGCGCCCGGCAGATCACCGCGCTCCAGCAGTACCAGTCGCAGCAGCGTGATCTCCGTCAGCAGCGCAGCCAGGCCGCGGACAAGCTCGATGACCTCCGGGAGACCCGTGGGGAACTCGCGGACAGGAAGACGGAGATCCAGGGCAAGCTCGCGAAGGCGCAACGGCTGCTCAACACCCTCACGGCCGAGGAACGGGCCGAGCGGTCCGCCGAGGAGGAGCGCGCCAACCGGTCCAGCGAGCGGGTGCGACTGGGCAATGAGGCCAGCGCCTCCCAGCGCGCCGCCGCGGCCTTCGAGGCGGCGAAGAGCCGGGTCGGGATGCCTTACGTGTGGGGCGCGGCGGGACCGAACTCCTTCGACTGCAGTGGGCTGACCTCCTGGTCGTTCAACCAGGCGGGAGTGTCGATTCCCCGTACGTCACAGGAGCAGGCGAACATCGGCACCCGGATCAACTCCCTGAGCGCGCTCAAGCCCGGCGATCTCATCCTCATGCGCACCGACCTGAGCCATGTCGGTTTCTACGCGGGCAACGGGCAGATCCTCCACTCACCGAAGCCCGGCGCGCAGGTGCGTTACGAATCGATCGCCCGGAGCGGTATGCCGTTCATGTGGGGCGTCCGCATCGGCTGACGGCCGGCCGGCGGCCCCCGGGACGCGAGGTCAGCCCAGGCCGGGAGAGCAGGCGACCAGCAACGGCAGTACGGGAACCACCGTGGCCACCGCGGCGATCGCCCCCGAGACGGCGGGGTGCGGTGCCCCGCGGGGGACAAGGATCCGCTTCATGCGGACCGCGACAGTCCCGCCGCCCACCGCGAGTGCTCCCCTCGGGGCACGGGCCGCCGCCATCTCGTACATCGCGGTGGCGAGCACCTCGTGCGGATGGCCGCGCAGCGCGCGGTCGTCCGCGGCCATCTCCATCAGAAGCGCCGTCTGTTCCCGGCCCAGGCGGGCCAGCGGAAGCCGGCGGAACACGGAGTGGAACGCCTCCATCGCCGCCAGCACCAGATGGTGACGGCCGGCGACATGGGCGCGCTCGTGCTCCAGAACGGCGTCGAGCTGTTCCGGCGACAGTTCACGGAGGGCGGCGTCGCTGATGACGATCCGGGGGCGGCGGCCCGGCAGACAGTAGGCGGCCGGTCTGTCGTAGGGCAGTACGGTGGCGCGCAACCGGGCCGAGTGACGCCCCACCAGGTCCACCGCCTCCCTGTGCCGGTCCCGCAGGCGTCGTGCGCGTACGAGATGGCACGTGAAGCTCGCGGCCAGCACCGCGAAGACGGCGCTCGGCAGTGCGATGGCCAGCCGGTCGGCCGTACCGGGGTCGGGCCGGCCCGTACCGAGGTGCAGACCGCAGTAGTGCAGGACGCCCACGAGGCCCGCGTGCAGATGCTCGGTCGGCACGGCCAGCCCGACCGCGGCGAGCGCGACCGCCACCGAGAACGAGAGCGCCAGCGCGTGCCACACCACCGCTCCCAGCACGGGAATCCGGTGCGGCCAGGCACTGCGCACCAGCAACGGCGGCACGACCACTCCGACCACCGCCGCGTACCCGGTCAGCGCGGGAACCGCGTTCACGGCTCGGCCCGTCGTCCCACGCTCCGCAGCGCCTTGTGGAGTGCGTCGATCTCCTCGGGGGTCATGTTCTCGACGAAGTGCATCAGCGCCGCCGGGCGGTCCCGGCTGGTTCCCAGCCCGTCCTCCATCAGCGCGGCGGCGTACGCCTCGCGGCTGCGCGCCGGTGTGTACAGCCAGGCGCGGCCCTGCCTTTCGCGCAGCAGCCAGCCCTTGGTGAACAGGATGTTGGTGACGGTCATCACCGTCGTGTACGCGACAGGCCGGGTCTCGTTGATGTCGTCGACGATCTGACGCACCGTGGACGGACGGTCCCATGTCCACAGGCGGTCCATGATCTCCGCCTCAAGATGCCCCAGCCGCCGCATGGCCCCCGTCTTCCCTCCGCCACCGAGTACGCAGAGCCATAGTAGGCGGGGGTCCCTCACCCGTTCGACGCTTCTCCTGGCCGGCGTCACCTTCAACGCACGGTAGCGTGTACGTC
Organism: Streptomyces odonnellii; assembly: GCF_000981895.1. GTDB lineage: Bacteria > Actinomycetota > Actinomycetes > Streptomycetales > Streptomycetaceae > Streptomyces > Streptomyces odonnellii. Next base: position 3,280 of record NZ_LATD01000127.1, on the reverse strand, counting down.
ACTGTGCGAATTCGGCCGGGATGTTTCCGTGAGCACGGCAGATGGGTGGTCGCCCTGCTGCTGGGGGCTCTGGCTGCCCTGTTGATCGGCGGCTGCGACAGTGGCGGGCATCACCGGCTGCTCGATCCCCATTCCGACCGTCCGGCGGCCTCGGCCCCGGAGCTTTCGTCGGAGTGCGCCGATCCGGATCCTTCCTGCGCGCCCGTGGCCGAACACCATCTCGCCGCCCAGGTGGATGAACGCCGGCCACTTCAGGCACTCTCCGCAGCGGTCGGCGACCGGCCGCGGGCGAGCGAATCACCGCTGTGTGCCGGCGCGCCGAGGCGCGGGCCTCCCGCCGCGGGAGGGCGTGAGGTGCTGGGCCAGGGGTGTGTGTCCAGGACGTGACCGGGCCCGGCTGCTCCGGTGTGCGGTGATGCGCTGCCCACCGACGAGCGGCCTGACGGCCCCGATCGCTCCTCTCCTGGGGTGACGCGGTGCGTTGCCGGCAGGTGCGTCACCGCGGTGTGCCCCGGGCCGTACGAAGGACACCGACCGCACGATGACCGAACTTGAACTATCCCTGCCCGTAAGGCCGATCGGCTCACCCCGCAGTGTGCTGGGCACCGTCGGCAACACGCCCGTGCTGTGGGTGGACGAGCCGTTCACCACCGCGCCCCATGGGTTCTGGGCGAAACTCGAAGGCTTCAACCCCGGCGGCATCAAGGACCGGGCCGCGCTGTACATGGTCGCCCGGGCCCGCGAACGCGGGGATCTGCGTCCCGGTGCCCCGATCGTGGAATCGACCTCCGGCACGCTCGGCCTCGGCCTCGCCCTGGCCGGGGTGCTGTACGGGCATCCGGTGCATCTGGTCACCGACCCGGGCATGGAACCGATCGTGGAGCGGATGCTCGCCGCCCACGGGGCCACCCTGTACGTCGTCGACCGGCCCCGTCCCGAAGGCGGCTGGCAGGAGGCGCGCCGTCAGAGGGTCGCCGAGCTCCTGGCCGCGTATCCGGGCGCGTGGTGCCCGGATCAGTACCACAACCCCGACAACGTGGCCGCGTACTCCGGACTCGCCGATGAACTCGCGGGTCAGTTGCGGCGAGTCGATGTGCTGGTGTGTGCGGTCGGCACGGGTGGCCACTCCGCCGGGATCGCCCGCGGGCTGCGCGCGCGTATGCCCGCGATGCGGCTCGTGGGAGTCGACACGGTCGGGTCAACGATCTTCGGCCAGCCCGCCCGGACCCGGCTGATGCGCGGGCTGGGCTCGTCCATCTTTCCGCGCAATGTCGACTACGGCTCCTTCAGCGAAGTCCACTGGGTCGCCCCCGCCGAGGCCGTCTGGTCGGCGCGGCGCCTGGCCGCCCGGCAGTTCGCGACCGGCGGCTGGAGTGTGGGCGCGGTCGCGCTGGTCGCCGGATGGCTCGCCCGTACACAGCCCGCGGGGACCCGGATCGCCGCCGTCTTCCCCGACGGTCCGCACCGCTACTTCGACACGGTCTTCAACGACGACTACTGCCGGGCCAACGGCCTCCTCCTCGCGGAAGAACCCACCGGACCGGCGGTCGTCTCCCGGGCCGACGAAGCGGAGGTGTTCCGGTGGACGCGCTGCGCCACGGTCGTCGATCCGCTGTCCGGCGCCACGGCGGCGGAAGGGAGCCGGCGGTGAACTCCACCTGGCGGAAGGCCCGTTCGTTCGATGCCACGGTTCAGCTGTTGCTGGTCAACCAGTTCGCCATCAACCTCGGCTTCTATATGCTGATGCCCTATCTGGCCGCGCATCTGTCGGGCTCGCTGGCTCTGGGCGCCTGGGCGGTCGGACTCGTTCTGGGCATGCGCAACCTCTCCCAGCAGGGCATGTTCCTCATCGGCGGCATGCTCGCCGACCGGCTCGGCCACCGGCCACTGATCATTGCCGGGTGTGCGCTGCGTACGGCCGGTTTCGCCGGGCTCGCCGTGGCGGACACTCTGCCGGGCCTGTTGGCGGCCTCGGCCGCCACCGGTCTGGCGGGGGCCCTGTTCAATCCCGCCGTCCGCGCGTACCTCGCCGCCGAGGCGGGTGAGCGTCGGGTCGAGGCGTTCGCGCTCTTCAATGTCTTCTACCAGGCCGGGATCCTGCTCGGTCCGCTGGTCGGACTGGCGCTGACCGCCGTGGCGTTCCCGGTCACCTGCGCGGTGGCATCGGCGCTCTTCGCGGTACTGACGCTGTCGCAGTGGCGGCGGCTGCCCGTACGGGAGAGGGCCGCGGGCAGGCAGGAGACCACCTGGCGCGAGCAGGCGGGTACGGTGCTGCGCAACCGGCCCTTCTGGCTGTTCGCCGCCGCCATGACCGGCTCGTACGTCCTGTCGTTCCAGATGTATCTCGCACTGCCGCTGGAGACGGAACGTCTGGTGGGCGACGGTGCGTACGGCATCGCGGCGACCAGTGCGCTGTTCGTCGTCTCCGGCCTGGTCGCACTCGCCGGACAGATGCGCATCACCGCGTGGTGTGCACGTACGTGGACGCCTCACCGTTGTCTGGTCGCCGGGCTCACCGTCATGGCAGTGGCCTTCCTGCCCCCGGCTCTCACCTCAAGTGCCGTTCCCGTGTACAGCGGTTGGAGAGCCGTGCTGGTCATGGTGCCGCTGGTGGTGTGCGCGGGTCTGCTGGCGGTGGCGACCGCCGTGCTGTACCCGTTCGAGATGGACACGATCGTCGCCCTGTCCGGCGGGCGATGGGTCGCCACCCACTACGGCCTCTACAACACCGTCTGCGGCATCGGGATCACCGTGGGGAATCTGGCCACCGGCGCGGTCGTCGACGCCGGCCGCCGCACCGGTTTCGCCGCGCTGCCGTGGGTGGTACTCGCGCTGGTCGGGGCGGGGTGCGCGACCGCGGCCGCGGCCCTGGCCCGCGGCGGGCACCTCGGGGTGACAACTCCCGCCGCGGTACGGGCGTGACGCGGCGGGTACGGACGCGGTAGCGGGGCTGGTGCGCGCCGGGCGGTCGCGCACCAGCCCCTTCTGGCGCCTACGCCCGGCCGCGCCCGCGCCGTACCCACCACACAGCAGCGCCCACGACCAGGACGATCGCCGCGGCGATGGCCGTGACGATCACGCCGGTGTCGCTGCCGGAGTCCGCTGCCTCCGACGCCTGGGCGGACGGCTTCGCCGTGGCAGCGGGAGCAGGAGCAGACGTGGACGGAGCCGGGGAGGAGGAGCCGGCGCTCGGTTCCGGCGTCGGGCTGGGGCTCGGGGCGACGGGGGTGGCTCCGGGCGCCGCCGCTTCGAGTTCCAGCACTGGCGCCGGGTTCTCCGC
>NZ_LATD01000126.1 GCF_000981895.1 Streptomyces odonnellii | reverse complement strand
GGGACAGGTCGTACTCGTGGCGTACTCGGGGGTGGGGCGGTGGCGTACTCGGGGCGGGCGCGGACGCGTCAGCCGACCGGGACGCCGTCCTCCAGATTGAGTACCTTCCCGCGCTCGCGTGCGCGCAGGGCCCAGCGCAGCCGCTGATAGCGGCCGGGCGGCAGGAGCCCCGCGGCCTCGTCCTCGCGGACGAAGCGCCAGGCTCTCAGCTCCGACCCGGGCAGCAGGAGTCTCCCCGTCAGCCGCGCGGGCAGCCGGCCGCCGTCGAAGAGCAACCGCAGCCCGCCGTACCCCGGTGGCCTGGGCGGTTCCCAGTCGACCACCAACAGCCGGGGCACCTCGGTCAGCTCTATGCCCAGCTCCTCGGCGACCTCCCGTATCCCCGCCTGCGCGGGCGCCTCCCCGGCCTCCACGACCCCGCCGGGGAACTCCCAGCCCGGCTTGTACGTGGGATCCACCAGCAGCACCCGGTCCTCCTCGTCGAAGAGCAGCACCCCGGCGGCGAGGGTCTCGGCGGTCGGTTCGGGCGTCTGGACGATCTCGCAGATCCCGGCCTCGCCGGTCTGCACGGCGGCGGCGACGGTGACGGCGGTCTCGCGTGCGGTGAGACCGGTGTTGTCGATCACATGGGCGTCGCCGGTCAGCCAGCCGAGCGCGGCGCGGAAGGGCTCGATGTGGTCGTAGCACCACTGCCGGGTCCGCCCGCTCCCCGCCGGATCGTCCTCCATCGCCTCACGAGTCGCTATCCGCCCCCGCAGGATCGTTTCGTCTGTTGCCAGCAGCACATGGCGTACCGGGATACGGCGGGAGGCGAGCCCGCCGAAGATCTCGTCCCGGTACTCCTGCCGGATCAGGGTCATGGGTACGACGAGCGTGCCGCCCACATCGGCCAGCAGGGCCGCCGCGGTGTCGACGACCAGACGCCGCCAGACCGGCAGGTCCTGGTAGTCGCCGACCTCCGCGAGCCGCTTGGGCGGCAGGAGCCGCGCGACCGCGCCGCCGATCAGCTCGGGGTCGTACAGCGTGCAGTTCGGGATCAGGTCGATCAGTTCGCGTGCGGTACTGGTCTTGCCCGCTCCGAACGCACCGTTGATCCAGACGACGATCACGGTTCCCCCTCTTCCGTAGCCCCCAGTGGACTGCCCGCAACACCCTGCCCCGGAAACCCCCCGCCAGGCCGGGCAGGGCGCTCACCGTGCGTGCTGTGGCCGAGCTGTGGCCGGTTCGATGTCGTACCGAGGCCGGGAACGTCCACTGTACGAACCGATGTCCGTGCCGGGCCGTAACACTTCCCCGAGGAACATCGTTGGAATTCGATGTGACAAGGGGGTACCCGATGTGCCGGACAGTGCTGGAGAAATTCCCCGCGGGCGGGCCGCGCGGGAGCTGGCCCGCGGAGGAGTTCGCGCGGGCGCGCAGGGATGAGGGAACGCCGGCGGAGGTCGTGATGGACCTCGACTCGGACGTGTTCCTCGTGGTCGTTCCACAACAGGCGACGGAATCCACGCCTTAGGCCGTGTCCGCCACATCCCGTCTGGCGCGCTGCGGCCGGACGACGCCATGTGGCAGACGCGGCCCAGGCCGTGTTCGGCCGTGGAGCCCCGATATGTGCGGGGCGTTGTCCTGGTCCGGTTCGCAGCCGGGCACCGTACGATCCGGAGAACTCCCGACATGCGCAAGCCCGGCCGTAGGACCGGCACACCGGCCGCCGTATCCGTACGCCCTCGACGGGGGCGGCGGTGTGCGCTGGCCCTCGCTCTGGCAGGCGTCGCCCTCTCGCTGACCGCGCCTCCCGCGGCGGCGGACAGCAGTGCCTGCACGCATCACTTCTCGGGTCCGCAGATCTGCATCCGGCTCGACGGCGAGGGCGGGCGGAACGCGGTGACCGGGATCTGGACCAACCCGCCCGCGCATGTCGCCGCCCGCCCGGTGACCCTCTTCCGCGACGGCCGTTTCGTGGACCGCGCCCTGGCCACCCGCTCGGGCCGCGCCCTGACCCATGGCTGGCCCACCACGCACACCGGCACGGAGGTCGAGCTGTGCGTGAAGTTCCGGGGCAGCCGCCGCATGGCATGCCAGACGACGCACTAGCGCGTGTCTTCAAAGTCCCGTCTGCCCGGCGACGCCTGGCACGCACGCTCGCCGCGTTGTCGGGATCATCCAAGTACGTCCAGTACAAGGACGACCCTCCGCCTTGCGATCGCACGCACCAGACGCCGCCGGGCCCGCCCTTCGGGCGGACGACGCTACTTTGAAGACACGCCCTAGGTCCGGTTTGGAGCCGGGGCACGTGTCGCACCTGGCTCCGCCGGGCCACGCCCCCCGCTCGTGGCCCGGCGGCCGGAGCGGAGCTGAACTCGCTCCGGCCCCGCGGTGGTTGCCGTTGTGCGTACGGACCCCGGCCCCCGGGCCCATCGGAACACCGCCGCTGGTCCGGCCGTGGTCCGACGGGCACGCCCCCTGCCGAGGACTCTGGCCGGGCGGCTTTGGGCCAACCTTGGGGGAACCTGGAAAGCCCAGGTCGGTGCGGGATTTTCAATGTCGGGTCCGGTCGGTGCGACGCGGACCGTACGCCGGACCGGACCCACACGTACGGCGGTTGGCGCGCGTCGCGCCCATCTTCCCGTCGCGGTACGGGCATTGCCGCTACCGGCAAACCACGCGGCGCGCCACACCGTCGAGGCCGAGTGCCGGTCTGCTCGACAACACCCGGCCGAAAACCGTATCCCGACCCGGACTCAGCCCGCCGCCGGTGCCGTCGCCCCGTCCCGGCGAGCAAGCGTGGCCGCGGCCGCAGCGCCCACCAGACCCGCGTCCGTACCCGTCAGAGCAGGGGCGATCTTGATGGACTGTACGAACGAGAGCGTCGCGTAGTCCTGGAGCGAGCGGCGCAGGGGCGCGAAGAGCACCTCGCCCGCGTTCGCCACTCCCCCGCCGATGACGGCGATCCGGATCTCCACCAGCGTGGCCGTCGCCGCGATCCCGGCGGCCAGCGCCTTGGCCGCCCGCTCGAAGGACGCCGTGGCGACCGGGTGCCCGGCCCGCGCCGCCGCGGCCACCGCCGCCGCGGAGGTGTCACCGTCCGGTCCCGGCTCCCAGCCGTCCTCCAGCGCCCTGCGGGCGATGTTCGGACCACTGGCGATACGTTCCACACAGCCGCGCGAGCCGCACGGGCAGGGATCACCGTCGAGTTCCACACAGATGTGGCCGATGTGCCCGGCGTTGCCGGTCGGTCCCGGGTGGAGCTGCCCGTTCAGAACGAGCCCGCCGCCGACCCCGGTGGAGACCACCATGCACAACGCGTTGTCATAGCCGCGGGCCGCGCCCTGCCAGTGCTCCGCCGCGGTCATCGCGACCCCGTCGCCGACCAGGGTCACCGGCAGTCCGCCGGTGGCGCTCCGTACCCGCTCCACCAGCGGAAAGCCGTGCAGTCCCACCACATTGACCGGACTCACCGTGCCGGCGGAGGCGTCCACCGGGCCCGCGCTGCCGATGCCCACGGCCGTGGCCGACGCGCGGAGCGGCGAGGCGGAGACCTCGGCGAGGACCTCCTCGACCGCCCGCATCACCGTCTCGCCGTCCTCCCGCGCAGGGGTGGGCCGCTGTGCCCGTACGAGGATCCTGCCGCTTCCGTCCACCAGCGCTCCGGCGATCTTGGTGCCGCCGATGTCGAGTGAGACAACGGAGTCGGTATGCATCGGGTCGGATCTCCCGGGGATGAGGCATCCCCGCGTGTATGGGGGGATGTACGGACCTGCGGCTTCGCTGAACAGTCTCCATTCACCTGACAACGTTGTCCAGGGCCTATGCTCGACGCCACAGCCATCCGATGGCAAACCCCCGGCAAACCGGCCGGAGAAACATCGGAGAAACCGAAGAAAACGACGACAGGACAGCGCACTGTGGCAGACACCGCCCGCCGCCCCGAACCCCGCTACGGTACCCGGCCCACGATGAAGGACGTGGCAGCGCGGGCCGGGGTGGGGCTCAAGACGGTATCCCGTGTGGTCAACGCGGAGCCAGGTGTCACGCCCGACACCGAGCGCCGGGTGCAGGAGGCCATCGAGGCGCTGGGTTTCCGCCGCAACGACTCGGCGCGGGTGCTGCGCAAGGGCCGTACCGCCAGCATCGGTCTGGTGCTCGAAGACCTGGCGGACCCCTTCTACGGGCCGCTGAACCGTGCGGTCGAGGAGGTGGCCCGCGCCCATGGCGCGCTGCTCATCAACGGGTCGAGCGCCGAAGACCCGGACCGTGAGCAGGAGTTGGTGCTCGCGCTCTGCGCGCGCCGGGTGGACGGGCTGATCGTGATCCCTGCCGGACACGACCACCGCTATCTGGAACCCGAGATAAAGGCCGGAGTGGCGACCGTCTTCGTGGACCGCCCGGCGGGCCGGATCGACGCGGACACGGTGCTCTCCGACAGCTTCGGCGGTGCCCGTTCGGGCGCGGCGCATCTCATCGCGCACGGCCACCGCAGGATCGGTTTCATCGGCGACCAGCCCAGGATCCATACCGCGATCGAGCGGCTGCGCGGCTACCGCACGGCGATGGCGGAGGCGGGTCTGGAGATCCACGACGACTGGGTCTCGCTCGGTACGACCGCTCCCGAGCGGGTGCGCGAGGCCGTGACCGCGATGCTCGCGGGGCCGGAGCCGGTCACGGCGATCTTCGCGGGCAACAACCGTGTGACGGTGACGGCCGTACGGGTGCTGGCCGCGCACCACCGTCCGGTCGCCTTCGTCGGCTTCGACGACATCGAACTGGCCGATCTGCTGGACCCCGGTGTCACGGTCATCGCCCAGGACGCGGCGACCCTGGGGCGTACGGCGGCCGAGCGGCTCTTCAGCCGGCTGGACGGCGCGGTGGACGCGCCGTCGCGGGTGGTGGTGCCGACCCGGCTGATCGCCCGCGGCTCGGGCGAGATCCGCCCGTCGGCGTAACGGCCGGGGCGACCGCTCGCAGTCACCACCCGCGCAACCGCCCGTGTGTCCCTCAGGGCCGGGCCGCAGGGGCGGCGAACGCCTCCAGATCGGCCCGGGTCAGACCGGTGAGCCGCGACACCTCGTCGGAATCGAGCGCACCGCAGTCCAGGCCGCGCAGAAGATGGCCGCTGAGCGCCTTCGCGGTGGCGGGCTCGTCCAGTACATCGCCGCCCGCCCTCGCGGTGTACGCGGCCAGCCTCGCGGCGGCCGGCTCCAGCCCCTCGCGGTAGAAGGCGTAGACGGCGGCGTACCGGGTGGGCAGATGGCCCGGGTGCATGTCCCAGCCCTGGTAGTAGGCGCGGGCCAGGGCGCGCCGGGTGAGCCCGTAGTGCAGCCGCCAGGCCTCGTGGACCTGGGCCGTGGGGCCGACCGGAAGGACATTGGTGGACCCGTCGCAGACCCGTACGCCCGTACCCGCCGCGGCGACCTGCATCACGGCCTTGGCGTGGTCGGCGGCGGGATGGTCGCTCGACTGGTACGCGGCGCTGACCCCGACACAGGCGCTGTAGTCGAAGGTGCCGTAGTGCAGCGCGGTGGCGCGGCCGTCCGCGGCGCCGATCATCCGGGCGACGGTGGCGGTCCCGTCGGCGGCGAGGATCGACTGACTGGTCTCGATCTGGATCTCGAAGCCGATCCGGCCGGGCTCCAGACCGCGCGCCCTCTCGAACTCCCCGGCCAGCCGCGCCATCGCGGTGACCTGCTCGGCGTAGGTGACCTTGGGCAGGGTGAGCACCAGTCCCGCGGGGAGACCGCCCGCCTCCATCAGTCCGCTGAGGAAGATGTCGAGGGTCCGGATGGAGCGGTCCCGTACGGCGGCTTCCAGGCACTTCATCCGGATGCCCATGTACGGGGCGGCGGTGCCGTTCCCGTACGCCTCGTGGACCAGCCGGGCGGCGCGCGCCGCGTCCGCGTCCTCATCGGCGTCCGGGCGGGGACCGTAGCCGTCCTCGAAGTCGATCCGCAGGTCCTCGACCGGCTCGCGCTCCAGCTTGGCCCGTACGCGCTCGTGCACCGGTCCGGCCAGGGCGTCGGAGAGGCCGAGGACGCGGGCGAGGGTACGGGCGTCGGGGGCGTGTTCGTCGAGCGCGGCCAGGGCCTGGTCGCCCCAGGAGCGGATGGTGCCGGCGTCGAAGGTGTCGGCGGGGACGTAGACGGTGTGGACGGGCTGGCGGGTGCCGGGGTCGCCGGGGTAGCGGCGGGCCAGCTCCGCGTCGACCGCCGCGAGGGAGCGGCCGATGTCCGCGGCGACCGTGCCCGCGAGGCTCGTGGCCACCTTCTCCTGCCGTCCCATGCCCACGCCCTTCAGCCGCCCGCCGCGTTTCCGCTCGGACGGCGCTCCCGCCGCACGGAATCAACAATCCGTTGAAGACGGTAGTCGGCGCGCTCGATCCGCGTCAATGGACGGCGTGACCAGCGCGGCATGGACGGCGCGGGGCCGCGCGGTGGAGATCACCACGCGGCCCCGGGACCGTACGAACAGCGGCTACGGACGGACTGTGTCCGTCGCTCAGCCCTTGCGGGTCTTGATCTCTTCGGTGAGCTGCGGGACGACCTCGAAGAGGTCGCCGACGACGCCGTAGTCGACCAGGTCGAAGATCGGCGCCTCCGCGTCCTTGTTGACCGCCACGATCGTCTTCGACGTCTGCATCCCCGCCCGGTGCTGGATCGCACCCGAGATCCCCGACGCGATGTAGAGCTGCGGGGAAACCGACTTGCCCGTCTGGCCCACCTGGCTGGCGTGCGGATACCAGCCCGCGTCGACCGCGGCGCGCGAGGCGCCGACGGCCGCGCCCAGGGAGTCGGCCAGCGCCTCGATGATCGCGAAGTTCTCCGCGCCGTTGACCCCACGGCCACCCGAGACCACGATCGCCGCCTCGGTCAGCTCCGGACGCCCCGTCGACGTACGCGGAGTGCGCGAGACCACCTTCGTACCGGTCGACTTCTCACCGAAAGTCACGGACAGGGCCTCGACAGCGCCCGCGGCCGGGGCGGGCTCGACCGGGGCCGAGTTCGGCTTCACCGTGATCACCGGAACACCCCTGGACACCCGGGACCTGGTCGTGAACGCCGCCGCGAACACCGACTGCGTCGCCACCGGACCCCCCTCACCCGCCTCCACGTCGATGGCGTCGGTGATCAGACCCGAGCCGGTACGCACCGCCAGCCGCGCCGCGACCTCCTTGCCCTCCGCCGAGGACGGGAACAGAACAGCAGCCGGCGACACGGCGTCGTACGCGGCCTGCACCGCGTCCACCTTCGGGACAACCAGGTAGTCGGCGAACTCGGGGGCGTCGGCGGTCAGGACCCTGACCGCACCGTGCTCGGCCAGCGCGGGCACGGTGTCCCCCGCACCCGCGCCCAGCGCCACGGCCACCGGCTCGCCGATCCGCCGCGCCAGCGTCAGCAGTTCCAGAGTGGGCTTGCGGACGGCACCGTCCACGTGGTCGACATAAACAAGAACTTCAGCCATGGGATTGCTCTCCTGCGGAAACGAGGAAACGGGAGGGGGCGGTCCGGGCTCCGTACGAGCCCTCGGGACACCGCGCGGACCGTCGGGCCGCACGCGGGGCGCGGGCCTCAGATGAACTTCTGGCTCGCGAGGAACTCGGCGAGCCGCTTGCCGCCCTCGCCCTCGTCCTTGACGATCGTGCCCGCCGTACGGGCCGGGCGCTCCGCGGCGGAGTCGACCGCGGTCCAGGCCCCCGCGAGGCCGACCTCGTCGGCGTCGATCTCCAGGTCCTCCAGGTCCAGCGACTGCACCGGCTTCTTCTTGGCGGCCATGATGCCCTTGAAGGACGGGTAGCGCGCCTCGCCCGACTGGTCCGTCACCGACACGACAGCCGGCAGGGACGCCTCCAGCAACTCACTCGCCGTGTCGCCGTCCCGGCGGCCCTTGACGGTGCCGTCCTCGACCGAGACCTCGGACAGCAGGGTGACCTGCGGAACGCCGAGCCGCTCGGCCAGGATCGCGGGCAGTACGCCCATGGTGCCGTCCGTGGAGGCCATACCGCAGATGACCAGGTCGTATCCGGTCTTCTCGATGGCCTTGGCGAGCACCAGCGAGGTGCCCATGACATCGGTACCGTGCAGATCGTCGTCCTCGACGTGGACGGCCTTGTCGGCGCCCATGGAGAGGGCCTTGCGCAGCGCGTCCTTGGCGTCCTCGGGACCGACGGTCAGCACGGTGATCTCCGCGTCGCCGTCGCCGTCGAAGTCGTCCGCGATCTGCAGCGCCTGCTCGACCGCGTACTCGTCCAGCTCCGACAGCAGACCGTCCACGTCGTCGCGGTCGACGGTCAGGTCATCGGCGAAGTGCCGGTCGCCGGTGGCGTCGGGCACGTACTTCACACAGACAACGATCCTCAAGCTCACGCCGGCTCTCCTACTGCATCGTCATTTCCGGGCTGCCTTGTTGCACGCAGCATAGGCGCCTCATCGGGCGGTTTCCGGTCGGGGGACCGGCGGACCGCAGTAAATATTACTCGCCAGTACAGTCGGAGCATGCCCGCTGAGCAAGCGCTTATAACTGTGAGCTTGCCGACGCCGGCGCGGGGAGGATCCGTCGGCGTACCGCCCTCCCCGTGCCCGGAACTCAGTCGCGCAGCGCGTTGAAGCGGCCCTGGTGGTAGAGGAGCGGCCTGCCGGGCCCCGCCGGGTCGCCGGCGACGGCCTGGGCGATCACCAGACGGTGGTCCCCGGCGGGTACGAGCGTGACCACCCGGCACACCAGCCACGCCAGGACGCCGTCCAGCACCGGTACGCCCTCGGGGCCCTCGCGCCAGGCCGTGGGCGGCGCGAAGCGGTCCGCGCCGCTGCGCGCGAAGGTGGCGGCCAGCTCCCGCTGGTGCTCGCCGAGGACATGGACGCCGACATGGCTCGCCTCGGCGAGGACCGGCCAGGTGGAGGACGAGACGCCCACGCCGAAGGAGACCAACGGAGGCTCCGCGGCCACGGAGTTGAGGGAGGTGGCGGTGAATCCGGCCGGGCGGTCGCCGCGGACGGTGATCACCGCGACTCCGGCGGCGTGCCGCCGGAAGACGGAGCGGAGCAGATCGGGAGAGGCAAGCTGAGGAGTGCCGAGATCAGGCGTCGCCGTCATCGAGTTGTCCTTCTGCGGGAGATACGAACGGGGTCCGTGGCTGCTCAGCAACCCGGACAGCGCGCACTCGCGTTGCGGGCCAGATCGACATGGACCCGCCCATGGAGAAGGAGTTCTGGGGGCACCTCGTCAGAGTGACGATACGTGCCGCGCGCAGTCAAGTACGTGGCTCACACCGCCTCTCCCAGCGCGGCGATCACATCGGCCTTGCGGGGCTGTCCGGCCGCTCTTCTCACGATGCGGCCTGCGGCGTCGAGGACCAGGACCGTGGGGGTCTTGAGGATGCCCAGTTCGCGTACCAGCTCCAGCCGCTGCTCGGCGTCGAGTTCGACATGGGAGACCCCGTCGACCATGTCCGCCACCTCGCCGAGTACGCGTCTGGTCGCCCGGCAGGGCTGGCAGAAGGCGCTGGAGAACTGGACGAGCGTGGCCCGCTCCCCCAGCTCCGCACCCAACTCGGCCGCGCCGAGCCGCCTTTCGCCGTCCTTCACCCGCATCCGCAGCCTCCCGTCGACGCGACGGCGCAGCAGTCCGAAGGCGCCTGCCAGGGCGAGCACCGCCGCGCACACCACCAGTCCGGTCATCCCGCCCCCTTCGCCCTCTCCTGACCGCGGTATCAGCGTTCACACAACCGCAAAATATTCCCGGGCCGCACGGCGGCCCCGGCAGGGGATGCTGGCGTCATGAACAAGGACATCGACGTCAGGGGGCCGCGGTTCGGAGCGGCCGTCACGACTCTCGTACTCGCCGTGGTGCTGATCACCGGGAGCGGCGCGCTGCTCGCCTGGCAGACGCTGTGCTTCGCTGTGGGCGCGGTGGCCGGGGTGCAGCGCTCGCCGTACGGCTGGCTGTTCCGTACGGCCGTACGCCCCCGGATTGGGCCGGCGGTGGAGTTCGAGTCGCCGGAGCCGCCGCGGTTCGCCCAGACGGTCGGGCTGGTCTTCGCGCTGGCCGGTCTCGCCGGGTACCTCTGGGGACCGTCGTGGCTGGCCCTGGCCGCGACCGGCTGCGCGCTCGCCGCCGCCTTCCTCAACGCGGCGTTCGCCTACTGCCTCGGGTGCGAGATGTATCTGTTGGTACGGCGGGCCAACTTCGGGCTGCGCTGACGTGACGAGAATCTCGCCGTACGCGCAGACCAGGACTGGCCACGGGGCCGCGTATGGGGCACCATCGGCGCAATGCCGAAAACCTACGGCTGCGTAACTTCCGCCGGGAGAACCCTCCCCGGAACAGAAGGGTCCCATCCAGATGGCAGAGTTCGTCTATCGACCGGTCATCGGCGTCGCCCGCACGATGTTCAAGGCGCTGGACCTGAAGATCGACACGCAGGGTTCGGAGCACATTCCGAGCGCCGGGGGCGCCGTGCTCGTCAGTAACCACATCAGCTATCTGGACTTCATCTTCACCGGCCTCGCGGCGCTGCCGCAGAAGCGTCTGGTGCGCTTCATGGCGAAGGAGTCGGTCTTCCGGCACCGGATCTCGGGGCCCCTGATGCGCGGGATGAAGCACATCCCGGTCGACCGCAAGCAGGGCGAGCAGGCCTATTCGCACGCACTGGACTCGTTGCGCTCCGGGGAGATCGTGGGGGTCTTCCCCGAGGCGACCATTTCCCAGTCGTTCACGCTGAAGAGCTTCAAGTCGGGGGCGGCGCGGCTGGCGCAGGAGGCCGGGGTGCCGCTGATCCCGATGGCGCTGTGGGGTACGCAGCGGGTGTGGACGAAGGGCCGCCCGCGCAATTTCCGGCGCAGCCACTTTCCGGTGACGATCCGGGTGGGCGAGCAGGTGGAGGCGGCGGCGGACCAGTACGCGGGCGCGATCACCCGGCGGCTGCGGGAGCGCGTGCAGGAGCTGCTGGAGGCGGCGCAGCGGGCGTATCCGGTACGGCCCAGGGACGCGCACGACACCTGGTGGGTGCCGACGCATCTGGGCGGTACGGCGCCGACGCCGGCCGAGGCCCGCGAGTTGGAGACCCGCTAGGACCGCTGCGGCCGAAACGTCTCTCCACCGACGGGAGTTGGCAGTTCGGCCAGGCAGGGCCCGGCCGGGTGTCTATGGGCCGGGGTGTCAGCGGGCCGGGTGGACCGTGATCCGTGCTCCGGGGCTCAGCTTCTCCAGGGATTCGGCCAATTCCGCGCCCGCGGCGTCGAGTTCGGCGGATGCCATGGGCGCGAGGCGCTCCAGCAGGAAGACCGCGTTCACGGACTCCTCGGTCAGCCGGGTGCGGACGCCCTGGCGCCAGTTCCAGCGCCGGCACGTCACGCCTTCGTCGTCGCGCCAGACCACCTCGCCGGGCTCGGGGTGCTCCACCACCGGCTCACCCCCGGCCGCCGTCACGAACGGCTCGTCGCCGGTGGCCCGTACGAGCCGCATTCCGCCGACGATACGGTCCGTGTCCTCGCCGCCGACCGGGACGAGATGCGCGACGCTCACGGCGTTGTAGAGATCGACGAGCAGATTGATCCGCGGCAGCCCGGCCTCGGACAGGGCGCGCTTGGCGAGGGCCTCGGCGGAGTTGCGGGTACGGGACGGCTTGGCCCCGAAGGCGCTGTAGACCGCGCGCCAGGCGGCCAGATGCGGATCCTCGTGCGGCGCCCGCCCGCCCAGCCGCGCGGCGAGCCGCCGCACCGCGTCGTCCAGCAGCGCCGAACTGTCCGCGTTGCTGGGCCCGTTGACCAGGCCGTGGGCCTCGACGACGAGATGGGTGAATCCGGGCGCGAGGTCACGCACCTCGTCGGACACGGTGAGCGTCAGGGTCATGGTCTGTGCTGCCTCAGGACTTTCGGGTGCGGCTTCGGATGCGGCTGTCACAAAGGGTCGGATACGACGGTCGGAGGGTCGGGTGCGGTTGTCAGAGGGCGGCAGGGAGCTTCCGCCAGAGATCCGTCCGGTCGGCAGCGCCACGCAACGCGCTCAGCACAACCGGATGCGGTGCATCATACAACACCGCATAGTCCACCTCATTGCACTGCGGCCGCACAGCCCAGGCCAGCTGCTCCCCCTCCAGCGAGAACCGCGCGTCCACGCCCGGCTTGTTGCCGCGCGGGTCCTGCCGGGCCCAGTGCTCCCGCCCCGGCAGCCTGACCGCGACCAGGCCATGGACAACGAGGTTCGTCCCGTCGTCGTCGGCGAGCCGCTGATAGCAGAGGGCGGCGGGGATGGACTCCGCCCTCAGCAGCGCGGCCAGGGCGTGCGCCTTGGCGTGGCAGATGCCGGTGCGCCGGGCGAGGACGTCCGAGGCACGCCAGGTGACCCGCGGATCGTCCGCGTCGCCGGAGTGCGGGATGGTGTCGCGGACGAATTCATAGGCCGCCTTGGCGTATGAGTATGCGTCATGATTGGTCGCACGGAGGCCGGCCGCGGTCTCCCGTACCAGCGGGTGCCGGTGATCGATGGCCTCGTCGGCGGGGAGATAGGCCGAGAGTTGAGGGTTCCGCTGAATGAGCCGCATATCCGTGACCTTAGGACGGGTGCCGGACGGAATCCAATGGATTTCCGCCCGGCCCCATACCTATGCAATGACTGAGGTTACGCCGCCATCTCTTCCTTGAGAGCCTGGACGAACGCGTCGACATCGTCCTCCGTAGTGTCGAACGCGCACATCCAGCGGACGTCGCCCGCCTTCTCGTCCCAGAAGTAGAAGCGGAAGCGGCGCTGGAGGCGGCGGCTCACCTCGTGGGGGAGGCGGGCGAAGACCGCGTTCGCCTCGACGGGGTGCAGGATCCGGACGCCGTCCACCGAGCGGACGCCTTCCGCGAGGCGCTGGGCCATCGCGTTGCTGTGCCGGGCGTTGCGGAGCCAGAGGTCCCCCGCGAGCAGGGCCTCCAACTGCACCGACACGAAGCGCATCTTGGACGCCAGTTGCATCGACAGCTTGCGGATGTGCTTCATCGCCCGTACCGCGTCCGGGTTGAGGACGACCACGGCCTCGCCGAACAGCATGCCGTTCTTGGTGCCGCCGTACGAAAGGACGTCCACCCCCACCGCGTTGGTGAAGGCCCGCATCGGAACGTCCAGCGAGGCCGCCGCGTTGGCGATGCGCGCCCCGTCCAGATGGACCTTCATGCCCCGCTCATGGGCGTGTTCGCAGATCGCCCGGATCTCGGCGGGCGTGTAGACCGTGCCCAGCTCGGTGTTCTGGGTGATCGAGACGACCTGCGGCATGGCCCGGTGCTCGTCCTCCCAGCCGTACGCCTGCCGGTCGATCAGCTCGGGCGTGAGCTTGCCGTCCGGGGTCGGTACGGTCAGCAGCTTGAGCCCGCCGACCCGCTCCGGGGCACCGCACTCGTCGACATTGATGTGCGAGGACTCGGCACAGATCACCGCGCCCCAGCGGTCGGTGAGCGCCTGGAGAGCCACCACATTGGCGCCGGTGCCGTTGAAGACCGGGAAGACCTCGGCGTGCTGCCCGAAGTGGCTGTGCATGATCCGCCGGAGATGCTCCGTGTACTCGTCGTCGCCGTACGAGACCTGGTGGCCCCCGTTGGCGACGGCGAGCGCGGCAAGGATCTCGGGGTGGGCTCCGGCGTAGTTGTCGCTGGCGAAGCCGCGCACCTCGGGATCGTGGTGCCGGCGCGCGTCGGTCGTACGGCTCACGGCTCGGGGGTCAGCCACAGGCGCTTTCCATTCACTTCCCTGGCGGGCCGCTCCCAGACCCCGGCGATGGCCTCGGCCAGCTCCGTGGCGTCCGTGAAGCCCGCGAACGTGGCGTTCGGGCGCTCGGCGCGCAGCGCGTCGTGCACCAGCGCCTTGATCACCAGGATGGCAGCCGCCGCCCGGGGCCCTTCCGCGCCCCCCGCCTTGCGGAAGTCGTCGGCCAGCGCCAGGGTCCAGGCCTCGGCCGCGGCCTTGGCCGCGGCGTACGCGGCGTTGCCCGCCGTGGGTTTTGTCGCGCCCGCCGCGCTGACCAGCAGGAACCGGCCGCGGTCGCTGCGCAGCAGCCCGTCATGGAAGGCGAGCGAGGTGTGCTGGACCGTACGGATCAGCAGCTTCTCCAGCAGGTCCCAGTCGGCGAGGTCGGTCGCGGCGAAGGTGGCGCTGCCGCGCCAGCCGCCGACGAGATGGACGAGTCCGTCGATCCGGCCGAACTCCTTCTCGGTCCTGTCCGCCCAGGCCCGGGTGGCCGCGAGGTCCAGCAGATCGACGGTGTCGCCGGTGACGGTGGCTCCGCCGTGCGCGTACCGCGCCGCGTCGACGGCCTTCGCCAGCCGCGCCGGGTCCGCGTCGGCGGCGACGACGGTGGCGCCCGCCTCGGCCAGCCGCAGCAGGGCCGCCTGTCCGGCCGGGCCCGCGGCGCCCGCGACCGCGACGACCGCGCCGTCCAGCGCGCCGCCGTTCCCGCCCCGGCCGCCGGACCTGCCCGTACCGGCGCTCACGCCCGTACCGCCGTTCCCACCGCTCTCGTTCATGCGTACCGCCTCCCGCCGGTGAGGGCTCACGCGGCCGCTCGCTCGGTGCTCGTGGCGGTGATCCCCTTGGTGGAGGCGATCACGTTCTTCAGCTTCTTGGCAAGCGCCTCGTAGAACATGCTCAGCGGAAACTCGTCCGGCAGCACGTCGTCGACCAGCTTACGGGGCGGCTGGGTGAGGTCGAGGGCCTCCGGACCCTTGGCCCAGCGGGAGCCCGGATGCGGGGAGAGGTACTCGGAGACGAGATCGTACGCGGCGAACCAGTGGACCAGTTTGGGGCGGTCGATCCCGGCCCGGTAGAGGTCCTCGATACGCGCACAGAGCTGGTTGGTGACCTCCGGCGCGCGCTCCCAGTCGATGCGCAGGGTGTTGTCGGTCCAGCGGAGCACATCGTTCCGGTGGAGATACGCGAAGAGCAACTGGCCGCCCAGACCGTCGTAGTTGCGCACCCGCGCGCCGGTGACCGGGAAGCGGAACATCCGGTCGAACAGCACCGCGTACTGGACGTCGCGACCCTGCTGAACGCCGTCCGCCTCCAGCCGTACCGCCTCGCGGAACGCGGTGAGGTCGCAGCGCAGCTCCTCCAGTCCGTACATCCAGAACGGCTGGCGCTGCTTGATCATGAAGGGGTCGAAGGGCAGGTCGCCATGGCTGTGGGTACGGTCGTGGATCATGTCCCAGAGCACAAAGGCCTGCTGGCAGCGGTCCTGGTCGCCGACCATCTCGGCGATGTCGTCGGGCAGCCGGACCCCG
This sequence comes from Streptomyces odonnellii, assembly GCF_000981895.1. Classification (GTDB taxonomy): domain Bacteria; phylum Actinomycetota; class Actinomycetes; order Streptomycetales; family Streptomycetaceae; genus Streptomyces; species Streptomyces odonnellii. The sequence goes on along the minus strand of NZ_LATD01000126.1, from coordinate 16,253 downwards.
AGGGTCCGTACCGCGGCCTCGGTGACACGGCGGAAGCGGGCGGCCTCGCGGTCACAGAAGATCCCGCCCCAGGTGAACCGCTCGGGCACCTCGCGCATGGCGATGGTCTCCGGGAAGAACACCGCGGAGTTGGTGTCGTATCCGGCGGTGAAGTCCTCGAAGGTGATGCCGCAGAAGAGCGGGTTGTCGTAGCGGGTGCGCTCCAGCTCGGCCAGCCACTCGGGCCAGACCATGCGCAGCACGACGGCTTCCAGATTGCGGTCCGGGTTGCCGTTCTGCGTGTACATGGGGAAGACGGCGAGATGCTGGAGGCCGTCACGCCGGTCGGCCGCGGGCTGGAAGGCGAGCAGCGAGTCCAGGAAGTCGGGGACGTCGAAGGCGCCGTCCGCCCATTTGCGCAGGTCCGCGACGAGCGCGGTGTGGTACGCGGCGTCGTGCGGCAGCAGCGGGGAGAGCTCCTCCACCGCGCCGATCACCCGGTCGAGCGTCGCCTCGGCAAGACCGCGCGACGGCGCGCCCTCGGTGTCGAAGTCGATCGAACCGTCCTCGGACTGCCAGGGCCGGATCTCCTCGACGGCATTCTTGAGCCGCGGCCAGGCCGGGTGCTCGACCACCCGGGCGGCGACAACGGCACCGGCAGCACGGCTTGTGCCGGATGCGGCGTCCTGCGCAAGAATTTCCGTCATGTCACTTCCTCCACGCGAGATCTTGGCGTAAAGACACCGTATAGGTCTCTTGTTCCGCCGTACAAGAATGACTGTGAGAAATTATCCTGCGGACCCGCATGGTCACCGCGATTTTTCCTGCACTACGGGGACCGGACACACAGTTCCATCGTGCGGCACAGGGCTCCCCGGCGCGCGACAGGGTCCCTTCCGCCCGGCAGGGCCTAGGCTGCCCCGCTGGAGCCGCTGTCGACGGAAGCGAGAAGAATCTTGACTTTCCAGACCATCGGGCATCGCGGAGTGATGGGTGTCGAGCCGGAGAACACCCTGCGGTCCTTCGTCCGGGCCGAGCGCGCCGGCATGGACGCCATCGAGCTGGACCTGCATCTGAGCAAGGACGGCGCGCTCGTCGTCATGCACGACACCGAAGTGGACCGTACGACCGACGGCAAGGGCGCGATCGCCGACCGGACCCTCGCCGAGCTGCGGGAGCTGGACGCGGGTGGCGGCCAGCGGGTCCCGGTCTTCGAGGAGGTCCTGGACGCCGTGCGGTCACCGCTCCAGGCGGAGATCAAGGACGTGGCCGCGGCCCGGGCGCTGGCCGGGGTGATACGGCGGCGCGGTCTCGCCGGACGGGTCGAGGTGTCGTCGTTCCACGACGGGGCGGTCGCCGAGATCGCGGCACTGGTGCCCGGGGTACGGACGGTGCTGATCGCGAGCCGCTGGGGCTCGGACGTGGTGGAACGGGCCAGGGCGGTGGGCGCCGCCTCGCTGGCCCTGAACATCCGCAGGGTGACCCTGGAGGTCGTCGAGCGCGCGCACGCCGAGGGGCTGCGGGTGATCGGCTGGGTGGTGAACAGCCAGAGCCAGCTACGGCTCGCGCGCGCCTTCGAGCTGGACGCGGTGACCACGGACTTCCCGGAGATCCGCCGCACCGGCCGCTTCACCGCCTGAGCGGGAGAGCCGGAGCCGCCCGGGCCCGGGCCGCGCGATGCCTCACGCCGCGGGCGTGGTCGCGGGCCGCGCGATTCCTGACGCGCGGGTCCGGTGCCTGATCACGCCGGCACCTCGCGGTGCCCTCACACCAGCGGCTTGACCAGCAGCTCGAAGGCCAGGTCGTCGCGCTGCGGAATGCCGAACCGCTCGTCGCCGTACGGGAAGGGCTGGAGCTTTCCCGTACGGCGGTAGCCGCGCCGCTCGTACCAGGCGATCAGTTCCTCGCGGACCGTGATCACGGTCATGTGCATCTCGCGGACCCCCCAGTCCCGCCGTGCGAGACGCTCCGCCTCGGCGATGATCCGCCGGCCGAGACCCCCGCCCTGCGCGCCGGGCAGCACGGCGAACATGCCGAAGTAGGCGGCCTCACCGCGGTGTTCGAGCTGGCAGCAGGCGATCAGCCCGCCGTCGCGCTCCACGGCCAGCAGCCTGCTGACGGGCGACTCGATGACCTCCAGCACCCCGCGCGGGTCGGTTCGCCGGCCTTCCAGGATGTCCGCCTCGGTGGTCCACCCCTGGCGGCTGCTGTCCCCTCGGTAGGCCGACTCGATGAGGGCGACCAGCGCCTCGGTGTCGGCCGCCGTGGCGTCCCGGTAGCTGAGTTCGCCGGTGGTGCGCGGGGCGGTGTCCATGGTGCGTGTTCTCCGTATCCGGTCTTGCGTCCTGGCCCGGCGTCGCGCCCCGGGTCCGAATCCTCCGCAGCCTAACCCGGACGGTCGTACCGCGGTACGAATCCGAGCAGCCGGGCGCAGGCCCCGGTGTCGAACAGCGAGCCGTGGCCGGCCAGCTCGGCGAAGGCGGGCACCCCGGGGTGGTATCGCTGCATCAGCTCGGCGGTCGGCACCGGCGAGCTGGTGTCGCGCGCGGTCACCTGGAGCACATGGCAGCCGGACAGCTCCGTCTCCAGCGCCCGCCGGACGGCCTCGGCCGCGTCCCTGGTGTCCAGCCATCCCCACAGGTCCATGCGGTGCGCCGCGGGATCGGCCCGTACGGCGTCGAGCTGGAGGCGCAGCCGCTGTCCGGTGCCGGTGAAGGGGAACCGCAGACAGACGATGTCCGTGCCGTAGCGGCGGTGGGTGGCGCGGGCGGTCTCCTCCAGGACGATCTTCGACAGTCCGTACGGGTCCTGGACGAGCGTCGGATGCTCCTCGTCCAGCGGGACGTATCGCGGCGACTGCGGTACGGGCGACCAGGCGAGACCGACGGCGGCCATGCTGGAGGCGGCCACCACCCGGCGCACCCCGCAGCGGCCCGCCTCGTCCAGCACCCGGTGCGCGGTGAGGCAGTTGGTGGCGAAGAGGTCGCTCGCGTCGTCCGACTTGGGGTGCGGGATCGCGCCGAGATGGACGACCGCGTCCGCCCCGTCCATGGCCTTGCGCACCAGTCCGGGGTCGCGCAGATCACCGGTGTGGACCGCCTCGGCGCGCGGGTCGTCGACGGGGATCAGATCGGTGGCGACGACCAGGTGGCCGCGGGCCAGCAGGTTGTCCCGTACGAACTGTCCGATATGGCCGGCGGCTCCGGTGACCAGCACCCGCATCAGCCCTTCACCGCCCCGACCAGGCCGTTGACGAAGTACCGCTGAAGGCTCAGGAAGAGCAGGATCACCGGGATGACCACGATCAGCGCGCCCGCCATCAGATTGTTGTAGTGCGGCACGTTCTCGGCGGAGAGCGTCTGGAGGCCCAGCGGCAGGGTGTAGGTGGACGGGTCGTTGAGCGAGACCCGGGTGAGCAGGAACTCGTTCCAGGTCGGGATGGCCGTCAGCAGCGCCACCGTGATCAGCGCGGGCCTGGCCAGCGGCAGATAGACACTGGCGAAGATCCGCAGTTCGCCCGCGCCGTCCACACGGGCCGAGTCGCGCAGCTCGCCCGGTACGGCCGCGAAGGCCCCGGTCATCAGGAGGATGGACAGCGGTGCGCCGCCGTTGACGAAGGGCAGCACCAGTCCGAAGTGGGTGCCGAGGAGGCCCAGGGTGTTCTCCAGCAGCACGATCGGCAGCATCACCGTGATGCCGGGCACGAACAGCAGCGACACGAACAGCTTCTGGAGGAAGCCCCGGCCGGGGAAGCGCAGCACGGCGAAGGCGTAGCCGGCCGCCGCGTAGATCACCAGGGTGAGCACCACCGTATAGCCGGTGACCAGCAGGCTGTTCAGGAAGAAGTCAAAGAAGTGCAGCTTGTTCCAGGTGTCCACGAGGGTGGAGAGCGTCGGGTCGTCGGGGATGAGATGTCCGCCGCGTACGACCTCGATCTGGTTCTTGAAGGCCGCCGACACCATCCACAGGAACGGGTAGACGCTGACGATTCCGTACAGGGCGAGGAGTACGCCGACGACGGAACGGGCGACCAGCCGGCGGGTACGCGCCGCGCGCTCGTCCGGCGGGCCGGGGCGCGCCGCGAGGGATGTCGATGTCATGTGGTGCTCCGCGATGTCATGTTCCGCTCCGGGGCGTCATGTCCTGCTCCGCAGCGCGCGCAGATTGATCAGGGCGAGGACCAGGGCCGCGGCGAACAGGATCCAGCCGAGCGCGCTGGCGAGCCCCAGGGTGGGAGCGAGCTGCTTGAGGAAGGCGAGGCGGTACGCCTCCAGGCCCAGCACATTGGTGTGGTCGCCGGGGCCGCCGTTGGTCATCACCAGGAAGGTCTGGAAACCCTGGAGGGACTCCCGCAGATTGAGCAGGGTCACCACGGCGGTGATGGGACGTACGAGCGGCCAGATCACCGAGGCGTTGGTACGCCACCAGCCGGCGCCGTCCAGCTCCGCGGCCTCCAGCACGCTGCGGTCGATGCTCTGGAGTCCGGTGAGATAGAGGAGCATCGCGACCGGGACCAGGCCCCAGACCGTCACCACGATCATGGTGGGCAGGGCCGTGGACGGATTGCCGAGCCAGCCCTGCGGCTGCTGGAGGGAACCGAGACCCACGCTGCCGAGCAGGGCGTTGATGGCGCCGTCCGGCTGGAGGATGTACTGCCAGGCGAAGAAGACCGCGACCCCGCTGGTCACGTACGGCAGGAAGTACACCGAGCGCAGCACCGACTGGAAGCGCCGGACGCGGTTGAGCAGGACGGCCAGCGGAAAGGAGACCGCGACGGTCAGGGCCGGGGCCGAGATCATGACCCAGAGGGTGTTGAGCGCGGCGTTCCGGACCCGGGGCGCGTAGACGGGGCTGCGCCACAGCAGGTCGGCGTAGTTGTCGAGACCGACCCACTTCCAGTTCGGGGTGAAGCCGTTCCAGGTGGCGAAGCTGAGCGCGAAGCCGTAGCCGACGGTGTACAGGCCCATGACGCAGAACAGGACCACGGCGGGGCCGACGAACAGGTAGCCGGTGAGCGCCTCGTACGAACGCGGGCGCCGACGGGATGTCTCACCTGCCGCCGGCGCCTCCGTCACCGCGCCAGGAGCCATGGTCACTGCGCCGCCGCCCAGAAGGAGGCGTTCAGCTCACGGAGCTTCTTGGCGGTCTGCTCGACGGACTGCTGCTTGAGCGGGCTGAGGTCGGCGAGGATCGCGCCGGCGTCGTCCTGCTCGTAGCCCGGTGCGCGGAACTCGTTGCCGCGGTTGGGGTCGTAGGTGTTCTGCGGGGTGCCCTTGAAGCTCTCGACCATGGCGGAGAGCGCCGGGCCGAGGACGGTGGCGGAGTCCGCGCCGAGTTCGGTGGCGGGCACGTCGGACGCGTCCTTGGCGAACTTGGCGGCGACCTTCGGGGTGGAGAGGAACTCCATCCACTTCTTGGCGTTGTCGGGCTGCTCACTGGTGGCGGTGACACTGAGGCCGGTCAGCGCGAGCGGGCCGAGCGCCCGGTCCGGTACGGCGCCGTCCTTCAGGGAGGGCAGGGCGAACGTGATGACGTCCTCGGGGTTCATGCCGTTCTGCTTGAGGAAGGCGAGGGTGAAGGTGCCGCCGACGTCGAAGGCGGCCTTGCCCTGGGCGAAGGCCTGGTCCGCCTCGTCGATGGTGAGGCTCTGGGCGCCCGGCATCCAGTACGGCGTCAACTGGTCGTACAGGCTCAGCACCTTGATCCCGTTGGGCGAGCCGAAGTCGGCGCTCTGGTCCTGGCCGAAGAGCGCCTCGTACCCCTGCTGTCCGAGCTGGCTGAAGGCGAGCGGCTGGAGGACCCACGTCAGTCCGGTGGCCTGGACCTTGAGGCCGAGGGCGAGACCGCCGGTGGTGGGGTTCTTGGCGGTGGTGGCCTTGAGCGCGTCGAGGAACTCCTGCCAGTCGGCGGGGGGTTCGGTGATACCCGCCTCGGCGAGCATCTTCTTGTTGGCGTAGACGATGCCGAAGGTGCCCACGGTGAGCGGCACGCTGTAGCGGGCGCCGTTCTCGATGCCGTGGTCCTTGGCGGTCTCGGGCTGGGAGTCCTTGAAGCGCTGTTCTGTGACGAGTCCGGACTGCTGTACGGGCTGCTGGATACGGGCGGCCCAGTCGCCCTTGAAGTCGCCGCTGATGTCGGCCGCGATCCCGGCGGCGCCGAAGACCCGGTCCTCGCCGTCGGAGTGCACCTCCAGCACATCCGGCAGATCACCGGTCTTGGCCGCGCTCTGCACCTTGGTGGTGTACGCGTCGTCGGGGGTGTAGGCCTCGACCTTGACCGAGATACCCGTCTGCTTCTTGAACTCGGCCGCCGCGGCGCGCAGCGCGCCGACATGCGACTGCTTGAACGTCCACATCTCCAGCGAGGACGAGTCCCCGCCGGAGTCGGACGAACTGCCGCAGGCGGCAAGGGTGGTCAGTGAGAGGGCGGTTGCCGCCGCGACCACCGCGAGCCGGACATTCCGCGAAAAAGGTATGCGCATGGCCCCTGCCTAAGGATTAACCGTTCAGAAGACCGAATGACGTTGGAGTGACTGAACTTATGGTCGGGGTGATATAGCGTCAAGACGCACGTCGAGATTTCGTGCTGACCGGATCGCCGAGGGGCGCCGGTGCGGGAAGCGGAGGTTCCGTGGAATCGGTGGCAGCAGCAGCGCGCGGGCGCAGGCCCGAAGAGGTCAAGTCCGCCGCTCGGGTACTGGAGGTGCTCGAACTGCTCGGCGCGGAGGGCGCCCGGCTCTCACTCGCCGAGATGGCCGGCGCGATGGCCGTGCCCAAGAGCAGTCTGCACGCGATCCTGCGCACGATGGAGGCACGGCGCTGGGTGGACCTCGACCCGTCGGGGACCCGCTACAGCCTTGGCCTCAAAGCCCTGTTGACGGGGACCGCGTATCTGGAGGGAGACGATGTCGCGAGCCTCGCGGGGCCGGTGCTCGACGCGCTCGCCGAGGAGACGGGCGAGTCGGTGCACTTGGGCAGACTGGACGGTACGGACGTGGTCTACCTGGCCAAACGTGAGTCGCGGCACGCGCTGCGGATGTACTCGGCGGTGGGCCGCAGACTTCCCGCGCACGCCACCGCGCTGGGCAAGGCGATGCTCTCCCAGTACGACGCGGCCGAGGTGCGTATGCGTCTCAACTGGCCGCTGGAACGGCTCACTCCGGACACGGTGACCGATCCCGAGGCGCTGCTGGGCCAGCTCGCGGAGGCCCGGCTGCGGGGGTGGGCGATGGACGACGGCGAGAACTCGCCGGACATCCGGTGTGTGGCCGTGGCGCTCGGCACCGGCCAGGGCGGCGGCGACGCGATCAGCTGCTCGGCGCCCAAGAGCCGGATGGACGACGCGCGCGCCGAGGAGGTGGCCCGCGCGGTCACCGAGGCGGCCCACTCACTGGGCACTCTGCTCAAGCGGCTGGGACAGCACTGAGCCCTTCGGGGGCCATATTTGGTAGAGTCATTGACAAATGAAAGTCGACCTCCCTACGTTCGGATGGCGGTACATCATTCTGCTATCCGTACGCTGGAGTTCGCATGGCTCAGCCCGATGCCCGCTCCGTCCCTCCCGCTGTCCCCACTGATCCCGCTGCCCCCGCCCTTCTCGCCCCCGCGCCCTGGGTCGAGGAACGCGGCGCCAAGGTCCGCATCACGGCCGTACGCACCTTTCTGACAGCCCCGCACGGCTGTCCCCATCTCATCGTCCGGGTGGAGACCAATGACCCGGGGCTGTACGGCCTGGGGTGCGCCAGCGACCCTCAGCGCACCCTCGCCGTACGGTCCGTGCTCGACGCCTATCTGGCGCCGCTGCTCGTCGGGCGTGATCCCGACGACATCGAGGACCTGCACCGGCTGATGCTCAACAGCGCCTACTGGCGCGGCGGTTCGATCACCGGGAACGCCCTCGGCGGTGTCGACGTCGCCCTGTGGGACCTCAAGGCGAAGCGGCTCGGCGCCCCGTTGTACTCGCTGTTCGGCGGCCGGGTCCGTACCCGCGCCGACGCCTATACCCATGTCGACGGCACCGACGCCGCGGAGATCGCCGACAAGGTGACCGCCGCGCGGGAGCGGGGCTACCGGCATGTCCGCGTCCAGGCGGCGGTGCCCGGTTCGGACACCTACGGCACCGGCGCGGGCGGCACGCCCGACGGCCGGGCGCTGCGCCACCGCGCGGTGCCCTGGGACTCCGCCGCGTACGTAAGGACCGTACCGGCCGTACTGACCGAGGTACGGGCCCGGGTCGGCGACGGCACGGAGCTGCTCCACGATGTGCACGAGCGGCTCGATCCCCGGCAGGCGCGCGACTTCCTGCGCCGGGTCGAGGGGGCCGGGCTGTACTTCGTCGAGGACCTGCTCGCCCCGGAGGACTCGGCGCACTTCGCGGGGGTGCGCGCGGGCTCCTCCGTACCGCTCGCCGTCGGTGAACTCTTCAGCGACACCGGCCAGTTCCTGGCACTGCTCGACGGTCCCGTGCCGGTCATCGACTTCGCCCGGGTACGGATCCCGACCCTGGGCGGGCTGACCCCGGTGCGCAAACTGGCCGCCTACTGCGAGCTGCGCGGGGTACGGCTCGCCCCGCACGGCCCCGCCGATGTCAGCCCCGTCGCCCAGGCCGCCACCCTCGCGCTGGACATCAGCAGCCATGCCTTCGGGGTCCAGGAGGCCGCGGTCTTCAAACCGGCGGTCGCCGAGGTCTTCCCCGGCACCGTCACCGCCCGGGACGGCGGCCTCACTCCGCATGAGACCCCCGGGCACGGTGTCGACTTCGACGAGGCCGCCGCCCGCCGCCACCCCGTACCCGAACCGCTGGAACACGACCGCTGGGCCCTGCTGCGCAGCACCGATGGGAGCGTGCAACGACCGTGACCTCCGAAACCTCCGGAGACCGCAAGGCACTTGTCGTCCGCGGCGGCTGGGAGGGCCACCAGCCCGTGGTGATCACGGAGCTGTTCCTGCCCTTCCTGCGCGCACGCGGCTTCACCGTACGTACCTCCGCAACCCTCGATGTCTACGCCGACGCCGAACTCCTGGCCGCCACCGATCTGGTGGTGCAGTGCTGGTCCATGGGCGAGATCACCGCGGAGCAGAGCGCCGGGCTCACCGCGGCCGTCCGCGCGGGCACCGGACTGGCCGGCTGGCACGGCGGAATCGTCGACTCCTTCCGCGGCGATGTCGGCTATCAGCTTCTGACCGGCGGGCAGTTCCTGATGCATCCGCCCGGCTTCTCCGACCACACCGTCACACCGGCGCGGGAACACGACGCCCATCCGGTCATCGCCGGACTCGGCTCCTTCCAGGTCCACACCGAGAAGTACTGGATGCTCACCGACCCGCTGATCGATGTCCTCGCGACCACGGAGTTCGCGGCCGACGAGGACCGGGCGCGGCCGGTCACCATGCCCGCCGTCTGGACCAGGACATGGGGCGCGGGCCGGGTCTTCGTCTCCGCGATCGGTCACAAGCCGGACGACTTCGACGTGCCGGAGGTACGGACACTCACCGAGAGGGGACTGCTGTGGGCGAGCCGCTGAGGATCGGGATGGTGGGCGCCGGCAAGATCAGCGGCGCCTATCTGGACACCCTGGAACGGCTGGACGGTGTGGTCCTGACGGCCGTCACGGATCTCGATCCCGCCCGCGCCGGGGCGGTCGCCGACCGGGTCCCCGGAGTCGCGGTCAGCGGCTCGGTGGCCGAGCTGGCGGCGCGCCCAGATGTCGACGCCGTACTGAATCTGACGATCCCCGCGGTCCACGCCGAGGTGGCCCTGGCCGCGCTGGCCGCGGGCCGGCACGTGTACGGGGAGAAGCCGCTCGCCGCCACCCTCGCCGAGGCGGACGCCATGCTGGCCGCCGCCGGGGCCGCGGGGGTGCGGATCGGCTGCGCGCCCGACACCGTGCTCGGTACGGGGATCCAGACGGCGCGCAGGGCGGTCGACGACGGGCTGATCGGCACGCCGGTCGCCGCGACGGCCTTCATGACCACCCCGGGGCATGAACGCTGGCACCCGGACCCGGAGTTCTACTACCGGCCCGGCGGCGGACCGCTGCTCGACATGGGGCCCTACTACCTCTCCGCCCTCGTCCATCTGCTGGGCCCGGTCGCCCGGGTGACCGGCGCGGCCTCCCGGCCCCGCGCCGAGCGGGAGATCGGCAGCGGCCCCCGGGCGGGCGAGAGGTTCGCTGTCGAGGTGGACACGCATGTCACCGGCGTACTGCACCATGCGAGCGGGGCGCTCACCACCCTGGTGATGAGCTTCGACATCCATGCGGCGCGGCTGCCCAGGATCGAGGTGCACGGCACCGGGGGATCCCTTTCGGTACCCGACCCGAACGGTTTCGACGGGCCCGTCGCACTCCACCGCGGCAGCGGCGACTGGGAAACCCTTCCCGTGTCCGCCGGATACGCCGGAGCCGGGCGCGGCACCGGTCTCGCGGATCTGGCCGAGGCGCTCGCCACGGGCCGTCCGCACCGGGCGTCGGCCGAACTGTCGCGCCATGTCCTCGACATCATGCTGACCCTGCTCGCATCGGCGCGCGAGGGCAGGGCACTGCCGGTGGAGAGCACCTGCGCCAGGCCGGAACCGGTGAGCGGATGAGCGGGCGGACCGGCTGAGCACGCCCGCGTAACGTCAATTCAATTACTTTCCGGGGCCTTCACTATTCGGCCATTAATTGACCTGACAGCCGCCCATCAGGCCCTTATCACCTGGCACTGGAAGGAATGGGGAAAGGCGTTGACTTGATAACACTCTTGGTTTTACATGGCGGTTACTGGCTGGACAGGAAGGGCCGCCCATGCATGACCGCAGGAAGTCCGGAGAAGAGCGGATAGCCCATTTCCTCGCCGCCCGTCTGCGCCCCGCGCTCTACACCGGACGGCTTCCGATGGAGGTCGGCGCCTGGCACATTCCCGGCGAGCCGGTCCCCGTCGGTGTGGCCCTGCGCGCCGACTACACGCCCTTTGTGGTCGGGGACGCGTGGGGCCGCCCCTGGTCCACCACCTGGTTCCAGGTCCGTGCCACCGTCCCGGAGCGCTGGGCCGGCCGGCGGGTGGAGGCGGTCTTCGACCTCGGCTTCGACAGCCGTGCCGAGGGACTCGTCCATGACGCGCACGGCACTCCCCTCCAGGGCCTGCACCCGCTCAACCGGTCCCTGACCGTCTCGACGGCGGCGAGCGGCGGCGAGCAGGTCCGGCTGCTCGTCGAGGCCGCCGCCAATCCCCCGATCGACGCGGAATCCGGCACCGGCACGGCGTACGGCGATCCGGTCACCGCGGGCGACGAGCCGCTGCACCGGCTGCTCCGCGCCGATCTCGCCGTCCGCGACGAGGACATCTGGCAGCTCATCCATGACATCGATGTCCTCGACGGCCTGATGCGCGCCCTCCCGTTGGAACTCCCCCGCCGGTACGAGATCCTGCACGCCCTGGAACTGGCCGTGGACGCCGTCGATCCGCGCGATGTGGCCGGCACCGCGGGGGCCGCCCGCGCGGTCCTCGCCCCCGTACTCGCCCGTCGCGCCCATGAGTCGGCGCACACCGTCGCCGCCGTCGGCCACGTCCCCGAGGCCCCGGCCCGGCTGTGGCCCGCGCGGGAGGCGGTACGGAGCACCGCACGCGCCTTCAGCACGATGACCGCGCTGGCCGACGAGTACCCGGAGCTGATCTTCGCCGCCGCCTCGGCCCAGCGGTACGCCTGGATGAAGGACCACCACCCGCATGTCTTCGAGCGGGTGCGCAAGGCCGTCGCCGACGGCAACTGGGCGCCGGTGGGCGGGATGTGGGTGGAGGCCGACGGCGCGCTGCCCGGCGGCGAGGCGCTGGTACGGCAGTTCGTGTACGGGCGGCGCTTCCACCGCGAGGAGCTGGGCGGTGACACCGACGGGGTCTGGCTGCCCGGCTCCCTCACGATGAGCGCCGCTTTTCCGCAGGTGGCCGCGCTGGCGGGAGCCCGCTGGTTCCTCGGCGGCCGGGCGGCGTCGGGCGATGTGCCGCAGGGTGCCTTCTGGTGGGAGGGGCTCGACGGCACACGTCTGTTCAGCCATCTTCCGCCCGCCGCCCAGGACTTCGGCCTCACCGGCGTCACCGGCCTCGCCTCCTTCGCCGACACGACCGGCCGTGGCGCGGGCACCCGCTCCCTGCTGCCCTTCGGCCAGGCGGACGGCGGCGGGCCCACCCGGGAGGCCCTGGAGCGCGCCCGCCGCCTCGCCGATCTCGAAGGCTCGCCCCGGGTCGGAATCCGGCATCCGTCGCACTTCTTCCGCGACGCCCTCGACGAGCGGGCGGACACCCCGGTGTGGCGCGGCGAGCTGTCCGCACCGGCCAGGAGTGGTACGTACACCAGCCAGGCGCGCACCAAGCGCGGCAACCGGCGCGCCGAATCCCTGCTGCGCGAGGCCGAGTTGTGGTCGGCGACGGCCGCGGTGCGGGACGGCATCCCGTATCCGTACGAGGAGCTGGAAGCGCTCTGGAAGAAGGTCCTGCTGCTCCAGAGCCATGACATCCTGCCGGGCACCTCGATCGCCTGGGCGCACCAGGAGGCCGAGCGTGCCCACCGCGAGATCCACCGGGGTCTCGAACAGCTCGTGCGCCGCGCGGTCGGCGCGCCCGACGCGGAAACCGCTGTCTTCAACGCGGGTCCGTACGCCCGCCGCGAGGTGGTCGTCCTCGACGGGGACCGGCCCGCGCAGGGCGGTCAGCGGCTCGCCGACGGCCGGATCGCGGTGCCGGCCGGGGCACCCGCGCTGGGCCGTGGTCCGGTGGGCGCCGAAGAGGCCGCGGGGGTCGCGCCGGTGAGCGCCCGGCCCGCCGAGGGCGGCGGAGTCCTGCTGGACAACGGGCTGCTGCAGGTCCGTCTCGACGCCGAGGGGCTCGTACGCTCCGTGCTGGACCTGAGCACCGGCCGGGACGCCATCGCACCCGGTGCCGTCGGCAATCTGCTGCGGCTGCACCGCGACGACGCGCCGCGCGGCGGCGCCTGGCGTCTGGACCCCCACTACCACCGCACCGGCCGGGACCTGGACCGCGCCTGCGAGGTCGAAGTGACCGCGCGCGGCCCGCTGCTGGCGTCGGTACGGGTGGTGCGGAGCACCGGCAGATCCACCATCGAGCAGGAGCTGTCCCTGACGGCGGGCAGCCGCGTGCTGAGCGTCGCCACGGAGGTCGACTGGCGCGAGCGGGACACCCTTCTCAAGGCCGTCTGGCCGCTGGACGTGCACGCCGAACACAGCACGGGTGAGATCCAGTTCGGCCATGTCGAGCGGCCGACGCACCACAACTCCGGCCCGGACGCGGCCGGTCCGGAACTCTGGGCGCACCGCTGGATCCATGTCGGCGAGCACGGCTGGGGTGTCGCGCTGGCCGGTGACTCGGCATACGGGTACGACGTCTCGCGCCACACCCGCGAGGACGCCGGCACCACCACGACCGTGGGGCTCTCCCTGCTGCGCGCCCCGCACTCCCCCGATCCGCACGCCGACCGCGGGCCCCAGGTCTTCCGCCACACGTTGCGGCCCGGGGCCGGAGTCGGCGAGGCGATCGCCGAGGGGTACGCCCTCGCCCTGCCGCTGCGCCCGGGGGCCGCCGGGCCCGCCGGGGCGCCACTGGTGTCGGTGGACCATCCGGATGTGGTGGTGGAGGCGGTGAAGCTCGCCGACGACCGCTCGGGGGATGTGATCGTACGGCTCTACGAGTCGCGCGGCGGCCGGGTCCGTACGGCGCTCACCGCCGCCTTCCCGGTCGTGGGCGCCCGGGAGACCGATCTGCTGGAGGAGACACTCGCGGACCGCCCGTACAGGAACGGCTCGGTGGCGCTGACGCTGCGGCCGTTCCAGATCCTCACCCTGCGGCTGGTGCGCGGGGACGGCCGGGCCGGGGGTGGCCGTGCCTGAGGCCCCGCTCGGCGCGGGCCTCGACGGCTCACCGGCCCCGGCCGGCCCGGCGGCTCCGGCCGACCCGCTGGCCCCCGAGCACCGGGCCGTGCTGCGCCGCTGGGCCGAGGAGGGCGGCGCGCTCGCGACCCGTGCGAGCGTCGTCCTGCTCGCCGCCGACGGGCTCCGCGACGCCGAGATCTCCCGTCGGCTCGGGGTGTCCCGGCAGACCGTGGGGAGCTGGCGGCAGCGCTGGACGAGCGCGGGGCTCGACGGGCTCGAACACCGGCCGCGCACCGGCAGACCGGCCACCGTCGACGAGGCGGAGGTGGTGACCCGTACGCTGCTGGCGCCCGGCGGCAGCGGCGCGTCCCGCGCGGTCGCCAGGGAGCTGGGGCTCTCGCACGCCACGGTCGCGGGGATCCGGCGGCGCTGGCGGCTCGGCCCCGACGAGGCGCGCGCCCCGTCCGTACCGACCAGACCACCGCTGCCCGCCGCCGCGGTGTGGGTGATGGGACTGTACGTGGACCCGCTGCGCGCGGTACTGCTCGCGGGGACCCGGCGGGGCACCGACCGGCCGGCCGCCGCCGGAACGGTGATCGGTACGGAGGTGCTGGCCGGTCTCGACCGGGCGCTGGAGGCCGCGCTGTCGGCGGCGAAGGCGCGCCAGGACGGACGGGACGGCGGACCCGGGACGGGCGGGGCGGACGGTCTGGCGGAGTATCTCGCGGAGGCCGGCCGCAGCCATCCGGACCTGGGCCTGCACGCGATCACACTCTGGGATGCCGGCTCCGGGTCCGTACCGCCTTCGTACGAAGGTGAGGTGACGTGTCATCAGATCCCGGCGCGGTCGAGCTGGCGTACCTTCCTGCGGGCCATGATCGCGCTCGACAGCACCAGCCATCCCGAGTCCTCGCGCCGGGTCTATCTCGATCTCGCGGCCGAACTGGAGCGCTATGCCACCGCGCGGTCCGACCGGCCGTGCACGGCGGTGCGCTGGCTGCGCGAGAACGTGGCCGGGCATCTCGCCGCCCGCCACCCGGCAGGACCGGCCGGCGGCCCGGCGCGGAGCCAGTCGTGGAGCGGGGTCAACCAGATCGACCTCGGCTCGTTCAACGAGTGCGTGGTCATCGAGACGGTACGGCTCTCGGGCACCATCACCCGGGGCGAGATCGCGCACCGTACCGGCCTGACCCAGCAGTCGGTCTCCCGGATCGCGCGCTCGCTGCTGGACCGCGGCATCCTGATCGAGGACGCCCAGCGGCGCGCCACCTCGGGCAAGCCCCGGACACCGGTGCGGCTCTGTGGTACGGCGGCGCACGCGCTCGGCATCCATATCGACCCGGAGGTGCTGACCGCCGTCGTCATCGACCTGGACGGGGCGATCGTGTGCACCCGTACCCGGCCGGTCACCCCCGACACCGATCCCGCGGAGTTCGTGGAGCGGGTGGCCGCGCTGGGCCGCGAGACACTCGCCGAGGCACGCGGCGCGGTACGGGAGGACGGCTTCCTGGGCATCGGGGTGGCCGTGCCGGGGCCGGTCGACATCGCCTCGGGCACGGTGCTGGGGCCGCCGCTGATGTCGGCGTGGGGCGATCTGCCGCTGCTGTATCTGCTGAAGGACCACTTCCCGTGTCCCGTCCTGATGGAGAAGGACTCCACCGCGGCCGCCGCCGGGGAGCGCTGGATCGGCCGGGACCGCAGGGCCAGGGACTTCGCGTATCTGTATCTCGGTACGGGCGTGGGCACCGGGCTCTATCTCAACGGTGACATCTACCGGGGGATCAGCTCCAACGCCGGGGAGTTCGGGCAGCTCTGCGCGATCGCGCTGGGGCGGGTGGGCAAGGACGGCCGGCCGGAGATCCTGCCCGAATGCAATCCGCCGGTGTCGGTGCCGGATCTGGCGGTACGGGGCGGAATGCGGCCCGTGGCGAGGGCGTCGGGCACGACGGCCCCGGCCACCACGGCCCCGGGGAACACCGCTTTGAGGGGTGTCGCTGCTGGAAGTACCGCTTCGGGGAGCACCACTTCGGGAAGTACCGCGGCCTATCTGGCGGTGGGCGAGGCCGCCGCCGCGGGCGACCCGGCGGCGGTGGGTGCCGTACGGGAGGTGGCACAGGCGGTGGGGCGCGGGGCGCTGGGCCTGGTCGATCTGCTGGACATCGATCTGATCGTGCTCGGCGGGCCCTTCTTCACCGAGGATGTCGCGGGCTTCTACCTGGACGAGATCGCCCGTACGGTCAATGAGTTCCCAACGGCCCGAAGACTGCGCCGAGTCGAGGTCGAGCCCTCCGTACTCAGCGCTGAGGCGGCGGCGGTGGGTGCCGCCTCGACCATCTTCCACGCGACGTTCACGCCCCGGCTGCGGGGGCGGGAGGGCCGGGCACGGCATCTGCCGGTGGGCTGAACTGCCGTG